>JBJESB010000057.1:0-3768 GCA_051882575.1 Oscillospiraceae bacterium
AGACCTACTACTATTTCGTTGCGGCGTACAACTCTGCAACGGGTACGTTAAGCGCGTACTCCGCAGCAAAGAGCATTACTGTTTCATAAAAGATACGGGGTAATATAAAACTTATCAATCGGCATCAAAAAATAGCTGCACAAAAAAGCCCGGGCTCTCGCACATTGTGAGCCCGGGCTAATATTTTTAATACAGAGCAAAAGTATCCGCCAAGCCGTCCCGCGGATATCGCGGCGAAATCGACAGCGGAGATGCAGTGGAAAAATAACGAAAAACTGGGTTGCCGACGAGGTATTTTTCTTCATATCATACCTTGCAGAATGTCACAAAAGCCATATTACCGCGATTGAGGTTTTGCCAATAGATAAGCGAAATTTTGCCCGTTTTTCACCTTTTCGGGTGAGTTGTTATGAAACTTGTGAAATTCTATTGACACGGTGGTATTTTTGGTGTAAAATAGTAATAACAATGGCAATTTATGCTTTCAGAAAGGATGATATAATTTGTTCAGGAAACGACTAAAGGGGCTGCTTGCCATGGTGCTTGCCGGCTCGATTGCAGCAACGGCGCTGCCGCTTACGGCGTCGGCGAATATTTACGGAGGTATCACCGTTTATAACGGAGTTACTTCAAAAGAATTGGATTATGCCAATTTCCAATCTGACACCTTGGTATCCGGTAATCTCAATTCCAACAGCTTGTGGAGTGTATATTATAACTATTCAAGTTATTCCAGTGGCGTGATTATAGATTCCGGCACCAGAGTAGAATCGGTTTCCGGAGACATGTTGGTGAGAGAAATTGACCGTTTAGATGGTCCCCCCTACACTGACTATACTGATATTAAAATAAGTGCACAGCACAAGTATATTGTCACCACCCAGGACCCTTCCACGACGAGTATAAGCATTGAATCTGTCAAACCTACATCGACATTTCCGCTTGAAATCTCCCTGTCCGAATATGGTTTAACTGCAAGTCCGCTTATAGATCATTACTCATGCACCGCTTGGTATGGTGTTCCTGGTTTAAATTCTACTATTGTTAGTCACTCTTCTCTTGTGGAGAGCAATGTCAAATCGGTCACATCTTCCGCCGACAGTGAGATAATAACCGTAGGCATGGAAGCATTCGCCGGCTTATACAGCGCGGACATTGATACAGTCGCCGAGGACAAAGCAAAAGATATATTTGAAAACGGCATAACCATACTGCAGCTGAACCCCGAGTACAAGACCTTTGATATCCCCGTGAGAAACGCGGTTCTGGTACAGGAAAAAGAGTCTGACGGCAGCAACAAAACGTTAACTGTCAGAAAAGACAATGAGGATTGGCTGGACACGGAGGATGATTCCTTTTATCTGTGCTATGCGTATGCGGATGAGGAAACGAGATTCTTCCAAATCAGCAGCTCTGAAATGACAACCGAAAAGGCTGTCTGGGATGAGATAGCTGCATGGGTTACCGAAAACGAAGACCTTGACACAAGCAACCTTTTCCTTTGCAGAAACGTCATGGCGAACGTTTGCGGTAATGGTACAAACAGCCAATTCGATACCAAGGATTTAATTGATTATCAGATAGTAAATCAGGGGCAATCCACAACGAACAAGGCGCTGATTGCTTTGTACACCGCAAATGCAAAAAGCATCTGGAGAGTAGTTCCTTTTGATAATAGCAACCTCTCTTTTTACACATATCAGTCTGATGCGATGAAATCAGTTTCTGATTATCTGCTGGAGCATCCTCATGAAAGTGTATTAACTCTGACCGAACAGGGTAGTATCAATGTTACGGCGGTAGACCCCAACACAAACGAAAAAATTGATAAAAATTCTTATATAGGAAGCAATTTATTTGATGAAAATGGTGATCCAAGAACAATCACCGACCATTTAAATGATTTGCTTAATGCTGTTCCGCAGGAGGCAGGCAAAAAGTACGATGCAGACGGCTGGCAGCTCTGGGAGGCAGTGGTTTCATGCGGAGGTATAAACAATTTTTCACAGATTGAGCTTGACGAGAAACCCGACAGCATAGGTGTTACAGAGCTGAACAAGGTGAAAAAGGAAAAAGTGTTAGTTTACTTCCCGCAGGTCGAAATTGCACCGTCTCTGGAGATTACCGCGCCGGTTGTCGGCGAAACTCCCTCTTTTGAATGCAAAATCGTAGATAAGGTGGGCGGATATTCCGTTATCAGCGTAGAGTGGTCTTGCGGCAATACTCTGCTGGGCGAGAACGACAAATTCGAGGCAGGCAAGAAGTACACCGTTACAATACTGCTTTCTGCTGACGTGAATCTTTCATTCGTCAATTCCACTCCCGTAACCATCAACGGTGAAAAAGCAGGAACAAGTTACGATGAGAATATAGGGTTTTACGCTTACCAGTCCTTTACAACCGCTCCTGAAAAGCCCGTGAACGTTAAGGCGACCGCAGGCGACGGCAAGGTAACGCTTACATGGGACGCATTCCCCAACGCAACCAGCTACCGCATTTACAGAGCGAACAGCGAAACAGGCGCAAAGTCCCTGCTTAAAGCAGTCACAACAACAACTTATACCGATACAACCGTAACAGCGGGCAATACTTACTACTATTTCGTTGCGGCTTATAACTCCAAAACCGCAACGCTCAGCGAATACTCCGACGCTGCTAAGGTTACTGTTCCCGCAGTTCTTGTTGCTCCGGTTATTTCGACAATCACAACCGACGGCAGCAGTGTAACTCTTGCATGGAACAAGGTAACAGGCGCAACCAGCTACCGCATTTACCGCGCAGATACAGCAACAGGCGCAAAGACTCTGCTCAAGGGCGTGGCTGCCACCACATACACAGATTCCACGGTAACAGCAGGCAAGACCTACTACTACTTTGTAGCTGCTTATGATTCCGTAAACAAGAAGCTTAGTGAATACTCCGACGCTGCTAAGGTTACTGTTCCCGCAGTTCTTGTTGCTCCGGTTATTTCGACAATCACAACCGACGGCAGCAGTGTAACTCTTGCATGGAACAAGGTAACAGGCGCGACAAGCTACCGCATTTACCGCGCAGATACAGCAACAGGCGCAAAGACCCTGCTTAAAGCTGTTACATCTGCAACCTACACCGATACAACAGTAACAGCAGGCAAGACTTACTACTACTTTGTAGCTGCGTATGATTCCGTTAACAAGAAGCTTAGTGATTATTCCGCAGCAAAGAGCATTACGGTACAGTCTGCGTTCGCGGCTCCGTCAATTTCTTCTATCACAACCGACGGCAGCAGTGTAACGCTTGCATGGAACAAGGTAACGGGTGCAACCAGCTACCGTATTTACCGTGCAGACAGCGCAACAGGCGCAAAGACCCTGCTTAAAGCTGTTACATCTGCAACCTACACCGATACAACAGTAACAGCAGGCAAGACTTACTACTATTTCGTTGCGGCTTATGATTCGGTTAACAAGAAGCTTAGTGACTATTCCGCAGCAAAGAGCATTAAGGTAGAAGCTGCAATTGCTGCTCCTGTTATTTCGACTATTACAACCGACGGCAGCAGCGTAACTCTTGCATGGAACAAGGTAACGGGCGCGACAAGCTACCGCATTTACCGCGCAGATACAGCAACAGGTACAAAGACCCTACTTAAAGCTGTGACATCTGCAACCTACACCGATACAACAGTAACAGCAGGCAAGACCTACTACTATTTCGTTGCGGCTTATGATTCCGTTAACAAGAAGCTTAGTGACTATTCCGCAGCAAAGAGCATTAAGGTAGAAGCTG
>JBJESB010000058.1:0-3768 GCA_051882575.1 Oscillospiraceae bacterium
TCCTCGGCTTTCTCTGCGTCGCCTGTGAAAAGAAATTTGTTCTCGCCGTAAGTGAGCTTAATGACAACAGAATTGTTATTGCTATCCTCTGCAATCGCTTTCGGCGCAACTACCTCAACAAGCAATTCGGGTTCATCAAGTATGACCGATCCTGACATTACCTCATGCGCGGCAGCTCCGTTGTTCTCTACTGCGGTAAGCATATCGTCAAAGGTCTGGGTGGGGTTTACATACGATGTCATGTAGAAATTATCGGCTGGGAGAGTATTAAGTACGTCTGTCATGCCGCCTATATGGTCGCTGTGCGGATGGGTCGCTACAACATAGTCCAGCGTGTCATAGCCTTGACTATAAATATAGTCAACTACTTTATCTCCGTACTCGCGCTCTCCTGCGTCGATAAGCATAGTTTCTCCGTTTGGCAGCTCTATAAATGTGCTGTCGCCTTGCCCAACGTCGATAAAGTGGACTATCAGCTCTTGATATTCAACAGGCGTTTCTGCGGCGATCTCGATTGTTGTAGTGGTGGTTGGAGTGGTTGCTGCGTGGGTGGTTTCCGGAGCGGGTGATTCGGTAGATGTGATGTTCGGTTCCGGTTCTTGTGTGGGTTCTGAAGATATGGCTTGCGTAGGTTCAATAATTTCGGACGAGGTGCTTGTTGTGGGTTCTTCGCTGCTTTCATCATCGCTGAAAGATGATATTGTAGTCGATACTATCGTTGCGCTTGCTTGTATGGGAACATTGGCGCGGTCTGTGCAGCCGGTTATAAATAATAATGCCAGTAAAATAGCTGAAAAATGTCGTTTCATAGTGTACCTCTTTTCGTCTTATCTCAGTATATGTACTAATACTATCACACTTTACACCTTATTATCAATGGTAATTTTACACAAAACTACACCTAAATAATACTATTGACTACACCTTGATATACATTATATTCTTTTGGATAATATACTATAATATAAGTGTAGGCAATACAGTATATATGGGTCATGCAGAGGTGCTGGATATGAATGTTGGAAACAAGCTGCGATTTATAAGGGAAACCAAGAAAATCACGATATACAAGCTGTCGAAAGACACAGGTATCTCTCAAAACCATATCAGCAGTATTGAGCTGGGAAAACGGCAGCCAACGGTCGAAACACTCTCGCGGCTTATTGAGCCTTTAGGTATAACGCTCGCAGAATTGTTTAATGAGAGCGACGAGGTTATGTTTCCCACGCAAGAAGAACGGCTGCTTCTGGAGAATTATAGGTGTTTGCCAAAGGACAAAGCCGTAGCTCTGCTAAATTTAAGTGAGCTGCTCCAGCGATAACTTGTGGGCGGACACTCCTTTATGAATAACAAAAATGCCCTGCGCCGCCGGCAAGCACCGACAACGCAGGGTATTTATTTATTCAGCAATGGTGGTATCTCTGTATCCGTTAAATTCCTTGTCGAAAAGGCTCTCAAATTCCTCGGAGGAAAAGTCCTCGGCGGCATAAGGCAGGCAGATTATATCTGAGAAATTCTGCCCGGATAACACCTTTTCTATTGTGGAACAGCCCTCGTCCTCTATCTCTATACTGCGGTCAAGGACGGAGCTGTCGGCAAACGGCACAAGCACCTTGTAATTTATCTGCGGCATCATACTCTGCGCCGCGTATGTCATCCAAATCTCGCTCCATGACACACCGCCGACAAGGTATATCAAATCAAAACCCACAAGCTGACTTGCTGTTTCCGCGCGTATCGCTCCGAAATCATGTATTATAACATTTACCTCTGCGGGAGCAGCACCTTTCTTATAGAACGAAATTCCGTTTGTGAAGATGTGGTCGCCGTCGTTCACGCCGTTGTACATATCGCAGAGCATATCAAGCTGAAGGTCGCTTGCGTCGGAGCCGGCAGAATTGCAGATAGCTGCCGTCGCCTTGTGCTTTACAAAATAATCCGCTATATGTATCGCGGTAGTCGTTGTTCCTATGCGCGGTTGTGCGCCGATCACGGCTATTTTCAGCTTTGCATTTGCGAATGTGGGCTTGGCAGCTTCTTTTTCACGGAGAGCCTGTTCATATCGTGCCTCTGCCGCCGGGTCATAGCCACGCTGGTATCTCCGCCATTTCTTATGGGATAAACCGTCCTCGCTTAGACATTCAGCAAGGTCGTTCATCATCAGCTTGATGTTTTCCTCAATATCATTTTCATCGTATCTCGCCACTATGTTGGTTATACCGATACTGATAAGACCGTCAAGCAAATCGTCACCCGCGTAATGCTCTGCGGCATAGACAACGATACGCGCGTCCGTCTGAAACTGCGCCGCTTTCATACAGTTGAGAAATTCTGCGCTGTCCCCGCAAAGAGCCGTATCAAAAATATAAACGTCATGAAAGCGCATATTGCGGAGATCGGAATTAACAACGTCCTGCAAATCTGTCGGACCGGAGAATGTGATTTTGGTAGGCTTAATGCCGCGTTCCTTGCAATAGCGGTCAATAATTCCTGCGTTCTTAGTTATCGAAAAAAGAATAGGGTTAGTGATTTCTGACATAGTAACAAGTCCTTTCTTTAGAATTCGGCTGTGTTCTGCTTGTCCGCAAGTTTGTAGAGTATATCTGCGATAGCTTCCCGCGATAAGTCGCCTCTGCCAAAAGCAATACGGCTGACTTCGTTCAGCGCATTGTTGCTGTCGCGCTCTGCGTTGCGTATTACGGTAAGTACGGCAAGCAGCAGTTTTTCGGTGTTGACCGTATGCGGTCTGTTGTTTACGAACTGTCCGCGCGGATTGTTCTGAGTTGCCCGTTCCGCTTGTCTTATTGCCTTAATTATGGCATTTCCTGCGGCGGTATAAATATCGTCGTTCATCTTTCCGGCATACTTGGCTATTTGATATTTTCCCCAATCGGTTTCGGTACTGTGCAGCGTTTCATTGTAGGTACGGCGGGTTTCGATAAGCTGTTCATAGAGCCGCTTTGCCTCGTCGCTGCTCTGAATAATGAATGTTGTAAGCGCATTTATCTCGTCCTTGACAGGCTGCGGCATATATGCGTAAACAAGGCGACCTGTTTTCGGCAGCATGGAGCGTATTTTTTCAAGCCGTTCAGCAATTTCGTCAAGAACAGGGGCGGCACCGGTTTCCTTTCCAACCTCTGTTTTGAACTGACCTAGCAGCTCGTTCTCCTTGCTCCGCAGGTTCACATAGAAATCGTGGTAGGTATTCTTAATAACCTCAACCCGTATTTTGTCGCAGGTTTCGGGAGCAACTTTGTTTATGTAAACGCTCTGCGCTTTGTCCCAATACATTATGTGGATATGCGGCTGTCCTTCCTTGAGGTGAACGGCGGCAAACCACTCAATGTTGGTCGCGTCCATATTCATGTGCTTTGCGATAACGCCTATCTGTTTTCGCGCAAAACTCTGCCAATCGGACAGGGAGTATAGTCCGGCTTCCTCTGCTGTTTCGGGAGTGAATGAAAACACGCAGCGAAATATATTGCGATACGGAGTGGTCATCTTTCGGATATGGCTCTGTGCCGCCTCCATTGAACAGCTAGGGTAATACTCGTTATTGATATAGCCAAACAAGCCGTTTCCGGTGTCGGCATTGACCGCAGCTCCCGGACGATTGCCGAGGTAACGGAGATGTTCTTCGGTTTCGGTTTTCGCAACACCGTCGCGCTCTCCTATGTACCGCAGGTGTTCCGCATTTCTTACGGCTGCGTATGGGTGTTTTGCTTTCGCAGGACGGTCGCGCTGCTTGAAGATGATTTTGGGTGTCAT
>JBJESB010000059.1:0-15261 GCA_051882575.1 Oscillospiraceae bacterium
GCTTGATGTAGTTCTCGTAATTCTCGCTTCTTGCAGCGGGTCTTGCGGCGCTGATTGCGTCGGCTGCCTGTACAAGCGCTGCGATAACCGTTCTGCACTCTACGTCGCCGTGGTGAGCCTCAATCGCGTGAATAACCTCGGGATTCTCATTGTACTTCTTGCACACATCAACGCCAATCTGTACATGAGAGCCGTCAATCTCATGGTTGAGCGCCTTGCCTATATCGTGCAGCAGACCTGCGCGTCTTGCAAGCGCTGCGTCAACGCCAAGCTCGCTTGCCATAATTCCCGCAAGATGAGCAACCTCGATTGAGTGGTTAAGCACATTCTGTCTGTAAGATGTGCGGTACTTCAGTCTGCCTATCAGGCGCTGAAGCTCGTGGTGCAGACCGTTTACATTGGTCTCCATTACAGCGCGTTCGCCCTCCTGCTTGATTCGCAGTTCAACCTCTCTGCGCGCCTTTTCAACGGTTTCCTCAATGCGCGCGGGGTGGATTCTGCCATCCTGAATAAGCTTTTCAAGTGCGATTCTTGCGATTTCGCGTCTTACCTGGTCAAAGCACGAAAGCGTGATAGCCTCGGGTGTGTCATCAATGATAAGGTCAACGCCCGTGAGTGTTTCAAGGGCGCGTATATTGCGTCCCTCACGACCGATTATGCGGCCTTTCATCTCGTCGTTGGGAATTGCCACAACGGATACCGCCGTTTCGGATACGGTATCTGCGGCAAGTCTTGCAATTGCAAGCGAAATGTACTGACGAGCCTTTTCATCGGACTCATCCTTGAGCTTCTGCTCAAATGCGGCAAGCTTTACAGCCTTTTCGTGTGTAAGCTCGCTGTCAAGCATCATAAGCAGGTGCTCCTTTGCCTGTGCGGTAGTAAAGCCCGAAATCTTCTCCAGAATATCCATCTGGCTTGCCTTGAGCTGTTCTGCCTCGGCGACCTTTTCGTCTGCCTTTTTGTGCTTTGCGTGGAGCTGTTCCTCCAGCTTTTCAATCTTGTCGGTTTTCTTGTCGAGATTTTCCTCTTTCTGCTGAAGTCTGCGCTCAAAGCGTGATATCTCGCTTCTGCGGTCTTTCAGCTCGCGCTCTGCCTCTGCCTCGCGCCGCTGGATGTCCTTTTCTGCTTCGGTTCGCATTTTGTAGATATCATCCTTGGCTTCAAGCAGGGCTGTCTTTTTGAGCGTTTCAGCCTTTTCGGCTGCTTCTTCAACAATTCGTGCCGCTTCCTTTTCCGCTGATTCAAATTGAGCTTCTGCGGTTTTGATACGGTGTTTTATTCCGAGCTTAAAGCACACAAAACCGCACGCAACAGCGCCGACGAGGAACGCTGCAACACCGATAAGTATTGCAACATAGGTTTCAACCATCGTCGATTTTCCCTCCTTAATTTAATATTCGGCGGGAATAATATACATAACAAACTATCGGAAATGCGCAAAAATGCACAGCCGTACATCAGCACGACAAGCATTCTTTCTGAGATACCGCGGCAGTCGCCGTGATATATGTAAACCCTTTGGCAAAGCCAAACGCCGCCAAAGACGCATCAGATTTTATCCCCATTGAAAATATATATTAAAGCCGCCTCTACGTCATATATAATTATGAAATATATAATAAACGCGGGCATTTATTCGCACACGGGAAATATCTTTCCGGCGCATACGAAAAGCCAATTTTATTTTACAACAAAATAACGAAAATGTCAAGTGAGGCGGCGTTTGTTTTTTACCAAAATGCACATATTTTTTCGGAGCTTCGGGCAGATTTTTCCGTACGATTTCGCTTGATATGACGCTTTGCGACAAGCTTGTGTGGATTTTGCACAAATCACAGGTGAAAACTTTTGCAAAAATCACAACGGCGGCAGGAAAATTTTTTTCGCAGACCCCTTGACAAATCTGCAAAAACAGTTTATACTGTATATATCACATATTAACACCTTGAAAGGAGTGTGATATCTTGAAAATACTCCAGAACTCTGACGAGCCTATTTACAAGCAGATAGCCTCGCAGTACAAGGAGGAGATTATGAACGGGCAAATCCGCGAGGGCGAGTATCTGCCGTCGATACGGGGGCTGGCGCGCGACCTTAAAATCAGCGTAATCACAACCATGAAGGCTTATGAGCAGCTTGCGGAGGAGGGGCTTATAACCTCGGTTCAGGGCAAGGGCTACATTGTAAATCCGCAGGACAGGGAAATGGTACGCGAGCAGCACCTGCGGCTTTTGGAGCAGCACCTTGCAAACGCCATGGATGCGGCGCGGCTGGCGGGAGTATCCCGCGAGGAGCTTATTGAAATGCTCCGCGCGCTGTACGACACACAGTAACTCAATCACAACCAAAACAACATTAAGAGAGGTAATTGTTATGATTATTATGTCACAAAACAGAAAAATCGTTATGGACTGCGCAAAGCTTTCCATTGTTAAGAACGCAACCTTCAGCAAGAATGACAAGTATGCGATTGTCGGACTGCCTATCGGCAGCTCGGGTGCGATTGACGGCGGAGAAGTGCTTGGCTTATTTGCCGAAGAAAAGCTCGCTATGGACGAGCTTGAGCGCCTTATGAACGCCATGAGCCGCGGCGATATGGTAAATTATATCAGATGAATTACGGGGGAACGGGCATGGAATTTG
The DNA here is from genome assembly GCA_051882575.1 of Oscillospiraceae bacterium. Classification (GTDB taxonomy): domain Bacteria; phylum Bacillota; class Clostridia; order Oscillospirales; family Ruminococcaceae; genus CAG-115. The sequence goes on from JBJESB010000059.1 coordinate 2,644, forward strand.
AGTCATGTATTTCCGCCAGGGGGCTTACAAAAAAGTACGGCAAATTCACGCTGGGCGGGCTTGATTTGGAGCTGCCAAAGGGCTTTGCGACTGCTCTTATCGGCGCAAACGGCGCGGGCAAGACAACGCTTATAGATTTGCTCTGCGGTGTTATTCGCAAGACCTCGGGCGAGGTGGTGTATTTCGGCGAAAGCAGCGATATCTCACAGCCCGAATTGCGCGACAGAATAGGCTACTGTGCCAGCAGCGCGTTTTTCCCGCAGGGGTGGACCGCAAAGGACATTGCGGTATCGCTGGAGCTTGCCTGCTCTACCTTTGACCGCGCCTGCTTTGCAAAGCTCTGTGAGGAAATGGAGGTAGACAGCGAGTTTACCAAAAAGCCGCGCGCCATGTACAAGCAATCCGACGGAAACCGCATGAGAACAAGCCTTGCGGCAGCTTTTGCGCAGAAATCCGACCTGCTGATACTTGACGAGCCGGGAAGCTCGCTGGACCCGCTTATGCGCGACAGGCTGTGCGACCGTATGCGGGAGTATCTTGAAAGCGGCGACGGCGAGAAGAGCATAATCTTTTCCACTCACAACATAGCCGATATGGAGAACGCCGCCGACTATGCGGTATTTATGGATTTGGGCAGGGTGATTGACTGCGGCTTTGTGGACGACCTTAAAGACAAGTACATAATCGCGCGGGGTGATATCAGGGACTACGACGCTGCGAAAGGGCTGCTTTTGTCGCACAGCAAAACGCGCACGGTGTTTGACGGGCTTGCGCTTGCCGAACACGCCGAGGAGCTTGCAAAAATGGGGGTTGATTCCGAAGCGCCGACCTTGCAGCAATTGAGTATAGGTCTGCTTAAATATGCGGAGGAAACGCGATGAAAGAGCTGTTGAGGTCATATAATATATTCAGCGCGCAGCTTCTGACGCGGCAGATATTAAAGTCGATTCCGGTTTTTGTGGGAATGTCGGTGGTTTTTACGCTGCTGGAGTACCTGTTTGAAGGTACCGTTGACTTTATGGGCGGCTTCTGGTACGGCATGATAATAGTGCTTGCGCCTATGTTCGGGTGTATCCTGCTCAATAATCTTTATTCCTACAATCAGCCGATTAACCCCGGCTATAAGTATTTTCACTCGATAAGCAAAAGCGCTTTGCATTTCAAGCGGGCGATAATCGCGAGCAACATATTTGCGCTGTGCATTACGGCGGTGTTTGCAGGGATTTCGTTTGTGGTGGATACTTTTATCATGGGTGAAAACATCACGCTGGTGATTTGTATTTCGATTGGGCTTGCAATGCCGGGGTGCATAAATCTTCTGGGCTATGTGAAAAACACCCTTTTGCGGCTTCTTGTGGTTATGCCGATTTGCTGTCTGGGGGGATTCTTCTTTGGTTTTTCAAGCGGGGAAGATGATAGCGTAACAGTCAACCCGATAGCGTCGGCGATAATTATTGCCGTGTGTGCCGCGCTGTACATTGCGGGATTTATCTATGCTGTCAAGGTCAGCGAAAAGAAATGGGGTGCAGCGGAGTGAGTGGGCTAAAGTATCTTTACAAGCGTTCATTCAGCCGCTGGGGGATTACTCTTGCCGGCGGGTGTCTGTCGGCGGCGTTTATCGTTCTTGTTATGCTGTTTCACGAGGAGCTGGGCACGGAGGACTATCTTGTCTGCAAGATGTTCCTGATATACGGCACATTTCTGTATTCAATGATGACCGAGATATTCCTCAATGTAGACCTTACGGGCGGGCGCTGTATGCGCGCTAGCAGTATCGCGCGGGAGCTTTACACGGTTTCGGTGCCGCTTTACGGAGTAATTACTGCTCTGGCAACGCTTATTGTGCCGTTTTCGGCATACTCTGTGTATATTGCGGTTACGGGGCGTGATATCGTAAACATAAGCGACGCGCTGATTACGGCGGCGGGGCTTGTGTTTCTGGTGATTGTGATGTGCCCGTTTACAATATGCCTGCGCTGGGGCTTTTTTGCGGCGATTTACGGCAATATGCTCCCGTTTCTGGTTCCGCTGCTTGCGTTTTCGCAGAACCTCAAAAGTCATGGCTTCGGGCTGCCGCTGTGGGCGGCTTGTCTGATTCTGGCGGGCGCGGTTGCGGTTTCTGCGGCGATAGCCTTTATCTCGGCGCACCTGCTGTATTTCAAGGCGGATTTCAAGCCCGCGTATCAATCGGTGATAAACGGCGGCAAATAAAAAATCACGAATGTGTAATATCTTCACCAAACTTTCACAAAATTGCCTTATCATATTCATACACGACCGTTATACTGTAGTTGTTGATGAGGAAATCAACACATAATTCCGATACCGACCTTTTTCATATAATTACCAACCAAACCAGCAACAAGCCCCGGGAGAAATCTCGGGGCTTGTTGTTTGCAGGCTGTCGATAAACCACCATCTGCGTTGTCAACCGCCCAACGGCAGGCACAAAGCCTAGCCGTTAGGCGGTTTCCTAGCATCCGGCGGCTTCTCGGCAGCCTGTTTAGTTAAGTGTATTATGACAAAGTGAACAGCCCCCGAACAATCGGGGGCTGTTGTGCTTATGCCGATATCAGTACGCAAACTGTGCGAGCTTTGCCTCGGCTTCCTCTGCGGTGAACGCTCCGACGCCTATTCCGTATGCGCCCGTGGGCAGATGACCGACCGTGCCGATTTGCTGACCCTTGGTTACGGTATCGCCGACATTCACAAGAATCTCGTCAAGAACGCAGTACCATGTTTCGATTCCGTCCGCGTGTCTGATTCTGACTAAATTCATGTATGTGCCGCAGTTGCCAGCGAATACAACCTCGCCGTCCTGTGCGGCGTAGACCTCTGTACCGCGGTATGCGTGGCAGAGATTGAAGTAGGCTGAAGCCTCGCCGCTTTCAACCTTTCTTCTCCAGATGTCGCAGTAGTCTGCCGAATCTCTTTCTTCAAGCGGTATTGCGTAGTCGGAGGTATCAATGACATCGGTATATTTGAGGGTTCTGTCGTCAATGCCTGTCATTTCGTTGGGGAGAATTTCGGCGGCTTCCTCGGGGGTGCAAACCTGCACATAAACGCCCCAGTCGTCCATATATCCGAATACATCACAGCAGCCGATAATATCGCCCTTGCTAACTCTGTCGCCCACGCTTACAACCCGGTTATCCTCAAGATTACTTACGCCCCAGTATACTGTAAGCAGACCGTTGTCGTGCTCAATTACAATCATCTGACCTCTTGCGCTTAACGGCAGAAAATCGCTGAAAATCACCGTGCCGTCCTGCGAAGCATAAACGGGGGCATCGGGCTCTGCAACAAGCGGCACGAAAATCTTTTCAAGCTCGTCTGTTCCCGCAACGGTAATCGTGCGGTAGCAGTCGGTGGAAGAAACATATTTCTCGTCAAGCGGCAAGGCAAATTCCGAGCAGTCAACGCCCTCAAACCATGCCTTTTCGTACTCTGCCTGCTCTGCGGTTTCGTGAATGCCGTTTTCAAGGCGGTATCTCATATATGCGTCGTATGTGAGCTCCTGCGAGAATGCCACTATACGGCAGGAGGAGGCTTTGTTGTACTCATATCTGACATTTATGCAGATATCCTTAAGCTGTGACGGCGTAAAGCCGATTCTGTCATAATCCTCGCGGTAAAGCGGAACATAGCCGCCTGTTTCGTGTGATAGATAGATATAATCGGTATCGCTTATCCAGATTCCGTTAGGTGAAAATGCGCTGGCGATAACGCTCGTGTCAATCGGGCGGGAATTATAGATTTCGGGTATTTCGTCAATTGTTCCGATATAATCAAGGCGGTTTTCCTCAAAGTTAACAAGGTACGCAAGGCTGAAATCCGAACCGCCGCTTGAAACGCTCACGACGCACCACACCGAGCCGTCCTCTCTGCCAACAAAGCGGATTGAGTCTGCGGTATAGCCGTATTCCTCCGCTGCGAACACAGCTTCGATACTTGCGCCGACATTTGCGGCAACCGTCATACCGAACGGCTTGTCAGTGCCGAGCGGCTGTGCGGAGTCGATGCAAGCGGCGTAGTACATCACAAACAGCCCGTCGCCGCCCGCGCAGAATACTGCCTTTTCGCTGTCTGCGGCTACCATGTAGGGTTCAGCAGAGCCAAGGTACACCTTGCTCATAGCCGCCGTGTCCATAGGAATCAGCTCCACCTGCATGGGCGCGTTAAATACCTGTGACGGCTCGGCTGTGCTTGCTGTGGTTTCGCTTGCACCCGAGGAAGCTGCGAGCAGTTCGGAAAGCGCGGAAGAAGCCGATTGAGCTTGCGAGCTCATGCTGATAGACACGCCTTTATCGGCGTTTAGCCGCGCGACGCCCACGCCCACAGCGGCAACTGCGGCGGCTGTACCCAAGCCGATTGCGGCGTTGCGAAGGTATACGGGCGCGTTGCTTTCAAGCCGCTGCGAGCGCAGCGCCTCGTCAATAAATTTTTCGTCCAGCATATCAAGCGCGTTGAGAAGATTGTTGTTCATAAATCATAGCCCTCCTTTTTGAGGTATTCCTTAAGTCGTTTCATGGTGCGGGAAAGTCGTGATTTTACCATACTCCCGCTTGCGTGCAGGTCTTTGGCAATTTCGGCAGTAGATTGCCCCAGCCAGTAGCGCCGCACGAAAATCACACGCGTGTTGTAGTCCTGTTTGCTTAAAAAGCGGTTGAGCGATTCGGCAAGCTTTCGCTCCAAAAATCGGTCGTCTGCGCGCAGGGAGGAACTCAGTACTGCTTCAAGCTCTTCCAGTGCAACGGCTGCGCCGCGTTTTGCGGCGTGTGCGCTGTCCCAGCGGTCGAGCGCGAGCCTGCGCGAGATACTGCAAAGGTATGCGCACAGCTTTTGCGGCATTGCGGGAGGAATGCTGTTCCATGCGCGCAGGCAGGCTTCGTTTTCGCATTCCTCGGCATCCTCGCGGTTTTGCAGAATATTGTAAGCAACGCTGCGCATAAGCCGCCCGTATGCGGATTTTACTTCTTCTAATGCCCTTTCGTCGCGCTCGGCAAACAGTTGTAGTATTTCTTCATCGGTCAAGTGCGTTTCCTCCTTTCTGAGCTCATACATTAAGACGGAGCAAAAATAAAAAAGTCGCAGATATCTGCGAAAATTTCAGCAGATTTCTGCGATTTTTGCGCATTAACGGTATGCGCATTTGTTTCAATCACCGCGCGTGATAGAATGCTGTAATTATAATACAAAGTATATCATACGGGCGTGGTTTTGTCAAATCGGCGGCGTTTTCTGCAAAGAAATGCAGGTATCCGCAAATCGGATACCTGCATGAGAGTTATTTTGCCGGCGTTTCGGGCTTGCTTTCGATTGAAACAGAGCCGTCGTCGGGTGTTTCAAGGTCGGGGACCTCGGTATCGGTGATTTCGTCATGGGGCGGCGCGCCTGCCTCGGGGTCGTCGGGCTGAGTGTCTGCTTCGGGGTCGTCATTAACGATGAGAGCGGTTTCAATTCCGTATTCCGAAAGCATAGCTGCAATATCCTCGGGGATTTCTCCGCCCTTGACTGCGGCTACGGCGGCAGAAACCTGTTCATCGGTAAAGCCTGCCTGCGTAAGCAAATCGCTGTTTTGCGCCAGAACCTGCTCTACATTCTCGGGCGTAATCACCAATGAGCTCTGCGAAACGGGCTGTTGTTCGCCGTTGGCGTCGATTGTGTAATTGTCGGGGTAAATCAGGTCGCTTACGGTGACAAATTCGTAACCGTCATTCTTAAGCTGCGTCAGAATCTGCGGCAGAGCCTCGGTGGTGTTTTCAAGGTCATTGTGAAATAGAACAATCGAGCCGGATTTCACGCCTTTAAGCACTCTTGCCTTAATTTCCTCGGGCGTGGGCTCTTTCCAGTCGATGCTGTCAACATCCCACTGAATCACCTTCATGCCCATACCCTCCAGCGTGGTGAGTGCGGAATCATCGTACTCGCCGTAGGGGGCGCGGTAGAGGGTTGGCTCAACGCCTGTAATCATCTTGATTTTACGGCTTGCCTCGCGGGTATCGGTGATGAGGTCGTTGACATTTATGCCCTCAACGTGCGGGTGCTGGTCGGAGTGATTCTGGATTTCGTGTCCCGCGTCGTAGAATTTCTTCACATCCTCGGGATAACGGTCGCACCAATCGCCGGTTATGAAGAAAGTAGACGGGGCGTTAAATTCGCCGAGGATTTTTATCAGGTCGTCGGTGTTGGAATTCTCCCACGCCACGTCAAAGGTGAGCGCAATTTTGTTGTCGCCGCGCTCCACACGGTAAATCGGGAGCTTTCTCGCCGCAGCCTGTGAGGAAACCGAGGTTATTACAAAGCCGATTCCGACAGCGAGAGTTGCCGCCGCTAACGACGCCCCGATTGCAATGTTTTTGATTTTCCTTTTTGTCCATGTAATTGCTCTCATATCGCACCTCCTGCGTAAATTGCTTGTTTGGTAGCAGAATATGCGGGACGAGGGACAAATATGACAGGTTGTGGGGTTAAAATGTGAAAGCACTTATACTGCCGCTCAAACTAAAATAGTAGAAAGTGCTGTACAGCTTAATAATACGTTAGCACACCCATATCGGATAACGAAAAATGCGTGTGCCGACGAGGTAATTATCTATCGTCCGGTTTGTCTTTATCGGGGAGCACGGGGATAATAAACCGCTTGTTGGTGACGGCTATCGCAAGGCGCGTCTTGTTGGCGTAGCCCGTTTTGCGCAGGATATGCGCGATATGAGTTTTCACAGTGTTTACCGAGCAGCCGAGCTTTTTGGCAATCTCTGTGTTTTCAAGAGCGTCGCAAACCATTCTGAGTATCTCTATTTCCTTTGGGGTAAGGTCGGCGCTTGTAGTGTTGCCGAGGCGTACCGTGGGCGTTGCGTCGGGGAAAAGGCTCTCGCCGGACATGGTGCGGTCCATGACTTCAAGCAGCGATTCGGGGCTTGCGTCCTTGTACCAAAAGCTGTCTGCAAGCGCCTCGCGGGCGCGCTTTAAGTAGCTTTCCTCCACCATTGAGGTCACAATGATTATTTTAAGTTCCGGGAATTTCTCCCTCAGCTCATGCGCGGCAGTAATTCCGTCCTTGACACCGTTTGTGCATACGTCCATAAGCACCATATCGACCTTGCGGCGGGCGCATACAGCCTCCGCAAGCTCGGCGGCGGATATGCTGCCCGCCACTGAATACCTGCCGCTTTCTGTTACAATATGCTCCATATATTCCCGCGGTATCCGCTGGTCGTCTACAATTAGCACTTCAGTCATACACTAACCTCCATACCCGTTGGTATTGTCACTGTAAGCATATACTCGGGTTCTGTCCGTATATCCATACTGCCGCCGCACTCCGCAAGCTGCCACGACAGATTTTTCAGTCCGCCGCGCGGTGTCATATCGCCGCTCGCAGGTTTCCCGTCGTTGGAGATACGCAGCGTTACCGCGTCCGCAGTTTTCGTCAAAGATATCCTTAACGTCGTCGCTCCGGCGTGGTTTGCGGCATTTGACAGACACTCGCGAATTGCTAGCAGCATAAGCCTGCCCGTTTCGCCCTCGGTTGGTATCTCCCCTGTAATCTCCACACGAATACCGACTGCGGCGGCGTCATGGATAATATCCGCCGTATCGCGGCAGCCGTCGGGATATTCGTTGTCGCTTTTTATTATGCGTATCGCCTTTCGCCAGAGCTCAAGCGCGGCGGCGTTTTCCTCGGAGGCGTTGTTTTGAAGCAGAATCTGCCGCACCGCCGCGATACCTACGCCCATATTGTCGTGGAGTCGGGTTTTTGCAATGAGTATCTCCTTTTCGCGGGTCATCTCAATAACGTTATCGGAAAGCCGTTTCAGGTCGGTGTAGATTTCTTTGAGCTCCGCGCTTTGTCTATCAAGCTCCCGACGCTTTTCGTGCAGCTCGGTTATATCCGTAAACAGGATTTCTGTGTAGGTTTTTCCGTCAGAGAGACTTATTTCACTGCAGGAATAATGCCACACTCTGCCGTTCGGGAAAATGAACGTGTCCGCGTCTGTGGTATCGCGTATAACTCCCGCGTCCCCTGTGCAGCGCTCCAGCGCTTGGCTGAACTCGTCGAACGACTGAAGGTCACGCTGCGCGATATCGCGGAAAAGCGCGTACATCTGTGGGTTGCACAGCTTTATCTCTCCGGACGGTGCGAAGAAGCAAACTGCGGCGGGAACAGCGTCCATTGCACGTTTTATGGAAAACAGGCTAATGCTTGCGCGCATATCTCTCCGCCATTTCACAAGTGCGAAAATAAGCCACACGTCAGCGCCCGCCGTTAATACCCACAGCGCCCACGCCGGAACAGGCGTTCCTTCGGCATGAGCGGCTTGCTCACACAAGGTTTCTTCAAGCAGGAACATGACAAGAAACAAAATTACAGCAATAACAGCGTTCGGTCTGCCGCGTTTGTCAGCCGCGGAAACGCAGACAAGAAACACCGCCGTGAGCATGGTCAGAAATATCGCCGTCAGCAGGACAGTCTGATGTACCGACGATAGCTGATAAAACATCATTCCGACACACCGCCCTTTCCAAGCCGTAAAGCAAAACGCTGCACTCCGTCCTCGGCGGTATAGCCGTCGGATTCCTGCGAAAGTGCGGACAGGTCGGTGCTGCATTCCGCCTCAATGTACAGCATGATATGCCCGGTAAAGCTCTTCGCCTTGAGCCACAGAAACCTAAGGTCGCCAAGCGAGGCTTCAACAATGTTTTCTAACGTGCGATAGGCACGCAGCGCGTCCTGCGTCCTTACTGTTTCGTCGATTTGCGCAGCGCAGCCACAGGTCACCCCGAGCAGTTCAAGATTAGCGAACGACTCGTTGATACACCGTGACAGCTCTCCGAATTTCACGACGTCGTTTTTTTCGCCGACAAACAGCAGATTCCCGTAGCGCTTCAGGTACGCGCCGACAACGGCGGTCTCCGCCAGCAGGCGGCGGCGCTTTTCGGGGTCGGACTCTCTGTCGTACTGCGCGAAAAGGTCGTCAAGCAGCGCAATCTGCGGTGCGGTCTGCCGCTGAAGAATATCGTAGAGCCTGTTCTTTTCCCGCAGGCTGATAAGCCGCCGCTTTGTATTGTAGTTCTCCTGTGCAAGATAGTTCCGCTCGGAAAGCTCCCTGCGGTTCTCCTCAAGCCTTTCAATTACAGCGGTCAGCTCGGTGATATCCTCCTGCCAGATAACATACCCGCCCTCTATGCTCTCGGCTTTGACCAGCGTATTTTTGTCAAGCAGAACGGGAGCCTGCTCCGCGCTTTGTATCAGCTCCGCCGAAAGCGGCTCTGCCTTTGCGCAGGCATAGCATATCCTGTTGTTGCGGTCGGCTACCTGCATTTTCAGTGTGCAGGCTTCAAAAATACTGTCGTAGCCGGTGTTGGTCTGTATAAGTCCGCAGTAGATACAGCTTTCAAAAATCGCGGCATACAAAAGGCACTGCGCCGCAGCCGTATCGCCGGCGATAAGATGAAGCCATTCCGCTCCGGCAGCATAAACGCAGACATACGCCAGCGAAAGCGCAATAAGTATTACAGGCAGGTATTTCTTCCGTCGGGAAACGCGGCATTTGTGCTCCATTATCACAAACGAAGCCAGCGCGCAGAGGATTTCCCAGCCAAAAATGATATAGTAGCCGAGGGTGTATTCACTGTTTTTGTCGGACCACACCTCTCCCTGTGGGAAAGCGAAAACCAGCCTGTGCAGGTCGTTTGTGAGCACCAGCGCTGCTAACACCGCCGTTATCAGCGCGGGAATCGCCGCCCACTTGGGCAGGCGGAAGCTTTCGGGCGTGCCGAGCGCCATAGCAGCGTACAGCGCGAACAGTGGGATAAACAATATCGGGATATAGTAGGAGTACCACAGCCAGCGGCTCAAAAAAGCATCGAGCGCAAAGAAATACTTTATCGTGCGCAGCACGAACCAGAACACCATAAGCGCGGCAACGGCGGTAAGATAACGCCGAACCGGGGTATGAACTATCCGCATTTGCAGTGATATGCCCCACATTATGTACAGAACGATATAGAGGGTAGTGCGAACCAGCCCAAGCTCTGTCGGCAGAATGCCAAGCTTGGAGAAAATCCGCGCAATTACAGCGAGAAGTATCGTTACAGCCACATAAACGACCGCATATCTTTCCTTGTGAAAGCCCGGCACGGCTGTTCACCTCCCCGGCGCTGTGCCTTTTCGTGGTAATTACAGTATATCATTTCGCCGCGGTTTCGTCAATCCCCACCTTCCCCCAAAAAGCAAAAAAAGTGCAAAATATCACCCATGTGGGTGATAGCCAAAATTGTTTTCGGGTGATATAATATACTATGTAGGATACTATATTCTTTCAAAAATCATATTAAGGAGGAATTGCTTATGAGAACAAGAAAATTACTCAACAAAGCATTAAGCTTTTTGTTGAGCGGCACAATGCTTGCCGGAATGATACCTGCGGTATCTGTGACCGCCGGTGCTGAAACATACGGTGAGCACACTGTTTCCGGCTATACCAACGAATGGAGCTATAGCTTTGAGAACGGATTTGATGGCACAAAGTGGTCATCAGAAGACAAAGACGGGGACACTTATGGCTGGTACGTGGATACGTCTGCGACACTTCCGCACTGCGGCAGCAAGTTTATGTGTTCGGATTCCACGTATTTGAATGATGAACATATTGATGAAAAGCTTAACCCCGACAACTGGCTGTATTCGCCGCTGATCCAACTCTCCGAGGACAAGGAGTATCAGCTGACTTTTTATGCGTACGGTTATAATAATACGTTCGGCGTGTATATTGCTGTCGGCAGATACAGTACTGACTATGTTCAGATCGGCGACGACTACACTATCACCGACAATCAATGGAACCAGTATACAATCGACCTGTCCGAATACGCAGGGAAATACATACATCTGGCATTCGTTCATCACAACAATAGCGGTTTAGCAGATCTGTTCCTTGACTGTGTGGACATCAGCAGCAGACCCAAGGGATATACCATGGTCAGGTCATGGGATTTTGAGAACACTGTGTTTGAGGGCGATGATATAGTTGCCAATGTTCCCTCAAGCTTTATTTCGGCAGATTTGGACGATGACGGCGACTGCTGGGAGGTTGTAAATGTTGACTGGTATTCCCACTCGGGAGATTGTTCCTTGAGGTCGCGTAACAGCAGCAGCGATAATACCATGAATAACTGGCTTCGCCTGCCGGCATTCGTTTTAGGCACCGAGCAGGATTTTCTCCTGACATTCTATGTTACAAACAGCCATGCCGGTCAAAGCGTTGATGTTTATGTGTATGGAACTCTGTGTTACGATTACTACGCAGAAAAAAAGGATTTAGACGGTGACGAAGAAACAGAATATTACAGTAAGGTTCTTACCGAGAATATTGATGTCACCAGTACACTCAGCGGCTGGAGCGAGGTAAGGGTTGACCTCAGCGATTATGCCAATCAGAATGTGTATGTAGCTATCGTTCAGAACGGCGGCGAGGGCGAAATGCGCGTCGATGATATTGCATTATGGGAACGTGAAGCGCACACCCCCGATGGCGACAGAACAAACGTTTACTTTGAGGGCTTTGAAAACTCGGAAGCAACGCTTCCTTCGGGCTGGGATACCATAGACAAGGACGGCGATGGCTATAACTGGTATGCATTCTACAGTGGATTCTCTGGCAAGTTCCATCACGGAAATGGCCGTGTTTGCTCGGAATCATACAAAGGCGAAGCGCTTTCCCCCGATAACTGGCTTATTATGCCGGAATATACCGTAAGCACAACCAAGATAACGACCCTCACCTTTGAGGCTGTCGGGTCACATTACACAGATTACAGCGAAGTATTCGGCGTGTATATCTCCGTTGATGACGGCGAATTCGAGCAGATAGGCACGGACTACACCACAAGCTATGTGTGGAAAGAGATAGAGGTTGACCTCACTCCCTATGCAGGCAAAAGCGTAAGAGTGGCAGTCGTTCATCATCATTGTACTAATCAAGACATGCTGCTGCTTGACTGCTTCAACATCTGGGAAGAGCCTTTCCCGCCAATTGAAGCAATTGACATCACTGTTGACAGACCCATGATTGGGGAGACTGTGCCGATAAGTACCGTGGATTATGCAAAGCTGACCGCAGCTTCCCATGATATTACCTGTGATTCCAATGGTTGCCTTTGGATGAAAACAAGCAAGGAAGATTATGAAAACATAGAATCGCCGAAATACACTGCTGTAACGTCAAGCGAGACTTTCAGCGCCGACTATGTTTATGTTATCTACGCAAATTTCCAGCTTGACGAAGGCTATTCCTTTGCAGATGATGTAAAAATCACTGTAAACGGTGTTACTCATACTTGCAAAACAGGAGAAGAGCACACCGGCAATATTATTGCCGTGAGTGTTGCATTCTATCCGCTTGAAGCGTTCATAACCGATGTTGCCGTTACAGTGACCGAGCCTGTGGTCGGCGCTGTTCCCGACACCGCCCCCACCGTTGTTACTACTCCCGATACGACGTCCATTGAACACTATGCGGCTTGGGGAAAGGCGCTGAAAGAGGATTATACAGATCTCACAGGAACCCCATGGGAACAAATAACAGACCCAGCGGAGACATTTGCCGAGGGCTA
>JBJESB010000060.1:0-3710 GCA_051882575.1 Oscillospiraceae bacterium
AAGCAGGCTTTTTAAATCCATTTTTTGCCCCAGCTTTGCCGGGGCAAAAAATACTACTATCCCAGCAAGTGTGCGTTTTGGCGGCGTAGCCGACAAAACGTGCGCGTGGCTGGGATGTTTCGGCGAAAAAGTATCTTTCCCAGGGTGGCGAGAAAGGTGCAGATGCAAGGAAACGGCATATCGGCTAGGCTTTGTGCCTGCCGATTATGCCGTTGACACAGCAGATGCGCCTTTATCGACAGCCTGAAGCGCCCCGAAGGGCGCTTTTCCGTATATTTCTTCAGTTATTTAGTGTACCATTTCTTCAGTACGCTCTCCGCTTTTTTGCCGTAAACAGTAAAATCGCGGTTTTCGTGGATTTTGTCCTCGGGGGTAAGCTTTGCTTTCCAGTCCCACCAGAAGAACCCGCTGAACCACTCTTCATCCCAGAATGTGCGCATTGCCGATTCGTAGAAATCTGCCTGCTCGTCCTCGTCAAGCGGTACGTCAAGCCTATCCTTGAAATCGTAGGGGTACTTTGAGCAGCCGTGCTCGTTTCGGATTCCGATTTCCGCAAACATAATCGGCTTTTGATACATCTCATGTGCTTTTTTCAGACGCTCGCGAATACAGCTCCATGATTCCAGCATACGGTCGATGCTCACATCTGTTCCGTCGGTGAGGCGGTAGTAAGCGGAAATTCCGATAATATCAACATGGGTAAGCCACGGGTACTTGAATTCGTCGCCGTGATTGATGTTGTGCATTATCAGCCCGTGGTACACCTCGCGGACTTTTGCAATCATGTCAATGCAGCGCTGCGTATTGACATCCATGCCGTCCATTTCGCAGCCCGTGCAGAGCATCTCGCAGCCTGTCTGCTCGGCGATTTGCGCATAGTGCAGCATAAACGCATTGTAGCTTCTGAACCAACGCTCGTTGTAATCAATGTGGCTTTCCTCAGGGAAGTGTATATGCGCTCTCCATACACCGTCCATGCTTTGCACCATAGGCTTTAAGCAGACCTTCATACCAAGCCTTTTGGCGTAATTTACAGCGAAAACAATGTCGCTGTCGGTCTGGGTAAGCCCGTAAACAGGGTGAATCATTGTAGACATATAGCTTTCCTGAAAAGCGTTTACTGTAATGCAAATCCAATCAAGCCCGTTTGAATGCAGCCGCTCCATTGAGCGCATTGCAGCCTCTGTCTGATATTCGCCGCTTTTTGCGAAAAATCCCCATGTGTAGCCCTTGCAAAATAATCTGTCCATAAATCCCTCTCGGTTGTTTGATAAATCAAATATGCTGCGGTAATTATATCATACCGCGGGCGAAAAGTCAACGGCTTGAAAAAATTTTGTCGGGGTATTGCATTTTGGCTTTGGTTGTGCTATAATACACACACGCCGTAAAACAAATTACATATTCAGAGGTCTGTGTGCATGGAATGATATCCCGTATGATTACACAGACAGCGGCGCTGCGGGAAACGTATATTTAGGAGTGATATTATGAAAAACAGACTTATAACCCTTGGACTGCTTACAGCAATGCTGGCATTGACAGGCTGCAACGGTCAGACCTCAAGCCAAAGCTCATCTCAGACATCCGAACAGACCACATCACAGACATCCGAACAGATTACATCACAAACTGACGCAGAACAGACTACGACCGAACAGACCACCGCTAATCAGGAGGAGACGCAACCCGAGCAGACCGAATCGCAGCCCGAGGAATCCACGCCTGCCGAGAATGAAACAGCGATTGGCGGCGTTGTTAGCGCGCAGTGGGCAGACGAGTTCCTTACTGACCACGCCGAGGGCGAATACACCACATTCACCGCCGATTCTTCCGAATTCAGCGGCAAGATAGTATTCAGCGCCGATAAAGACGTCAGCGATTTCAAGCTGCTTTCGCTCACCTATGAGGATATGGATGACGAGGGCAATATCACATACTCAATTGAGGAGCTGTACACGCAGGACACGCTCACTGCGGATATGGCGCTTGTGGTTGAGCTGACCTTTGTGGGTGAAATCCCGAATTTCGGTATCAGCTACGACAATCACACGGGCGAGATTCAGCGCTTTACCCTTTCGGAAAGCGGCTATGACGGCTCTGTAATTCTTTCGGCGTTCTGATTGATGACAAATCCCCGCAGGAAAAGCTGCGGGGATAATTTTATTCTTCAAGCTCAAGAATGGCGCTGCTTTGCGCGCTGTCAAGGGTTTCAACGTTTTTCAGCTTGCGCAGCATCTGCCTGCTGCGAGTGCCTACCAGCTTTTCAAGAGAATCATCAGCTTTGCGCAGCTGCTTTTGCGTTTCGGCAAGCGCCTCGTTGAATTTTTCAAACTCGCTGCGCACCGCGCCGAGTATTTCCCAGACCTCATTGCTGCGCTTTTGAATCGCAAGCGTTCTGAAGCCCATATACAGCGAATTGAGCATTGCAGCCATTGTAGAGGGTCCTGCAATATTGATGCTATATTCGCGCTGAAGCAGCTCCACCATGCCGTGATTTACAGCCTCTGCGTACAATCCCTCAAACGGCAGGAACATAATGCCGAAATTCGTTGTGTAGGGCGGTCTGACATACTTTGTACTGATATCCTTTGCGCAGCCCTTAAGCCTGATTTCAAGCGCTTTCCATGCAGCGTCAGCCATAGCCCTGTCGCCGCTGTCGCAGGCGTCGCGGTAGGCGGCGTATGTATCGCCGGGGAATTTGGAATCTATCGGAAGATACACGGGTGTATCGCCGTCGCCGGGCAGCTTGATTGCAAACTCAACGGGGTCGCGGCTGTCGGGTATGGTGATTACATTCTTCGCGTACTGCTCGGGCGCAAGTATTTCCTCGAGAATGTTGTCAAGCTGCATTTCGCCCAGAATGCCGCGGTTCTTAACATTTGTAAGCACCTTTTTCAAATCACCCACGCCCGAGGCAAGCGTCTGCATCTCGCCAAGCCCCTTGTAAACACGCTCAAGCTGGTCGCTGACGGTTCTGAACGAGCGGTTCAGTTTTTCTTCAAGGGATGTTTGCAGCTTTTCATCAACGGTTTTGCGGATTTCATCAAGGTGCTTGCCGTTATCGGCGCGAATCTGCGACATCTGCGCGCTTACCGAATCGCGCATAGCGTTGATTGCGGCTGTGTTGTTCTTTTCCATGCTGCCGATTCGTTCCTCAAAGCTCTTAAGCTGACCGCTCACTGCTTCCAGAATATTACGCAGCGCCTGCGAGTTGCTCTGCTCGATTGTACCCAGACGCTGTTCAAATACCTTTAGCTGCTCTGCGGTACTTTTTGCCGCTGCGCCCTGCTCCAGCCGCAGAGAATCGCCCAGCCTCTGAACCGAGCCCGAAAGCTCGCTGCGCAGCGCCCGTTGCGAGGATTCGCTGCTGCCGCGCATTTCAAGCAGGCTGTCCCTTACAACCGCAGTGCGCTCTTTAATAGCTTCAATTCCTTGCTTTACGCTGTCGTCGCGCGGGTGGGTCTGTGCGCGCAGTATGATTATCATTGATATCAGCGAAGCAACGCAGATTATACCCAAAAGAACAAGTATTACAATTTCCATAGCTATACCTCCGATTGAGATTATTATATCATAGCTGCAAAGGCAAAAGTGTGCCGAAAGTAGAACATTTCGTCGGAAAAATTCTGCTTGCAAAATACAATATTATGTAGTATAATAAACGCAGAGCGTTTATTATACATCAAAATGTCCTCGCACATACGTTC
>JBJESB010000061.1:0-47747 GCA_051882575.1 Oscillospiraceae bacterium
CTGTATAACAATATTTGCTGCAATAATCTCATATTGCGGCAGGAATCGGAATGGTGTATATGAGCAACGGCAGATTGATAGTACTGGAAGGGCTTGACGGGTGCGGGAAATCCACGCAGCTTGAACGTGTTGCGGAGCATTTCAAACAGAGAGAAATTCCGCATAGAGTTGTCAGCTTTCCGAATTATAATTCCCCGAGCGGGCAGGTGATATCCGAATATCTTGCGGGTAAAATCCCGTGCGAGGGCGAGACGGGCGCGTACGCAGCAGGCAGCTTTTATGCCGCAGACCGCTATATCAGCTGGTCAACCGACTGGAAGCACAGCTACGAGCGCGGAGAGGTGATTCTCTGCGGCAGATATACTACCTCAAATGCGATATATCAGACCGCAAAGCTTCCTGCGGACAAGCGCAGGGAGTATCTGAACAGGCTCTATAATTACGAGTATGTGCTGCTGGGACTGCCCAAGCCCGATTTGGTGATGTATCTTGATATGCCGCTGGAGGTTTCGCAGAAGCTGTTAAGCAAGCGCTATGAGGGCGACGAGAGCATGAAGGATATACACGAGAGCAATCTTGAGTTTATGAAAGCCTGCCGCGAGAGCGCATATTTTGCGGCGGAGCGCGGCGGCTGGGAAATCATAAGCTGCGCCCAAAACGGCGAGCCAAAGCCGATTGAAGCGATAACAGAGGAAATACTTTCAAAAATCAGGGCAGCGCTCTGAACGGAGGACAAAATGGTATATGTATTTTTAGCAGACGGCTTTGAGGAGCTTGAAGCCATTGCACCTATTGATATGATGAGAAGAGCAGGGCTTACGGTTGTCACAGTCGGAGTAGGCAGAGAAACCGTTCGCAGCTCGCACGGGGTTGAGATTCACGCTGATATTACCGATTCGCAGATAGCGCTTGACGAAAAGGTGCAGGCTGTAATGCTCCCGGGCGGAATGCCGGGCACGGTTAATCTTTTTGAAAGCCGCGCTGTTCATGACGCACTGGATTACTGCAAGGAAAAGGGCTTGCTGATTGCTGCAATCTGTGCAGCGCCGTCTATTCTTGGCAGACGCGGAATGCTTCGGGGCAAGGAGGCAATCTGCTTCCCGGGATTTGAGAAATACCTCACAAGCGCCAAGCTTTCCAATAAGTATGTAGTAGCCGACGGCAATATTATTACTGCGCGCGGCGCGGGCGTTGCGGTTGAATTTGGCTTAAAGATAGTAGAAATGCTCTGCGGCAGCGAGAAAACCGTAGAAATCAGAGAAGCGATACAGTGCAAGTATTAAAAAAGCGCCTTCGCCGCGAGCTGAAAGCCAAACGCGCGGCAATGGATTTACAGGCAAAATCCGCCGCTGACGAGCGAGTGTTCAGGCAGCTGATTCCTTATGTCGAAAAAGCCTCTGCGGTGTTCTGCTATGTCTCAACCGAAATCGAGGTAGATACGCGCAGATTGCTGCGGTTTTGCTTTGAGCGCGGGATTCCCGTTGCAGTGCCCGTTTCGGGCGATACGGAGCTTACCTTTTGCAGAATACACTCCTTTGATGACTTGGCGCAGGGTAGGTACGGCATTTTAGAGCCTGTGGTAAAGACGCCTGTTCAGCCCGACGAAAATACCCTTTGCGTTGTTCCTGCCCTGTGCGCTGACGGAGAGGGTCTGCGGCTTGGCTACGGCAAGGGCTATTATGACAGATTTTTAAGCGGCTTTAACGGAACAAGCGTGATAGTCTGCTACGAGGCTTTTCGCATGGAAGTCCCCACAGAGCCGCATGATAAGCGCGCCGACATTACGCTGTTCGGCTGAAAGATTTACATTAAACGGAGGTCAGAATGGACAACAACCGTTCAGAATTTGATGAAAACGAGCTGTCGTCGGTGAGCGATACAGACGAAGAAAATATCGGCAGCACACAGCAGCTTGACAGCCTTCCGGGTGAGTTTGGCTCCGAAGAAAAGCCCATAACTCCGCGCGAGGAGTTCACAGAGAACAACAGCGCAGAGGAATCCGGCAGTACAAGGCTTATGGATTCCGTAGGCGGAGATGACGTGCCTCCGCATATTGTGAATAATCCCGTGAAAAAGCGCCGCAAAAGCAAGAAAAAGAAGCAGGTAAACCATACCCGTACTATGGGTCAGATTTTTCTGGGCGTTCTGCTTTCGGTGCTTGCTATTCCCGTTGGCGTGTATCTTGCTGTTCAGTGCCTTACCGCAATGAAGGATTTTACGGGCATGGCAAAGGCGTCGCGGCAGTATGAGATTCGTGTTACCGAAAATATGGGCGTTGACGATATCGCAGAAGAGCTGCACAGCCACGGAATAATCGAGATGCCGTCGTTTTTCAAGACCTATATCAAGTTTGCAGATGAGGAAAAGGGCTTTCTGAACGGCGATTTTACGGTCAATGCGAATATGTCATACAAGGACATAATCAACACGCTTAAAACCCACAAAACCTACACCGAAACCGTAACGGTAATGATTCCCGAGGGTATGAGCGCCGAGCAGATAGCGCTGCTGCTTGAGGAGAAGAAGGTATGCCGCGCAGCGGAGTTCCTTGCGTACTGCAGCGAGTGGCACAATGCTTTCGATTTTGAAGAGCAGATACCCACGGAGAACAACAAATTCATTCTGCAGGAGGGCTACCTGTTCCCCGATACCTATGAGTTCTATCTTATCGACGACCTGTATGAGGAAACCAATACCAATACGGCGTATTATGCAAAGGTAGCTGCCGACAAGATGTTCCGCAACTTTGATTCCAAGATTACCAAGAGCATGAACAAGCGCATGGAAGAAATAGGCATGAGCCTTGACGAGGTTATAACGCTGGCTTCCATGATTCAGCGCGAGGCTACAACCGAGGAAAGCATGAAGATGGTATCGTCGGTATTCCAAAACCGTCTTGCTTCCCCCGAGCTTTTTCCAACCCTGCAGTCCGATACAACGGAGGATTACATCAATAAGTATATCCTGCCGAATATAAAGGGTCAGGAGAGCAAATTTGAGGATGTTCTCGAGGCATACGACAGCTACACGCATAAGGGTCTGATTGGCGGCGCAATCTGCAATCCCGGTCTTGACGCGATAAACGCTGTGCTGTACCCCGAGGAAACCGATTACTATTACTTCCTTGCAAGCAGCGACGGTGTATTCTACTACGGCAGAACCATTGAGGAACACGAGCAGAACATTATCGACGCGGCTCTGCGCGAGGATTCGGAGTGAATTTGATGAAAGTAAAAACAGAGCTTCTTGCTCCTGCGGGCGACCGTGAGTGTCTTATCTCCGCGCTGGATTACGGCTGTGACGCCGTGTATCTTGCGGGAAAGGCGTTCGGTATGCGCGCGGGCGCGAAGAATTTCGACGGCGAGGGTCTGGCAGAGGCTGTTCAACTTGCGCACAGCAGGGGAGTAAAGGTACATCTTACCTGCAACACCATTCCGCTTAACAGCGAGCTTGAGGAGTTCCCGAGATTTATTGCCGCCGCGCAGGACGCAGGCGTAGACGCTGTAATTGCCTGCGATTTGGGCGTTATCTCCATGGTAAAGGAGTACGCGCCGAGGCTTGCGCTGCATATTTCAACGCAGACGGGCGTGGTAAATTACCGCACCGCGCAGGAGCTTTACAAGCTGGGCGCACGACGCGTAGTGCTTGCGCGCGAGGTTGACATTAACGGCATACGCGAGATACGCCGCAATATTCCCGAGGATATGGAGATAGAAACCTTTGTACACGGTGCAATGTGCGTGAGCTTTTCGGGGCGGTGCCTGATTTCGCAGTATCTTACGGGCAGAAACGCCAACCGCGGCGAATGCGCGCAGCCCTGCCGCTGGAACTATTACCTCATGGAAGAAAAGCGCCCGAACGAGTTCTACAAGGTTGAGGAGGACGAGCGCGGGTCGTATATTCTCAATGCGCGCGATATGTGCATGATTGAGCACCTTGACGACCTTATTGACGCGGGAGTAACCAGCTTTAAGATTGAGGGCAGGGCGAAATCCGCGTACTATGTAGCGCTGACCGTAAACGCCTACCGTACCGTGCTTGACGCGGTTCTTAAGGGCGAGCAGCCGCCGCGCTGGGCAATTGATGAGGTCAATAAAATCAGCCACCGCCCGTATTCAACGGGGTTCTTCTACGGAACGCCGCAGCAGGGGGCGATTACGCAGAATCCGAATGAGATTACAAACGGCGGTCAGTATTACGCCGACAGCGGGTATATGCGCGAATCGGACTTTGTAGGCACGGCTGACAGCTGCGAAAACGGAGTAATGCAGCTTACGCAGAGAAATTACTTTACCGTGCACGATAAGCTGGAAATTGTCGCGCCCGGCAGAGAGCCCATACCGTTCAAGCCCGAAAAGCTGATAAATTCCGAGGGAATTGAGATAGAGATTGCCAACCGCGCCACCGAAAAACTAACAGCGGTAACGGACATTGTCGTGCCGCCGCACTCAATAATAAGAAAAAATCTATCCTGATTGGAGGCAACACCATGGCTGATTACAAATTCCGCGATGATACCCTTTCTGTTGATGAGCGCGTAAAAGCGCTGCTTGCCGAGCTTACCCTTGAAGAGAAGCTGCTGCTTATCACAACACATCAGAATCCAATTGAGCGTCTTGGCATAAAGGAGCGTTGGATAGGCGCAGAGGTTGCCCGCGGCTTTGTCGGCAGAAACCCCGACGAGCCTTCAACGGTATTTCCCGAGCCCTTTGGGCTTGCCGCAACCTTTGACCCTGCCATTATGCGCATCATGGGTGAAATCACGGGTACGGAAGCGCGAATCTATGCAAACAAGGGCAAGGGCTCTATGTTTGTGTGGGGTCCAACCGTTGATTTGGAGCGTGACCCGCGCTGGGGCCGCACCGAGGAGGGCTACGGCGAGGACCCGTATCTTACGGGAGTTATGGCTTCGGAGTACTGCCGCGGCATGAGAGGCGTGAGCAATTCCTGCGCCATGGTTATACCGACGCTCAAGCATTTTTACGCCAACAATCACGAAGAAAACCGCATGAATGACAACGCTGTGATTCCGCCCAGATTAAAGCATGAGTACTATCTCAAATCGTTTGAGAAGCCCGTGCGCGACGGCGGCGCTCTTTCGCTTATGACAGCGTACAACGAGATAAACGGAATAGAGGGCTGCGTCAATCCCGAGATTGACAAGCTGTGCCGTAAAGAGTGGGGACTGTTGTTTGCAGTAACCGACGGCGGCGATTTTATTCAGAATGTACAAGCCCACAAGCGTGTAAAGACCCACGCAGAGTCTTTTGCGAAGATATACAACGCTCACGGCGCAGACGTTATGACCGACGACGAGAATGTTGTGCGCGAGGCTGCGAGAGAAGCGCTTGAAAAGGGCATGATAACCGAGCAGGAGATTGACAAGGCGCTGTTTGGTGTGCTTAAAGCGAGATTCCTGCTGGGTGAGTTTGACAAAATCGGCTATTTTGACAGCATAAGAGAGGATTTGCTCTGCTGCGAGGAGCATAAGCGCGTATCGCAGAAAGCGGCGGAGGAATCGGTAATTCTGCTGAAGAACAGCCGCAATGTGCTGCCGCTTTCCAAGGATTCGCGCGTTGCGCTGATAGGCTGGCAGGCAGATATGATTTGCCGCGACTGGTACACGGGAATCTCACCCGAGAATCCGACAATTCTTGATGTATTCAAGCGTGAGCTGGGCGAGGACAACGTGAGGTACGACAGCGGCAACGATATCGTAACGCTGCGCAGCGCCGATAACGGCTTTTATTTCTCGGTTGACGACGACGGAGTGCTTAACTGTGACTGCGCCGTAATCGGTGAGGAATGCCTGTTTGAGCTGTATGAATGGGGCGACGGCGCGGTATCGCTGCGCTCGCACAAAAACGGCAGATTTGTCAACGACGAGGGAATCCTGAAATGCACCTCCGAGGAGGTTTACGGCTGGTTTGTCAAGGAGCTTTTCTATCTGGAGCGCAGCGGCAGGGACTGCTGCCTGAAGAACTGGCAGAAGCGCTATATCCGAATCGGCTCGGACCGCCGTATGAGCGCTTGCGAAGCTATTCGCCGACCCGCGGGCTGCATGATTCACGTTGACCTGTTCTCCTCGGGAGTAGACCGCGTGAAGCGTATTGCCTCCGAGCATAACAACGCTGTTGTTTTCGCCGGCAACAACCCCGAGATAGGCGCTCGTGAATGCACCGACCGCCGCACGCTTTCTCTGCCCGAAAAGCAGACCGAGCTGCTTAACGCAGCGCTCAAGGTTAACCTTAATACGGTGCTGTGCCTTGTTTCGGGCTATCCCTACGCTATAAACGACGAGCGTGTATCCACCATTATGCACATTACCCATGCAGGACCTGCGCTGGGCACGGCAATCTACCGCAATCTTTACGGCGAGATTTCCCCCGCAGGCAGATGCCCGATGACGTGGTACTCCTCCGAAAGCGAGCTGTGCGATATCAAGGACTACAATATCATCCGCACGGGAACAACCTACCAGTATTACGAGGGCAAGCCGCTGTACCCGTTCGGATATGGCTTAAGCTATTCGGTTTTCCATTACAGCAAGCTTAAAACCGACAAGCTCTCATACGAAAAGGGCGAGGTTATCAGGGTTTCGTTCGAGCTTGAAAATATCGGCACCCGTACCGCCGACGAGGTAGCGCAGCTTTATGTTGTCCCGCCGCGTCTGCCGATTACACTGCCGAAAAAGCAGCTCAAGGGCTTTAAGAGGGTGACTGTGCCGCGCGGCGAAACAGTGGTTGTTGAGCTTGAGCTGCCTGTAAACGAGCTTACATTCTGGGATGTAAACAATGCTTGCATGGAGGTTTTCAGCGGCGAGTACGAGCTGGAAATCGGCGCGTCATCTGTTGATATAAGGCGAAGCGCCATAGTACATATCAACGCCTCGGATTTCCCCGGCGCTGATGTATCCAAGCCGTTCAGCGCAATCAATTCCACCGATTATCTGGGAGTAACCTTTGACGCCGACGACAATCTGGAGGAATACGCGCTGATTCAGGACTGGCAGTCGCATATCACTTATGAAAGCTGCATTATGAACGGCTTTTGCGGGGTTGAGGTTGTAGCTTCCAACTGCGCAAGCGCCTGCAAGCTTACGTTTATCTGTCCGGATATCAACCGTGTGGTTGCCGAGGTGGAGATTCCCGCAACGGGCAGCTATACCGCATTCGGAACATTCAGCGCACAGGCGCAGTCTGTAAGCGGAATCCACCCGCTGCGTGTAATTGCAAACGGCAACGTATCACTTAAATCATTCAGATTTTATTAAGTAACGGGCTGATTCTCGCTGACGCGAAATCAGCGTTTATGAAGAAAGGCAAGCTATGACCAACGAAGAAATATTTTCGCATATAGACCACACGCTGCTTCGTGCGACGGCAACAGCAGAAGAAATCGACGCGCTGTGCGAAGAGGCGATAAAGTACGGCACAGCGAGCGTGTGCATCCCTGCGGCGTATGTAAGATATGCCCGCGAAAAGTATAAGGGGCTTAATATCTGCACCGTTATAGGCTTCCCGCTGGGCTATTCAACCGCTGCCGTAAAGTGCTTTGAAGCCGCAGACGCGGTTGAAAACGGCGCTGATGAAATTGATATGGTGATAAATCTCTGTGACGTGAAGAACGGCGATTTTGAAGCGGTTGAAGCGGAGATTGCCGCAGTAAAAGCGTCCTGCAAGGGCAGGCTGTTAAAGGTCATTATTGAGACCTGCTATCTCACCGACGAGGAGAAGATTAAGCTGTGCGAGTGCGTTACCAATGCGGGCGCAGATTATATCAAGACCTCAACGGGATTTGGAACGGCAGGCGCAAAAATCGAGGATATTGAGCTGTTCAAAAAGCATATCGGCGAGGGCGTTAAGATGAAAGCGGCAGGCGGCGTAAAGACAAGAGCCGACCTTGAGATGTTCCTGAATGCAGGCTGCGAGCGTATCGGCACAAGCTCTGCGGTAAAGCTGCTGCTTAATGAAAACGGCTGATTCTACGGAGGGAGCTATGGCAAAGAGAGTATTTCTGATTGTTCTTGACAGCTTTGGCGTAGGCGAATTGCCCGACGCCGCCGAGTTTGGCGACGTTGGCAGCAACACGCTGCGTTCGTGCTATAATACGGGAAAGCTGAATGTCCCGAATATGCAGTCGCTGGGTCTGTTCAATATTGACGGCGTAGATTTCGGCGAAAAGGCTGAAGCTCCGCGCGGATTCTTCGGCAGGCTTTCCGAGAAATCAGTGGGCAAGGACACAACAACCGGTCACTGGGAGCTTGCGGGCATTGTTAGCTCAAAACCATTCCCGACCTTTCCCGACGGATTCCCCGAGGATTTAATCAAACGCTTTGAGCGGGTGACGGGAAGAAAGGTTCTGTGCAACAAGCCGTACAGCGGCACAAAGGTAATCGCCGATTACGGCAGGGAACACATGGAAACAGGCGCGCTGATTGTGTACACCTCTGCGGACAGCGTATTCCAGATAGCCGCGCACGAGAGCGTTGTACCGGTTGAAAAGCTGTATGAATATTGCAGACTGGCGCGCGAGCTTTTAGTGGATGATTACGCTGTGGGCAGGGTAATTGCGCGACCGTTTGAGGGCGAGTATCCGTTCACGCGAACACCGCGCAGGCATGATTTTTCACTGGTGCCGCCGCGTGATACTATATTTGATATCATCAGCAGAAAAGGCAAAACCGCTCACGGAATCGGCAAGATTTATGATATTTTTGCGGGCAAGGGATTAACCGGCGCTGACCGCGAGATTGGCAACGCCGTTGATATGCAGCTTACCTCCGCAATGCAGCAGCGCGATTTTAACGGCTTATGCTTCACCAATCTGGTCGATTTTGACATGAGCTACGGTCACCGACGCGACCCCGAGGGCTACGCGAACGCTCTGAATGAGTTTGACAGCTGGCTAGGCGGCTTCATGCAGAAAATGCAGCCAGATGACGCGCTGATAATTACTGCCGACCACGGATGCGACCCCTGCCACACAGGCACCGACCACACGCGCGAGTATATCCCCGTGATGATGTACGGCGACAGCATAGCAGCGAAGAATTTCGGCACAAGGGAAGGCTTTAGCAGAGTAGGCGCAACGGTTCTTGATTTACTGGGCGAAATATGTTATCTTGACGGAATCAGCCTGTTTAAGGATTTCTGACAATGCAGGCGGAATTACATTTCGTGTGCAGGCTGGCAGCTTCTGTGCGGGCGGCGCTGAATAACGGCACTGATTTCAAATTCGCGCTTGCAGATTACATGGATAAGGCGGAATTTCGCTTTATGCCGCGCAAAAGGTCGCTTTTCGGCGGGTTTTCAACTTCCTCGCCCGATATGTGGTACAATCACCTTTTGGAGCTTGGCTTGTGTGATATTTTCGCGCAGACCGATTCCACGATTAGGTGTATTTTTGAGGGCGGCGCGGCAATGGAATTTACCGTAACCCTGCGCAGCCACAAGGTTAGTCTGCTTGACAGCGACTGCGGTCCCGCTGTAATAGACGGAGCAATTCCGGCAATAGGCTGGAGCTTTGCATACCGCAAATTTGAGCGGGTAAAGGCGAGCGTCACCGAGCGCATGGCTTCATACGGGTGTGAGAATCCCCCGTATGAGCCGAAACAGCTTTGCTTGGCTATTGAGAATATGGAGCGATTTTCCGCTTCGATTTCCGAGGCAGAATACGCACGAAGATTTCAGCAGGCAGCGCAGCTATTTGACGGGAAGCAGGTAATAACGGGCAACCGAATTGAGCCCTTGCCGACAATCGGCGGGAATATGCCGCTGTATCTTTCGGCGGAGCACGCCGATGTGCTGTTTGAGGGCTGCCCGCTTGAAATCGCGGCAAAAAATTCGGGGCGCGGCGAGGAATACACGCAGCTGTGCAATGAGCTTTCAAAGCAGATACGCAGAGCAATGGTATATGCGGTAAACTCCGCAGTAACGATTACAGCGCCGCAAGGCGTTTGAATAAAGAAAGGATACAAAGATATGAGCGAATGTTCACACGATTGCGGAAGCTGTTCCGCAAGCTGCTCCGAGCGCAAGCCCGAGAGTATGATTGAAAAGCCCCATGAGCTTAGTCACATTAAGAAGGTAATCGGCGTTGTAAGCGGAAAGGGCGGCGTTGGCAAATCCATGGTAACCTGCCTGTCGGCTGTTCTGATGAACAGACGCGGCTATAATACCGCAATTCTTGACGCAGATATCACAGGTCCGTCAATCCCTAAGGCGTTCGGAATCACCGAAAAGGCAACGGGCGACGAAACCGCAATTTACCCGGTGCTTTCCAAAAAGGGAATCAAAGTTATGTCCGTGAACCTGCTTCTGCCCGACGAAACCGACCCTGTTGTATGGCGCGGTCCGATTATCGCAGGCACTGCAAAACAGTTCTGGACTGATGTTGTGTGGGATGATGTTGACTATATGTTCGTTGATATGCCCCCGGGAACAGGCGATGTTCCGCTGACGGTGTTCCAGTCTATTCCGCTTGACGGAATCATTGTTGTAACCTCGCCGCAGGAGCTGGTTTCCATGATAGTCGGCAAGGCTGTAAAAATGGCGTCAATGATGAATGTGCCGATAATCGGTCTGGTGGAGAACATGAGCTATTTCAGCTGCCCCGACTGCGGCAAGCAGCACAAGGTATTTGGCGAGAGCCACATTGACGAAACCGCCGAGAAATTCGGGCTTAAGGTGCTTGCAAAGCTTCCGATTGACCCCGAGTGCGCAAAGCTTGTTGATATCGGCTGCATAGAGCTTGTTGAGTCGCAGGCGGCAGACCCGATTGCAGACGCAGTAGAGGATTTCTGCAAATGACCAAGGGCGACAGGGCTTACGAGCTGTTTCTTGAGGGGTACAATTGTACGCAGGCGGTAGTCGGCGCGTTTGCCGAGGAAATGGGCATTGATTTTGAAACCGCAGTCCGCATTGGCTCGGGCTTTGGCGGCGGCATGGGCAGAATGCGCGAGGTCTGCGGAACGTTTTCGGGCGCGGTGCTTGCGGCGGATATGCTCTACGGCTACTCCGACCCAAAGGACATTGAAGCGAAGAAAGCGCTCTACGAGAAAATCCGTGCGCTTGCGGCGGAGTTTGCCCGCGATAACGGGAGCATAATCTGCCGACAGCTGCTGGGTCTGGAAAAAATGGAGGAATCCGCAGTGCCCGAGCCGCGCACGGCAGAGTATTACGCCAAGCGCCCTTGTCCGGAGCTTTGCAGATACTCCGCAAATATGCTGGAGCGCTTTATTAAGGAAAATCCACCTGCGGGAAAATAGCAAATCAGTCGGCGGCAGAGAAATTTTGCCGCCGACTATTGACAATCGGGGGGATTTATGCTATAATCGTAAAGGTGTATTCCTATGGTTTATGTAGGAGAATATCCGTGTTATGATGTAAGTGAGTTAGGCAAATTTAACGCATTAAATTCATAGCTGCGGAGGATAATATATAAGAAGCTTACACCGCTTCAAAAAGCAATCAGAAATAAGGTGAAATTATGACAAGAATATATGCCGATAACGCTGCAACGACAGCCATGAGCAAGGAGGCTGTTGAGGCAATGCTGCCGTTCTTTACCGAGAACTACGGCAACCCGTCGTCGCTGCATACAGTAGGTCAGCTTGCTAACGAGGCTCTTGTAAACGCAAGGCAGACCGTTGCAGATTGTCTGGGCTGTGATATAAAGGAGATATATTTTACCTCCGGCGGCAGCGAGGCTGATAATCAGGCTATCATTACCGCTGCCGAAACAGGCGCGCGAAAGGGCAAGAAGCATATCATTTCGGATACTATCGAGCACCATGCGGTTCTGCACACGCTGAAAAAGCTTGAAAAGCAGGGCTTTGAGGTTACTCTGGTAGAGGTTGACGGCGAGGGCAGAGTAGACCCCGAGGCTGTCCGCAGGGCAATCCGACCCGATACCGCGCTGGTTACGATTATGACCGCGAACAACGAGATTGGCACAATCGAGCCTATCGCGGAAATAGCGGCAATCTGCAAGGAGAACAAGGTTCTGTTCCACACCGACGCCGTACAGGCAGTCGGGCATATTCCGGTTAATGTAAAAGAGCTCGGCTGCGATATGCTGTCGCTTGCGGCTCATAAGTTCCACGGACCCAAGGGCGTAGGCGCTCTGTATGTCCGCAAGGGGATTCTGCTTTCTACCATAATCGAGGGCGGCGCACAGGAGCGCGGCAAGCGCGCAGGTACAGAGAATATCGCGGGTATTGTAGGTATGGCAACGGCGCTCAAGCAGGCGTGTGACAATCTGGAAGCCAACATGGCAAAGCTCACGGCAATGCGCGACAAGCTTATTGAGGGACTTTCGACGGTTGAGCATTCGATTCTGAACGGCGCGCGGTATGACAGACTGCCCGGCAACGTTAATATGTGCTTTGAGGGTATCGAGGGCGAATCGCTGCTGCTGCTGCTTGACCAGAAAGGAATCTGCGCTTCGTCGGGCTCGGCTTGCACATCCGGCTCGCTTGACCCCAGCCATGTACTGCTTGCAATAGGCAGAATACATGATGTTGCGCACGGCTCGCTGCGTCTGTCGCTTTCGGAGTACAACACCATGGAAGAAATGGATGAGATTATCAAGGCAGTGCCGGAGGTTGTAGCATATCTGCGCAGAATTTCGCCGGTATGGCAGGATTTACAGGAGGGTAAGAGAAAGTATGTTATACAGTGAAAAGGTAATGGACCATTTTACCAATCCCCGTAATGTCGGCACAATTGAGGATGCCGACGGCGTAGGCGAGGTAGGCAACGCAAAATGCGGCGATATAATGAAGATATTCCTGAAGATAAACGACGGAATTATCGACGACGTAAAATTCAGCACATTCGGCTGCGGCTCTGCGATTGCAAGCAGCAGCATGGCTACCGAAATGATTAAGGGCAAGCCTGTTTCCGAGGCGCTGGAGCTTACAAACAAGGCGGTTGTTGAGGCTCTTGACGGTCTGCCCGCACATAAGATTCATTGCTCTGTTCTCGCGGAGGAAGCCGTAAAAGCAGCAGTCAAGGACTACTATGACAAGAACGGAATTGCTTACGACGAAGCTCTGTTCGCAAATGTAGGTCACTGCGAGGAGTGCGAGGGCAAGGATTAAGCAAATTGCGGAATAGATTTGACTTTGTGTAAAACCCGCTGTCAAGGGGCTTGACATAAGGGAAAAAAAGTGTTATACTGATATAAAAGCTGTGACGAGAACAGTAGCAGGCGTAAAGGTTCAGAGAGAGGGCGGCAGGTGAAAGCCCTTACCAAAGCGTCTGTGAACCCACCTCCGAGCATCGCTGCGAGCGCAGTGCGCAAAGCAGCGGCGGAAGCCACCGTTATAGGGCAAAAAAGTGCGGAATACTCCGAATT
This sequence comes from Oscillospiraceae bacterium, assembly GCA_051882575.1. Lineage (GTDB taxonomy): Bacteria > Bacillota > Clostridia > Oscillospirales > Ruminococcaceae > CAG-115. The sequence continues at coordinate 13,363 of JBJESB010000061.1, forward strand.
CAGGTGGTACCGCGGACTACATTTGTAGATTCGCCCTGAGCTGTTATTGGCTCGGGGCTATTTTATTTGAAAGGACATAAAAACTATGAAGCTTGAAAAGCTGGTAGGCGACCGCTTTAAGGAGCGTCCCTCGGACTGCAATATCGACAGCCATGCGCTGATGGTACGCGGCGGATACATGAAGTATGTCGCAAACGGAATCTTTTCCTCGTTCATGCCGTTAAAGCGAGTAACGCGCAAAATCGAGCAGATTATCCGCGAGGAAATGGACGCAATCGACGGGCAGGAGGTAATGTTTCCTGTTGTAATGCCTGCGTCGCTGTGGCAGGAATCCGGCAGATACGAGAGCATTGGCAGCGAGCTGCTGCGCTTTAACGACAGAAACAAGGCGCAGATGGTGCTTGGAATGACGCATGAGGAGGCAGCGGTTCAGCTTGTGCGCGAGTACGGCAACAGCTACACCAAGTACCCGTTTATGATTTACCAGATTCAGACCAAGTTCCGTGACGAGGCACGTCCCCGCGGCGGACTTATCAGAGTGCGCGAGTTCACCATGAAAGACGCGTATTCGTTCCACACCTCGCAGGAGGATTTGGAGGATTACTATTACAAGTGCCATAAGGCTTATGAGAAGATTTACGCGCGCGCAGGTATCCCCGAGGTAATTTCGGTCAAGTCCGACTCGGGTATGATGGGCGGCAGCATTTCGCATGAGTTCATGCTGCTTACACCAATCGGAGAGGACAGCATTGCAATCTGCCCCAAGTGCGGATTCCGCGCAAATATGGAGGCTGCCGAGAGCATAATCGAAAATACCCGCGACGCTGTTTCCGAGCCGCTCACCGAGGTCTACACACCCGATATTCACACCATTGAGGAAATCTGCGATTTTCTCAAAACCCCGCAGGATAAGTCCTGTAAGGCGGTAGTTTACCAGCGCAACGCTGATGACAGCTATGTTGTGGTATTCATCCGCGGCGACCTTGATATCAACGAAACCAAGCTCACCAACTACCTCGGCTGTGACATTCACCCCGCGGTAATCACCGAGGAATGCGGGCTGAATGCTGGCTATATCGGTCCTGTTAACCTTAACGGCGACTTTACCGTGCTGTTTGATAAGTCTCTTGAAAACACCAATAATCTCTCCTGCGGCGCAAACAAGCCCGAGTACCACTACACCGGTCTTGATATTTCGCGCGATATCGGCGAGGTTGAGTACCACGAGTTTGCAAAGATTATCGAGGGCGGAATCTGCCCCGAGTGCCGCGAAAAGACGATTACAATTTCCCGCGGCATTGAGGTCGGCAACATTTTCCAGCTTGGCAGAAAATACACAAAGGCTATGAACATGACCTACCTCGACAAGGACGGCAATACGCAGATTCCGATTATGGGCTGCTACGGAATCGGTGTCGGCAGACTTGCTGCTTCTGTATGCGAGGCTCATCACGACGATTACGGTCCTATCTGGCCTATGGCGATTGCTCCGTGGCAGGTTCACATCTGCGCAGTACGCGCTGATGACGAGCAGGTTAAGACAGCAGCCGATAAGCTGTACGACGAGCTTCAGTCGCGCGGCGTAGAGGTAATCTACGACGACCGCGCAGTAAGCGCAGGCGTAATGTTCTCCGACGCTGACCTGCTTGGCGTTCCGTTAAGAGTGATTGTCAGCCCGCGCAACCTCAAGGACAGCGTGGTTGAAATCTCTGCGCGAGACAAGAGCTTCAGCGAAAAGCTTGCTCCCGAGGCTGCCGCAGACAGGATTCAGGCGCTTATCGCGCAAATGCTTACAGTTAAGTAAATATCCGGGGAATGACATCCTCCCCGAGCATTGCTCAAACCGCTTAAAAAGCTGATGGTATCTGCCTCTGGGGGCGTACTGTCGGCTTTTTTGTTTACATAAAATGGAGGTAATATGTTATTAAGCATAGCATTGGTTCTTTTGTTTGGATTTGCTGCGGGCGAGCTTTTCGGCAAGCTGCGTCTGCCGCGGGTGACGGGCATGATTGCTGCGGGAATCATTCTGGGTGCGCTGGGTTGGCTGGATTCAGGTCTGCTTGCGATTTCGGCGGATTTGCGCAAAATTGCGCTGATAATCATACTCACCCGCGCGGGGTTGAATCTGGAGCTTGCTGACCTTAAAAAGGTCGGCAGACCCGCGATACTGATGTGCTTTGTACCCGCCGCGTTTGAAATGGCGGGAACGATATTGCTTGCGCCGCTGCTTCTGGGGCTTTCCTATACGGAATCCGCTGTGTTGGGCGCGGTTCTGGCGGCGGTATCTCCCGCAGTGATTGTGCCAAAAATGCTCGCGCTGATGGAGCAGGGCAGGGGCACCGAAAAAAGCATTCCGCAGATGATTCTTGCGGGCGCTTCGGTTGACGATGTGTTTGTAATTGTGATGTTCTCGGTGTTTGCGGGCATTGAGCAGGGCGGCGAGGTCAGCGTAATGAGCTTTGTGAACATTCCGCTTTCAATCGTACTGGGCGCTTGTGTGGGCGTATTGTGCGGGCTGCTGCTCTCGCTGCTGTTCAGAAAAATACACCTGCGCGACAGCTACAAGGTGATTATTGTTATGAGCGCAGCATTTCTGCTGACCGCGCTTGAGACGGCAGTTTCGGGCTATGTTGGTTTTTCGGGACTGATTGCGGTAATGGCTGCGGGTATGACTTGTCGGATAAAGCTTCCGGAAGCGTCAAAGCGGGTTTCGGCTAAATTTGCAAGGCTGTGGACAGGCGCGGAAATCATGCTGTTTGTGCTGGTAGGAGCAGCTGTTGATATCGGCAATGCGCTGAACGCGGGAATAGCCGTGATTGCGCTTATATTTGCGGCGCTTGTGTTCCGCTGTGCGGGGGTATTGATTTGCCTGATTCGTACCGGGCTTAACGCAAAGGAACGTCTGTTCTGCGCAGCGGCATATATTCCCAAAGCTACTGTGCAGGCGGCAATCGGCGGAACGCCGCTTGCCATGGGATTAGCCTGCGGTCAGACGGTGCTTTCGGCGGCTGTGATTGCGATTCTGGTAACAGCTACGCTCGGCTCGTTTTTGATTGATTTGTTAAGCAAGCGGTGCTTGAATTTTTCCGAAAAAAATAATTAGCAAATCACCCCGATACTATTTAGGTATCGGGGTGAAATTTATTGTTCTTTAGCCTCGGGAGCTTCAAACCAGAACGTACTTCCAACGCCGACCGTGCTGTCTGCGCCATAAGCGAAGCAGTGCTGCTCCAGCACGCTCTTTACTATCGAAAGACCGATACCGCTGCCCATTTTAGCGCGTTTGTGGGTTTTATTGCGCTCGCTGACGCGGTAGTATCTGTCCCAGATATTTGGAAGCTGGTCGGGCGGAATGCCCTCGCCGTGGTCGGTTACTTCAAAGCGGATAACGCCCTGCTGCTTGCGGAATAATCTTACGATTACGGTGTTGTCGTTGCCCGTGTAGGTAACTGCGTTGTTAATCAGATTGTAAACTACCTGCTCAAGCTTTGTTATGTCTGCGCTAATGCAGATATCCTCTTCAGCCTGCAAATCAATTATGATACCGTCATTCTCCTTGAGAATATCAAACCTGGAAATCACACCCTCCAGCCTGTCGGAGAGGTTAAAGGTTCGGATGTTCATTTCGGTAACGCCTGCCTGCAGCTTTGAAAGGTCGAGAATATCGTTTACCAGCGAAGAAAGCCTGTCGGTTTCATCAATGATAACCTTAAGGTGCTTTTCGCGCTTTTCGGGATTATCGCCCGAGAGGTCGCGAATCATCTCTGCGTAAGCCTTTATCATGGTAAGCGGGGTTCGCAGGTCGTGTGAAATGTTCGACATAAGCTCTCGGCGCAGGTCCTCGGATTTTGCAATCTCCTTTGAGGCAGAATCAAGCGTTGCGCACAGCTGCTTGATTTCCTCGTAGTCCCGCTCGCGGCTGGTTACCTCAAACTTACCCTGCGGCAGCTGCTTTGCCGCCTTGTTTATGCGGATTATCGGGTCTGAAATCTTCATGGCAAAGATTGTTGATACAAACAGCGTAATAACCGTGGTTATAATTGTAACAAACAAAAACTGCCTTGTAAAGATGCTCATGGTAGTACCAACGGGCTGCAGGTAGTTGCAAATAACGATATACGCATCGGGGTTGGACTTATCCTCGCCGATATAGGAGCATACCATAAGCACGGTGTTATCCTCGCGGTCGTCGCGAAAGCGCTTGTATACAAGACCGGTTTCCGATTCCGAAACCTGACGGCAGTATTCTTCCTTTGAAATATTGACAAGCGCACTGCTGCCGCCCATGCCGTTTATTCTGACAGATGAATAGTATTCAACTGGCGGGCTGATTTCAATCATCATTTTTTTGCCGTATGCAAGCTGCATTACCGTTGAATAAAGGTCATCCGTGTGCCAGACAGAGCGAATGGAAACCAAAGCCTCGCTAATCTCGTAGGTTTTCATCCATTCGTAAAAGGTAGGGAACATTGCGATAAGGAAAATATAGGTAAGCGTCAGCATTCCCAGAACAATAGCCTCAAAGCGTATCCAGACCTGAAACCTGATACTTTTGACCTGCTCCATATTATGCCTCAAACTTATAGCCCATTCCGCGCAGGGTTACAATAAATTTGCGGTACGGACCGAGGTTGTTGCGCAGCATTTTAATGTGTGTGTCAATGGTGCGGTCGTCGCCGAAGAAATCATAGCCCCAGACCTCCTCCAGAAGCTTGTTGCGCGAAAGCGCGATATTTTTGTTGCGTACAAGATAGAACAACAGGTCGTATTCCTTCGGCGTAAGATTTGCCTTTTCTCCGTCAATGAACACGTCGCGCGAGGTGAAGTTGATTTCCAGACCCTCGAATTTTACCGTATCAGCCTGTCCTGCCGCAGAGCCGCCCGCATTTCGCTTGATAATAGCGTTAATCCGCGCCATTACCTCTTTAGGTGAAAAGGGCTTGACAACGTAGTCGTCGATTCCCAGCTCAAAGCCAAACAGCTTGTCGTACTCCTCGCCGCGCGCGGAGAGCATAAGCACGGGAGTCTGGCTTGTTTTGCGTATTTCCTTGCAGGCAGAGTATCCGTCCAGCCGCGGCATCATCACATCCATAATGATTATGTCGTAGGTGTTGGCTTTCGCCATTTCAACCGCCTGCATACCGTCGCAAGCCTCGTCAACCTCGTGACCCTCAAATTCCGCGTATTCCTTTATTACCTCGCGGATGTTCTCCTCGTCGTCAACAACCAGAATCTTGTACATGAATAACGCTCCTTTCGGTAAACGGAAAATCAGCTTTTGGTTTCGGTAGTTTCAAGCGCATTTTTCCCGTCTGAATCTTCCTCGTCGTATATAATCAGTTTTTCCACAAAGGCATATTTATCGCGCTTGACAAGGTAAAGATATCCAAGAATTGAGAATACAACCGCGCCAATCAGATTTACAAAAAGGTCCTTCATGGTGTCGTTTATTCCGATATCAAGGTATCCGCCCTCAATCACGCCGATTTCGTTGCCGTCCTTGTCGTAAAGAACAGTGCGGTCTATGCCTGTGATTGGGATTTCCTTGTTAACATTCTCGGGATTCAGCGCAACGGAGTATATTGATTGTACAATTGTGTCCTTTTGTGTATCGGTATGAACCAGCTTGTCTGCGCCGTATTCGCAGAATTCCCACAGAACGCCAATCGTCATAGAAAAACAGAACGATACAATAGCCACAAACTGCGGAGCCATGTGCGAGCGCTTGGCATTCTTGTTAAGAATATCAATAAATCCAAAGCCGACAGCCGCCGCGAAGAACCCGTTTACCGTATGCAGAATAGTGTCCCAGAACGGAATATTGCCGTAGAAATTGCCGATTTCACCGAGTATTTCAGCGGAGAATGCGAATAGCACAATGGTAATTTCAATCGCCGACGGAAGCCTTATGCTTGTAGTGGATTCCAGCAGAACGGGAATAGAAATCAGGAACAGAGAAACTATGCACAAAAACGCGTTCTGGTAGTTCTGATGAAAAATTATCTCCGTAACCATGCATATAAGAATTATGGTACGAATCACAACGAATACAATCAGCGCGGAACGAGTCGATTTCTTGTATGTATCTCTGATTTTTTCCTTTAGCTTTTTAAGTTTGCTCATAAAAAACCTCACAACCATTTATTATGTTGCTATAATTTTAACACTTAATTATGATAAGCCTGTGAAAAAGCAATGATAATTTCCGCAACACTTGTGAATTAAAACCGGCGTTAGCATTTATCAGTCAAGCCGCCGAAAAATTCCAAAACCTCGCGCGTTTTGATATCCAACAAATCCGGAATACCGGTTTTGTAATCCGAGCATTCACTGTTCTCCAGACGAATTTCCGCGCCGCTGCCCTCGGGTGCGTACGGGAAAGTGAGCTTTACGCGCTTCTTGCCGTTTTCATCGGTAATGGTCAGCTTGCCGCGGCAGGATTCGGCAAAGCGCTTGATTATCGGAATGCCATAGCCTGCGCGCTGATAGTTATAGTCGAAATCAGTGCCGCTGCTGAAATCGTCCCGTGTGAACATAATATTGTCGTTAATCACGGATATCTCAACAGAGCGCCTGCCGTCATCCTCAACAGCGTACACTGTCATAATCGGAACACTTTCGCGCGGAGAATACAGCAGCGCATTCTGCAAAGCGTTTACCAGCGCCGCGGTTGCTCTGTGGCTGTCGGCGCGAATCTGAAGGTAACCCGGCTCAATCAGCAGCTCAACGTGCCTGCCGCACTTTGTAAGCGCCGCATTGCAGCGGTCAACAAGATGTCTGCACAGTGCGCCCGCGTCAATTCTGAACAGAGTTGGCTCGCTGAAGCACATATTGTAATACTCGTAGATATTGCGGCTTATTGAAGAAATGCCCGTAAGTCTGGCTTCCATATCCGTAATAATCGCCTGCTTTGCGCAGTCCCCGCTTTGCTCAATCCCGCAGCGCAGCTTCTCCAGCGAATCCCATAATGCAGCAATATTCATTTCGGTAATGCTGTACATTGGCAGTATTCTGGAAGCCATATCGGTAATTTCCGAAAGCCTGATGATATCAGCGCTTGTAAAAAGCTCGCAGATAATCAGGTTTTCGGCAGGGTGAAGCCTTCCGCAGTAGATTTTATCGCGCTTGTAAATTCTCACAGAGGTCAGCTTGCTTAAAGGTACATACACCTTGCCGCAGAAATGCTCTGCCATACATTCGCCCTTGGCAAACAGACGCTCGTCGCTGCTTTTCAGCACCGTAAAATCCGAATCCAGCACCGCGCAGTATTCGCTGCTGCCCGCATAGATGTCGAAATATTTGTCTATGATGCTGTCGCTGATTTCATTATTCATTGCAAAGCTCTTCCATTTCGTCAATAAGTGTGCTGAACAGCTTAAGCGCGTCAGTAACGGGCTGCTTGGAGTTCATATCAACTCCCGCGCCCTTCAGCAGTGTAATCGGGTCAGCAGAGCAGCCGCCGCTCAAAAATCCGATGTAGTCCTTAACGGCGCTCTCACCCTCGCGAAGAATCCTCTGCGAGAGCGCAATTGCCGCAGAGAAGCCCGTAGCGTACTGGTAGACATAGTAATTGTAATAGAAATGCGGAATACGCGCCCATTCCATGTCAAGCTCGCTGTCGATTATGATGTCCTCGCCGTAATACCGGATATTCAGCGCACGGTACATCTCGCAGAGTGAATCGGCGGTAAGGCTCTCGCCGTTCAGAACCTTTTCGTTAATCATCAGCTCAAATTCCGCAAACATAGTCTGGCGGTAGAGCGTTGTGCGGAATTGTTCAAGGAAGTAATTTATCAGGTACGCGCGGCGCTTTTTGTCGGTGGTGATTTTAAGCAGGTGCTGCATAAGCAGGCTTTCGTTGCAGGTAGAAGCAACCTCGGCAACAAAAATCACATAATCTGCGTAAGCGACGGGCTGATTCTTGTTGGAAAGATACGAGTGAATAGCGTGACCCATTTCGTGCGCAAGGGTAAATTCGCTGTCTAGGGTGTCCTTATGATTAAGCAGCACAAACGGGTGAACTCTTGCACCCGCAGAGTAAGCTCCGCTGCGCTTGCCCTCGTTTTCGTACACATCAATCCAGCGGTTGTCGATACCCTCCTTGAAGATAGCACGGTAATCCTCGCCCATAGGCGCAAGCGAGTCGTAAACCTCCTGCTTTGCCTGCTCGAAGCTGATGTTAAAATCAACGTCGCTTACGATAGGCGCATAGAGGTCGTAGGCGTGAAGCTCGTCAACGCCCAGCAGCTTTTTGCGCAGCTTGACATAGCGGTGCATATACGACATATTCTCATGCACGGCTTCAATAAGCTGCTTATAAACCGAAACGGGAACCTCGTTCCCCTCAAGAGCCGCCTGCAAGGTGCTTTCGTATTTTCTGGCGCGGGCACGGAAGGCAAGGCACTTAACCTGCGAGCTTAAAATAGCAGCAGAGGTATTTCTGAACTGCTCATAAACGTGGTAAAGGGATTCAAACGCAGATTTTCGCAGAACCCTGTCGGTGCTGTGCATCAGCGGGATATAGCTTCCGTGTGTTACCTGATGCGCGTTTCCGTCCTTGTCAAAGGCGTCGGGGAATTTCATATCGGCGTCGTTGAGCATTGAAAAAATGTTGTCGGGGCTGCCCATCATCTCGCCGGTAAGCGCCATAATTCGCTCCTCGTTTTCGGAAAGAATATGCTCACGCTCGCGGCGGGCTCTTGTGATGCTCAAACGGTACAGCTCAAGGTCGGGGCACTGTGCGTAAAAGCCCTCAAGCGTATCGTCGGGTATGGAGAGAATCTCGGGCGTAACAAAAGCAGAGCAGTTTGAAAGCTCAACAAACAGACCCTCCAGCCTTGCGGTCATATCCTGATATTCGGACTTTCTGGTGTCCTCGTCGTTTTTTCGCTGCGCGTAGTTTACAAGGCTGTCAATCAGCACGCTGATTTCATCATTAGTACGCAGGTAATCCAGCAGCTTGCCCGCACTTTTGCTTATTTCACCCTTGAATGCCGCGAGCTTTTCGCCGTAGCCCTTAAGCTTTGCAAAATCGGATTCCCATGCTGCGTCGGTGGGGTAGATATCCTCGATAGCCCACTTGCTTGCAGCGTCAACTTCATCTCTTTGAGGTATTCTTTTTTCGGACATGGTATTCTTCCTTTCGGTTTTTTCAGATTAGCGGTTCTTCTATCCGCAGAGTAAATTTCCCGGATTCAATATCTGCAATGTAGCAGTGGCAGTAGCCAAGCTCACGCTCCCATTCGGTGTCGATTTCGCAGTCGTCATAGTACGAAAGCTGAAATTTTGCTCTTGTATTTTCGCGGTCTGTCAGCTGTTCCGGTCGGATTTCATCGGCGGCGGCAAGCAGAACAAATCGCTTGCTGCCAAGCTCATAGTCCTCCAGTTCCTTATCCAGCCAACAATATCTTGTGCGCAGACATCCTCCGATGTCCTCAAAGGTATGCAGCATATATTCGTACAGCCCGCTGTTTGGCAGCACGATATCTGCAACCCGCCTTAAAAGCTCATGTAAAGTCATAATCACCTCAGGGTTTACTTCATACGCTTGTGTATTTTCGGCTTGAGCACCTTTTCGTAGAACGGCTTATACAGTCCCAGAAATACATCATAGGTTAAGAAAGCCGCCGCGCCCATTCCCAGCAGAATAAGGCTTCCGTACTCGCCGAATTCACCGATATCCTCCAGCAGTGCGGTCATGCCGAAAAGGTAAATCAGCAGCAGATAGCAGCTGACAGCCGCCGCGGAATACAGCGCAAGCTTTGCTAAAATGCGCAGCGGCGTGATTTTGATTTTCTGAAAAGCCTCCCGCGCGATAGGATAGTAGCCCAGCAGAAAAATATACATCATGCTTGCCTCGTAGTTCGGCGTAAAAATCATGCATAGAATGCCAACCGCGATATAGCTTACGATTCCGTACTTTATGCCCAGCCTGTCGCGAATCACCCAGATAAGTACTCCCGCAACCGCAGGGCTTACATATTCAAAAGCGGGAAGCATACTTAAAAAGAACATCATGCACAGCGCCAGACCGCACATAATTCCGCAAAGCGAAACGATATAGCTTATTTTCGTAGTCTGCTTGTCAGGCATTATTTACGCTCCTGACCATAGAATTTCATGCTTTCTTCCTTGCGCTCGCGACCTATCCGCAGAATATCCCGCAGAGTGTCGATATCGTCGTTTACCATAGCGTCGCGGTATTCCTCAAGGCTTGCGATAATTGAGTTTATCTCAAACAGCAGAGCCTCCTTGTTGCAAAGGAACAGGCTTGACCACATCTCCTCGTTGAGCTTGGCAACGCGGGTAAGGTCCAGAAAGCTGCCCGCCGAGAATCCGTCTGCGCGGAACAGCGAGGGGCTTTTGACATAAGCGTTGGAAACAACGTGCGCAAGCTGCGAGGTGTACGCGATATTGGCGTCATGCTGTTCGGGAGTGGCAATTACCACCTGACCGAAGCCCATGCAGCTGCCCAGCGTTGTAACAAGGTCGATTACAATCTGCGGTGTGGATTCCGTAGGCGTAAGAATATAGCTTGCGCCCTTGAACAGGTCTGCCGTTGCATAGTCAAAGCCGGAGTTTTCCGTGCCTGCCATTGGGTGCGTGCCAATAAAATAAACCCCGCGCTCGTCAAGAACCGGTGTGCAGCCGTGAACCGTGTAGCCCTTAACGCCGCAGACATCCATAACTATTGAACCCTTGCGGAATTTGTCGGCGTTATTTTTGACTACCTCAACTGTTGGTACAGGGTACAGCGCAACTATTGTGAGATTAGCCTCGCCAAGCCTGTCCTGTGTGATTTCCTCGTCGATTGCGCCGATTTCAAGCGCCTTTTTTATGGTTTCGGGATTTGTGTCAATTCCCATTATATGGTGAAATGTATTTGCTTTCAGCGCCTTGCAGATTGAGCCGCCGATAAGTCCCAGACCGATTACTGCTATGTTCATGTTTTTTGTCCTTTCGTATGAATATCATATCCTTATAAGTATACACCATTTTTCCGAATAATTCAATACTTATCCAAAAAAATGCGCTGAAAAATTGCTGTGAAGCACAATTTTTCCTGTGGATAACCTAAAAATAATCGGAGATAATACAAGAAGAAAAACAAGCGGAGGTAGAAATGAGAAAGAGCGGAATTTTGCTGCATATTGCAAGCCTGCCCAATTCGCTGGGAATCGGTACAATGGGCGCGGAGGCGTACAGCTTTGCAGATTACTTAAAAGCGAGCGGGCAGACCCTGTGGCAGATTCTGCCGCTTTCGCCCACAAGCTACGGTGATTCCCCATACCAGAGCTTTTCGATATACGCGGGCAATCCGTACCTGATAAGCCTTGAAACGCTGGAGGATGAGGGTCTGCTTTTACCCGAGGAATACAGGCGTCTTGCATGGCGGGAAAGCGGGCGGTATATTGATTACGGCGTTATCTACAAAACCTTTTTCGCAGTGATGAAAAAGGCTTTCACAAGATTCGTGCGGCACGGCGCAGAATCGAGCGAATACCGCAGATTTCTGCAGAATAACGCGTGGCTTGATGATTACGCTTTGTTTATGGCGCTGAAATCGGAGCATGGCGGCGCGCCGTGGAACGAATGGGAGCCCGAACTGCGCACACGCCGCGAAAGCGCGTTGAATCGGGCAAAAGAGCGCCTTGCCGACGAGATTGAGTTTCAGCGGTTCATGCAGTTTGAGTTTTTCCGCCAGTGGTTCAGGCTGAAAGAGTACGTCAACTCGCTGGGAATTGAGATAATCGGCGATATGCCTATCTATACAGCCTACGACAGCGTTGATGTCTGGTGCGAGCCGCGGCTGTTTCAGCTTGACGAAGAGCTTATGCCCGCAGTGGTTGCAGGCTTTCCGCCCGACGGGTTTTCGCCCGAGGGTCAGCTGTGGGGCAATCCCATATATGACTGGGAGCGCATGAAAAGCGAGGATTTTCGCTGGTGGACAGACCGTATGGCGTTTGCCAAAAAGCTGTACGATATTGTGCGGATAGACCATTTTCTCGGGCTTGACCGCTATTATGCGATTCCGTTCGGCGAAAAAAGCGCTAGGTACGGCTCATGGCACGAGGGACCGAGATACCCGCTTTTTGAGGCAATCGAGAGAAAAACGGGCAGCGGCGGTATTCTGGCAGAGGATTTGGGCATACTTACACCGTCAGCGGAGCGTTTGCTCAAGCAAACGGGCTGTCCCCGCATGAAAGTGCTGCAATTTGCGTTTTCTCCGGAAGGCGCGAGCGAGTTTCTGCCGCAGAATTACAGCGATACCAACTGCGCGGTGTATACTGCAACGCACGACAACGATACCGTGGCGGGCTGGGTAAAAACAGCAGACAAGCCGACCCTGCGCTTTTGCCGTGAGTATCTGGGCGTGTGGCATAATGCCGATATTCCGTGGGCAATGATTCGTCTTGCATGGAACAGCACCGCGCAAATGTCGCTTACCACCATACAGGATATGTGCGGGTATGCAAGCGAGGCGCGTATCAACACACCCTCAACGCTTGGCGGCAACTGGCGCTGGCGGGCGATAAGCAGTGATTTTTCGCAGGAAAACAGCCGCAGACTGAAACGCCTGACCGAGCTTTCAAACCGAGGTAAAGGAGAACCGAAATGATACAGGATTTCAAAGAGAAAATTCGCTCATACACAGTGTCTGTTTACAGCGCCGAGCCTGCGAATTGTACGCCGCAGCAGCTGCATAACGCGGTGGCTTCGGTGATAATGCGCGAAGCCGCGCCCTTATGGGACAAAAGCAGGGAGCGTCATAACGGTGCGCGTAAGGCAAGCTATCTTTCCATGGAGTTTCTGGTTGGCAGAGCGATTTATAATAATCTTCTATGTCTGGGGCTCACCGCCGAAGCTTCAGAAGCGCTTTCGCAGCTGGGGGTTGATATTTCGGTTTTTGAAGAAATCGAGGATGCAGCGCTGGGAAACGGCGGTCTTGGCAGACTTGCCGCGTGTTTTCTGGACAGCGCAGCAGCTTTGAATCTCCCGCTGGACGGCTACGGAATCCGATACAAATACGGCTTGTTCCGTCAGAAGCTTGCAGACGGCTTTCAGACAGAATATGCCGATGACTGGACTCGCTTTGGTGATGAATGGAGCGTGTGCCGCAGGAGTGAATCGGTGACAGTGGAGTTAAGCTTTGGCAGGGTACGCGCCGTGCCGTACGATTATCCCGTTTTCGGCTACAAAACGCAGAATATCGGAACTCTGCGTTTGTGGCAGGCGCAAGCCGAGGATGAGTTTGATTTTGCCGCATTCAACAGCGGCAGATTTTCAGCGGCAAGCGAGGTCAAGCGGCAGGCGGAGGACATTTCCCGTGTGCTGTACCCAAATGATGAAACAGACGAGGGCAAGAGACTGCGTCTGCGGCAGGAGTACTTTTTCAGCGCAGCGTCGGTTGCAGACCTTATCAGAAAGCATATTGCGCGGTTTGGGGATATCTCGACCTTTGCAGAGTACAACGCGATTCAGCTCAACGACACCCACCCCGTAATTGCGCTGCCCGAGCTGATTCGCCGATTAACCGAGGATTTCGGGTACAGCTTTGAAAGCGCATTTGAGCTTGCCTCAAGGGTTTTCTGCTACACCAATCACACCATTATGCAGGAGGCTCTGGAAAAGTGGAGCGCAGAGCTTCTGGCGCAGGAATTACCGAAAGTCTACGGCATTATTCTGCTGATAAACGAGCGCTTCCGCATGGAAATGCACAACCGCTCCGTACCGCGCGAAAAAATCGAGAAAATGCGGATAATAAGCGGCGGTACGGTTCACATGGCAAATCTTGCGGTGTACGGCAGCGCGTATGTCAACGGTGTTTCGCAGATTCACACGGATTTGCTGAAAACCTCTGTGCTGAAGGATTGGCACGAGCTTCATCCGCAGCGGTTTCTCAATCAGACCAACGGCATAACGCCCCGCCGCTGGCTTGCATTATGCAACAGCGAGTTATCGTCGCTGATTACCGAGCTGCTTGGCGGCGAGGAATGGCTTACCGATTTGTCGAGGCTTTCGCAGCTTAAGCGTTACGCGGATGACGAGGGCATTCTGCGCAGATTTATTGAAATCAAGCAGGCAAAAAAGCGGCAGCTTGCACGGTATATCCTGCAGCGCGAGGGCATAGAAATCAATCCCTCGTCAATTTTTGACATTCAGATAAAGCGGCTGCACGAATACAAGCGCCAGCTGATGAACGCGCTTTCGCTGCTGTGGATGTATTACGAGCTGAAATCGGGCTCACTGCCTGATTTTGCGCCTATGACCTGTATTTTCGGTGCAAAGGCAGCGCCGGGCTATTACCGCGCCAAAGGGATTATCAAGCTGATAAACGAGGTTGGCAGGCTGATTGAAAGCGACAGTGAGATTTCGGGAAAGCTGCGGGTGGTGTTTGTAAGCAATTACAATGTCAGCTACGCCGAAAAGCTGGTTGCCGCCGCCGATATTTCCGAGCAGATATCTACTGCGGGCACGGAGGCAAGCGGCACGGGCAACATGAAGCTTATGCTTAACGGCGCGGTCACTCTTGGCACAATGGACGGCGCGAATGTTGAAATTGTTGCAGAGGCAGGCGAGGAGAACAACTATATTTTCGGCGCGAGGGTAGAGGAGCTTACTCAAATCCTGCCGCATTACGACCCTAACGATATTCTGTGCGCAGACAGCAAGCTGCGCAGGGCGCTGACGACGCTGATAGACGGAACGCTTGATGACGGCGGCACGGGAATGTTCCGAGAACTGTATCTTTCGCTTACCGAGGGCGCAAGCTGGCACAAAGCCGATAATTATTATGTTCTGGGCGACCTTGCAGCATACAATCGGGCGCGTCTGCAAGCTAACAGCGACTATCGCAATGAGCTTGCCTTTGCGAAAAAGTGCTGGCTTAATATGTGCAGCGCGGGTAAATTCAGCGCCGACCGTACAGTGCGCGGATACGCTGACGATATCTGGCATATAAGCGAGGTATAACACCCTCGCTTTTGCGCAGAATAGTATTATCAAAAACAAGGAGGAAACCATGAAAATCAAATCAGTAACGGCGGCAGCGTTGAGCCTGCTGATGTTAAGCGGATGCAGCTCGGGCTCAAATTCGGGCAGCTCTTCCGACGACGGGGTTATCAGACTGACCGTCTGGGCTTCGCAGGAAAGCCAGCAGTATGTCAAGCGAATGTGCGAAGCCTTCGCGCAGGCAAACGAGGGCAAGCAGTATGAGTTCAGATACGGCGTTGTAAGCGAGGCAGACGCAAAATCGGAGCTTCTAAAGGACATTTCGGCAGGCGCGGATGTATTTGCGTTTGCGTCCGACCAGACAGCGGAGCTTGTAGACGCGGGCGCGCTGTACAGAATCACTCTCAACAAAGATGAGATAGAGCAGAGAAATACCGCAGCTTCTATCTCTGCGGCAACGGTAGGCGGTGAGCTTTACGGGTATCCCTATGTATCGGATACATACTTTATGTATTACGATAGCTCAAAACTCACCGAAGAAGAAATAGGCTCGCTTGAGACTATTCTTGCCAAGGAAATACCGGGTACGCCCACAAATTTTGCGTTGGATATAGATAACGGCTGGTATCAGTGCTCGTTCTTTTTCGCAGCGGGCTGTACGCTGTTCGGAGAAAACGGCACAGACCCTACGCAGTGCAGCTTTAATAACGAGCGCGGCTTGCTGGCGGGCGAATATATGCTGGGACTTGTCAACCATCCAAAATACGCTTCAAACTATGATGACGCGCTGGTTAAGGCAGGCTTTACCGACGGTACGCTTGCAGCGGCTGTATCGGGAACATGGAATGCCAATGAAATCCGCGACGCTCTGGGCGAGAATTACGCAGCGGCAAAGCTGCCGAGAATTACTCTGCCAAACGGCGAGGAGGTTCAGCTGGGCAGCATGGCGAATTTCAAGCTGATTGGCGTCAACACCGAAACAAAGCAGCCGCTTGAAGCCATGGCGCTTGCGGATTGGCTCACAAATTACGAAAATCAGCTTATACAGTTCAACGAGCGTTCGCTTGCACCGACTAATCTTGAGCTTGCGAATAACGAGGAGGCTCTTTCGCAGAACGCTGCGGTGTATGCGCTTGCGCAGCAGTCGCAGTATGCAACGGTACAGGCTTCCATTCCGCAGATAAGCAACTACTGGATTCCCGCCGAGGCATTCGGGCAGGACATGACAGCGGGCAAAATCACAATTGAAAATCTTCAGAGCAAGCTGGACAAGCTGGTAAGCTCAACGCTTTCTACGCTTGGCTGACGCGCTTGCGGCAGGAGGGATACTATGAAAAGGATAGACTATTTTGTAATGCCGTGGTATAAAAAGCTTTTGTATAAGCTGGGCGCTGCGGTAAAGTCGGTTATAGGCGGCATTGCTGCGTTCCTTGTCGGTATCCCTCGCGCGGTTGGAAGCTTCTTCGTGTTTATTGGCAGAAGCGTTGCTTCGCTTGCAGGGACTTTTGCGCGGGGCGGTGCGGTTACAAGGCTGTCCTTTGTGATAATGGGACTTGGCTGCCTGTGTGCGGGTCAGATTGCAAGGGGCTTGTTTTTTCTGCTTGCCGAAGCCGCATTCATTGCGTTTATGACGCTGTACGGCGGCGGATTTATCGCAGGTCTGCGTACTCTGGGAACGGTTCAGCGCGGCTGGCATTTTGACGAGCAGCTGGGTATTGATGTGCTGGTGGAAAACGGCGATAATTCCATGCTGATTCTGCTTTACGGCACAGCGACGCTGTTTCTAACCATACTTTTCGTATGCCTGTGGGTACAGAGCGTTCATTCCTCCGCCCGTGCTTATGAGCTTAAAAAGAACGGCAAGCCCGTGCCAAAGCTGCGCGACGACATCCGTTCGCTGCTTGACGGTGAGTTTCATAAAACTCTGCTGTTTCTGCCGATATCGGGCGTTGTGATATTCACGATTGTGCCGCTGGTGTTTATGATTCTGCTTGCGTTCACGAATTACGACAAAGACCATCAGGTTCCCGCAAATCTGTTCACATGGGTGGGGCTGGATAATTTCAAAATTATGCTGGGCGCGGATTCGGTGCTTTCGCAGACCTTCTGGCCTGTGCTTGGCTGGACGTTGGTGTGGGCGGTATTTGCAACATTTCTGAATTACATTCTCGGCATAATTCTTGCGCTGCTTATCAACAAGCGCGGAATCCGCGGCAAGGGCTTTTTCAGAACGCTGTATGTGCTTGCCATTGCAGTGCCGCAGTTTGTATCGCTGCTGGTAATGAGGAACATTCTTGCAGAAGCGGGACCCTTGAACGTGCTGCTTATGGAATGGGGCTGGATATCAAGCCCTCTGCCTTTTTTCACCGACCCTACATGGGCAAGGGTTTCGGTGCTTGCGGTCAATCTGTGGATTGGAATACCGTTTACAATGCTGATAACCTCGGGCATACTGATGAACATTCCCGAGGATGTCTACGAAGCCGCAAAAATAGACGGCGCGTCGCCTGTTACGGTATTTTTCAGGATAACCATGCCGTATGTGCTTTTTGTAACCGCGCCGTATCTTATAACGCAGTTTATCGGCAACATAAACAATTTTAATGTAATCTATTTTCTTACCGGCGGTACTCCCGCAACACTGGAATACTATCAGGCGGGCAAAACCGATTTGCTGATAACATGGCTGTATAAGCTGACGGTAAATTCAAGGGATTACTGCTATGCTTCAACAATCGGCATACTGGTGTTTATAGTATGCTCGGTAATATCTCTTGTGACCTTCAGAAGCTCATCATCCTATAAAAACGAGGAGGCGTTTCAGTGATGCGGTCGTATTCTGCCCGAAGCAAAGCGGCAAATGCGCTTGTGTATATTATTCTCACCGTATTCGGAATCATCTGGATTCTGCCTCTGCTGTGGATTATCCTGACCTCATTCCGTGCAGAGCCGGGCTCGTATACAAGCTATTTCTTCCCCAAAGCGCTTACGGCAGACAATTATGTACGCCTGCTTTCAGAGAATCAGCAGTTTGTGTTCACGCGGTGGTTTATGAATACTCTGGCGGTTGCGGTGTTTTCATGTATCGGCTCTGCGCTTATGGTGCTTGGAGTATCGTTTGCGTTAAGCCGAATGCGTTTTCGCCTGCGCAGACCTCTGATGAATGTTGCGCTGGTGCTGGGTATGTTCCCGGGATTTATGTCAATGATAGCGATATATTATATACTCAAGGGGCTTAATCTGCTGAACAATCCGCTGGTTGCACTTACGCTGGTTTACATTGCGGGAGCGGGAATGGGTTACTATATTGCCAAGGGCTTTTTCGATACAATCCCGCGCTCGCTTGACGAAGCGGCGTATCTTGACGGCGCAACGAAATCGCAGCTGTTTTTTCTGGTGACGATACCGCTTTCCAAGCCGATAATCGTGTATACGGTGCTGACAGCATTTATGACCCCGTGGATTGATTACATTCTGCCAAGTATACTCTGCGGCTCAAACTATGATTCCTACACCGTGGCGCTGGGTATGTTCCGTATGCTGGAGCGCGAGTTTATCGGAACCTACTACACGCAGTTTGCGGCAGCGGCAGTGCTGGTATCCATTCCAATCGGCGCGCTGTTTATATCCATGCAGAAATACTATGTCGAGGGCGTTACGGGCGGCGCGGTCAAGGGATAGTAACTTGCACAATTGCATATAATGTAGTATAATATGAATACAGAATAATCGGCAAATCCCATTATGAATGGAGCAGGCTATGAAACAATACGATTTTGGCAGAATTGACAGCGAGTACGCGTACAGCGGAGCTCTTGGCGCAGAATACAGCAAAAATCAAACAAGCTTTGCGGTGTGGTCGCCCGAGGCTGACAGCGTAACGCTTAATCTGTATCACACCTGCCGCGACGCACAGCCGTATTATACCGAGCCATTGCAAAAAAGCGGCGGTGTGTGGCAGGGAATTGTCAGCGGGGATTTGAACGGCGTGTATTATACCTATACCGTTGAGATATTCGGCGCTGCGAATGAAACTATTGATATCTATGCTCGTTCGGCGGGTGTAAACGGCACGCGCGGCATGATTTTCGACCCCGCGCAGACCAATCCCGCAGGCTGGGAAAACGTAGGGTATATGCCGACGGAATCCAAAACCGACGCTGTGATATACGAGCTGCACATCCGTGATTTTTCCGCGGATATATCGGCTTCATTTACGAACAGGGGCAAGTTTGCGGCTTTCTGCGAAAAGGGCGTCACAAACGAACACGGCGATATTGTCGGGCTGGAATACATTGCGTCTCTTGGCGTTACTCACATACATCTTCTGCCCGTTGCCGATTTTGCAAGCGTTGATGAGGATTCCGACAAGCCGCAGTTCAATTGGGGCTACGACCCGCTGAATTACAATCTGCCCGAGGGCTCGTATTCCACCAATCCCGCCGACGGCTTTGCGCGTGTGCGTGAGTTCAAGCAGCTTGTTGCAGCGGCGCATTCGCAGGGCTTGGGCGTGATAATGGATGTGGTCTACAATCACACCTACGACACCGACAGCCCGTTCGGCAGAATCTACCCGCATTACTACTACCGCCATGATAAAACGGAGTATTCCAACGGTTCGGGCTGCGGCAACGAATTTGCGTCGGAGCGTGTCATGGCGCGGAAATTCATTTGTGACAGCCTGTGTTATCTTATGCGCGAGTATAAGCTGGACGGATTCCGCTTTGACCTTATGGGGCTGCTTGATACCGAAACTCTGAATCTCTGCTCGAAAGAGCTGCTTAAAATCAACCCCTGCGCCGTGTTATACGGCGAGGGCTGGACAGGCGGCAGCTCACCGCTTGCGGAAGAATACCGCGCCGTAAAGAAGAACGCTTCGCTTGTGCCGCAGTATTCCATGTTTTCCGACGATTTCCGCGACGGCGTAAAAGGCTCGGTCTTTAGCGATACGGCTGCGGGCTATATCAACGGCGAGGCTGACGAGCATTGCGCGGAGTTTATAAAATCCGTGCTATGCGGCGGTGTGTATCACCCCGAAATAAACCGCCCGAAGTCCGAAATTTGGACAGACGACCCCGCGCAGAGCGTGAATTATGTAGAAGCGCACGATAATCTCACGTTTTACGACAAGCTAACTCTATCCATGCCAAATGCTGCCGTGCGCGAGCGTATTGCCGCCGATAAGCTGGGTGCTGCGCTGGTTTTTCTTGCGCAGGGAGTGCCGTTTATTCAGGCGGGGCAGGAGCTGCTGCGTTCTAAACCGAGCGAAAACGGCTTTGTGCACGACAGCTATAAATCTCCCGACAGCGTAAACTGCATAAAATGGAACAACGTAACCGAAAACCGCGAGGTAATGGAATACTACAAGGGTCTGATTGCTTTGCGAAAGCGTTTTTCGCAGCTGCGTCTGCGCACCGCCGAAGAAATCCGAGCCCGAGTGCATTTTGAGGTAATCTGCGGCGGCGCGCTGATAATGCGCATTGACGACCTGATTGCGGTAATAAATCCGTTCCGTAAGCCCATAGAGGTTGAATTGAAGCCGTGCCTTGTGTACGCCGACCAAAATCGCGCAGGCGCACAGCCGTTTGGCGAGGTCAGCGGCAAGACAGAGGTTTCGCCAATATGCGTTCTGATAATGCAAACGAAATAAAAACAGCCCGAATCGAGCAGCGCACGGTTCGGGCGTTATGTTTAAGGTACAGCGATAATAATACTTATATCGTCATACGAGCCGTTATTTACAGCAGCGTCTGCAATATGCCGACAGGCGTTCATATAGTCGTCGCCGTCGGCAAAAACCAGCGATTCCAGCTCATCCGCCGAAAGAAAATCATGTATTCCGTCAGAGGTCAGCACAAATCCGCCGCCCGGTGAAATCTCCTTGACAATCGGCTGAAAATACCGCATTGAACCCGCGCCGAAGCAGTATGTAATCTCGCTTTTGTTGCAGCTTTCAGCCTTTTCCGTAAGCCCCGCCGTCATGTACCACTGATAGGTGGTGTGGTCTTTTGTCAGCGGCTTGAGATACCTTCCGCACATGGAATAAGCCCGTGTGTTGCCGATATGCAGCACCTTGCAGAAATCGCCGCAGAATGCAAGCGCTGTAAAGGTAGTACCCATTAACCTTTCTGCGGGTGATTCCTCCGCAAATTTCATCAGAGCCTCCGCACAGTCTTGCAGCAGGGAATCATCCCCGCTGTAAGCCGACATATACTCGCACACAAACTGCGCTGCGCGGTCGCTGCCGTTGTAGCTGCCGATACCGTCGGCTACGGCGATAATCTTTGGCGATGATATTTCTGCGGAGTATTCGGCTTCGCACAGAACAACATTGTCCGCAAGAATCCTGTCGTCGCTGTGTGATTTTTCCGTACCTTTTGCGGTAAGCGCATAAATTTTCATTTTATTATCCTCTCGAACATTCAAGCTCTGCCGGGAATACATCCGTGCGGATGTTCTCAATTTTAAGCGTACATCCGTCTGGGATATCATTGTCGAAAATGTAACGCGAAAGCGGGTTTATCAGCAGATTTTCCACAATGTTGCCGATACCTCTGCCGCCGTTTGCAAGATTGCCCAGCGCACTTTCGGTCAGTACGGAATATGCTTTTTCGGCAATCGTCAGCGAGATATGCTTGTCCGCTGCCAGCGCAGAGATTATTCTGTCGGTCTGTGAACGGAGAATCTGCTTTGCGGTATCGGGTCGGATGTAGTCAAACACTACGATATTTTCACCGATTCTGTTGAGAATTTCGGGTCTGCCCAGCTCCAGCTTAAAGTAGTCCTCAATCGCAGAGCGAACGCGCGCGGTGATTTCGCGGTAGTCCATATCCTGCGTTACGTTTGGCGTTCTTACGCCGTATTTATCGGTTGTGTAAATTCCGAGATTGCTTGTAAAGATTATGATACACTCGCTGAAATAAACGGTGTTGCCCTGACCGTCGGTCATTCTGCCGTCCTCAAGAATCTGTAAGAACTTATCAAGCACCGACGGGTGAGCCTTTTCGATTTCATCAAACAGCAGAATTGAAAACGGGTTGTTCTTAACCGCATTGGTAAGCTGACCGCCCGCCTCGTAGCCAACGTATCCCGGAGGCGCACCCAGCAGCTTCTGGTCGCTGTGACTTTGCCCGTATTCGCTCATATCAAAGCGTATGCAGGCGCTTTCGTCGCCGAACAGCTTTTCTGCAAGGGTTTTGGCGGTTTCGGTCTTGCCCGTACCGGTGGGACCCGCAAAAAACAGCACACCCTTCGGTCTTGTGTGGGATGAACCCTGCAGCCCCGAAAGTCCCGTTACCGCGCGCTTAATTACATCCAGAGATTTTATGATTGCGGCGTCCTGACCCTTTACGCGCCTGCGAAAATCATCTGCGGCGCAGCGCAGACTCTTTGCGTCCAGCTTCTTCCATGGATTCTCCTTGATTCCATACTTGTACAGGTCAACCACGTCGCACATTTCGCTGATTGAAAAACGCTCATTCTTGCACAGCCTGCGCAGCCCGTTGAATTCCGTAAAGCTGAAGCCCTCTGTCAAAGCCGCAAACCGCTCCTGAAGCTTCGCAAGCTCGTCGGGGTGTTCTTCGTAGTACGGGATTTCATTCTTATAAATCTCCGACGCAAAGAACGTGCGGAAATTGCAGCCCTTAATCAGCTGCTCGCGCTCCTGCCGCGTGGGATTGGGCACGGTGATTGTCTTGCTGTTGGGATTGTCAAGATAGAACCATGCGGGAATGTCGTTGGTTTTGTTCACCAGCAGTATCAGCAGATTTTTCAGCATTCCGCCCTGTGTGCTGACGTCCTTTGCGGTAAGCGAAGCTTTCAAAAGCGCGGTAAAGCTGTCCACCTCGGATTGGTCGAGCTGGTTCGGATTTGAGATATACCGCGAAGCAAAGCTCATTACCATAACGGTAGGCTCGTTTGTCTGCGAAAGCGCGGTATTTACATAATCAGCCGCGCTGCCCACAGCGCTGCCGCGAAACTGTGCCTTAACGGGCAGCGTTTTGCAAGCCCCTACAAGCGCCGCAAAGCTCTGCGCAAATTGCTGCTCGATAGGGTTATCAAAGCCTTTCATGCTGTCGTAGAACACGATATTCTTGTAGCCCGAATCCTTGAAATGATAGTGCAGATATTCCGTAAGCCGCACGATACTGCCCTCGGGGAGACTTTCCGAGCCGGGGTAGGTGTAGGAATCCAGAATATTTCCCTCAAGAATAATCAGCGGCTTGATTTTGCTGAAAATCTGCAGCTCTCTGTGCCATTTTGGAATGTAGCTCATAAATTAACTCCTTGTGTCGGAATATTCAGTTACTCATAAATTCGCGCAGCGGCTTGCAGGGAATACCTCGGCTTTCTGCGGCGGGCTTGACCTTGCTCTGCGGCTGGCAGTAAATCGTAATCGGGGTAAACATAAAGAACTGGTCGGTGATGTTTTCAAGCTCTGTGTCCTTGCCGTTGAAAGCCGCTGCTTCAACGCTCCATGAGCCGCCGATTGCGCTGTAAATCACTCTTTCCACCGAGGCAGGAATAACTATGCGCTTGATGCCCGACTGTGTAAAGGCGCATTCTCCGATATACCGCAGGCTTTCGGGCAGGGTAATGGATTTGAGCGAGTTGCAGTTAGCAAACGCATAGTCGCTGATAACGGTAAGAGTATTGTTAAGCGTAATGCGCGTCAGATTAAAGCAATGCTCAAAGCACTGCGAGCGGATACCCGTAATCTGCGGCGGGATAGTAACGCTTGCAAGAGAAATGCAGTGAGAAAACGCCGCAGCGCCCATGATTTTCAGCGACTCGGGCAGATTGATTTTAGCAAGGCTGCGGCAGTTTGCAAACGCAGAATCCCCGATTGCGGTCAAGCCGTCGGGCAGGGAAATACGCTCAAGGCTGCTGCATGAAAAGAAAGCGCTGCTGCCGATTTCCTCAAGGCACTGCGGAAGAAAGACGCGCTTTACGCCGCTGTTAGCAAAAGCCTCGTCGTTGATTTTTATAACCGGCAGACCGTTGTAGGAATCGGGAACGGTAACGATTTCTTCGTCGCTGTCAAAGCCCTCAAACGAGTACGCAGTAACCATAACGCCGTGCTTGTACGGCTTGTATTCCAGCGTGTAGGGAATATACCCCGCGGGGTGATTAACAGGCTGTACCTGCGTATTCAGCTGCGAAATGCTGTTGTCAAGCCGTTCCTTTTCGGCAATCATAACATCAAGCTC
This sequence comes from Oscillospiraceae bacterium, assembly GCA_051882575.1. Lineage (GTDB taxonomy): Bacteria > Bacillota > Clostridia > Oscillospirales > Ruminococcaceae > CAG-115. Next base: position 37,524 of record JBJESB010000061.1, read on the forward strand.
TTGCTGCTGCTGCGCGGTATCAATTGCGGGCTCGTCTGCCAGAGCGTTAAGCAGCGAGGCAAACTTCATTGAATGCTGCCGCTTTTCTATGTAATCCTTCATCTGTTCGGATTTTATCATGGCGGCAAGCGTGTTCAGAGTTTCCTCCAGATACGCGCATTTTGCCTCCATGGCAAGGAGTCTTTGTTCTAATTCTTCAAGCTGCATTGTTACCTCCTGTTTTAGCGTGGCAAAGTTGATTTATTCAGCGTTTCGCCTAAAATCCTCTGCGGTGAATACCCACCGAAATCACGCTGTTTCCCGCGCTGAAATTCTGTATGGAATTACCGCGGCTCATGTATTCCTCGTACAGCCCGCGCTTGCTTTCGTCTATAAAAATCACCCGCTGATTTTCCGACCCGCGCAGAGGGCAGTTGTTGTTCAGTTCCTCAATATATCGCCCGTCTATCAGCACCGAGATTTTACCAAGCGCTTCCCGCGCCGAATCGCCCAGCGACTGAAGCTCTTGCAGCGTATAGCCTGTGTACACCAGAATATCGTCCGAAATGCCGCAAAGACTGTCCAGCAGCGAGTTCAGCGCCTCGGGCTGAAAAAACGGGTCGCCGCCGGTTATGGTGAATCCGTCAACGGGATTATCTGCAGTGATACGCCCGATAAGCTCGGTTATGCGTTCCTCGGTGACGGCGAATTGCGGCTGCTGCTCCCACAGCTCGGGATTGCTGCACCCCTTGCACCTGTGCGGGCAGCCGCACAGCCAAAGCCCGATTCTTTTTCCGGGACCCAGCACCTCAACGGGGTAGAGAATCCGCGCTAAAAACATGACCATGCTCTCACCGTAAAATACGCCGCAAGCTGCTGCTTTCCGTTCGCAGAGTTGCCGCCAAGCCCGATTTCGTCGCCGTCCGCAAGCTTGCGCGGGGCTTCGGAAAGCCGCTCGTTGTTGACGAAAGTGCCGTTTGTCTGTCCCAGATTAGTTATGTACAGACCGTCGTCTGTAAGCGTGAATTTAGCCTGCTTTCTGCCAACATAACCCTTATCGGCGAGATATTCGCTCATTTCAGCCTCGCGCCCCACAACGGTAAGCGGCTTTGTAATGTCAAAAGCAAACTCGTCATCCGCAATCAGCGCATAATGCACCTCGGCAGCAATACAGCGCCCGACTGTCGGCGCAATATAGGATATGTCCGCGCCGCATTGTGTGCATTTTCTCGCCGCAGGAACATTGCGGAATCCGCAGTCCTCGCAGATTCTCACACGCTGCGGCTCAGGCTCGGCGGCGGGAATCTCGGCAGGCTCGCTGTCAACGGCTCTTACGGCGGTAATATCAGCCTCGCACTGCTCGCATTCCAGCAGGGCAGGCGGATTTTTTCGCCCGCAGTACGGGCATAGCTTAAATCGGGTCATCGGTTGATTTCCTCATAATATTATTTTGTGCGGGTCGCTTTCTGTCGGTGATATTTGTGATTGCAGCGCCCTCGCACAGCTCGTAGTCATTGGTATTGATTATCTGCGCGTATTCGTCGTCGGGCGGCAGCAGCGAGAGATGCTCGGGAATAACGCCCTTTTGCGCAAGCCGCAGCTCAAACTCGTCGTATTCGTCGCAGAAGCTTTCCATATCACCGCGCAGCCGCTGCGCTTCGGCACAGGTCGGCAGTCTGTCGGCGGTGTCCAGCCCGCCCAGCTCCATGGTGATTTTCCCGTCGGAGCTGTAAGTTACATTCACTGCCGCGCCGTCGTTGTAGGAATACAGCTCGCTGCGGAATCTCGCCCCCGATTTTTTCTGCATGGAGCGCGTACCCAGCAGTCTGTACCCCATGTCCTCCATTACCTCGTCGATTGCCTGCGCAATGTACGCCTGCTCGCTTTGCTCAACCAGCAGCGCTTCAAGCGCGGTGATTTTCTCGTTGAGCGAATCAATATCGTTTGGCGTGAACGCTTGGGGCTGCTCGCCGCAGCATTCGCAAAGCGATTCGTACCTCGCCATAAGCCCGTCAAACATACCGATATTTTCAAGGTATTTCTCGGCTTGCGAAATTACCCTTGCAGCCGAAACCGCAATAAAATTCTCCGCAAAATTCCTGTCGGTGATACTGCGCAGCCGCTGTTCGGTCTCTTGCAAAGCGCTTATAATTTCAGCGGAAAGCAGCGGCTCGTTTTGAAGCCTGCGCAGCTTATTCAGCGTCTGTTCCTTGCGGGCTGCGGGACTGTCCTCGGGCGGATTATGGGACTCTATGCGCAGCTCCTGCGTAAATCCCGCGTCGATTTTGTCGTTCAGCGCCGCCGAAAGAGCAAGCTCATTTTCTGCGGCAAGACGTTCAAGCTGCGCCTGTTCTTCCACAAGCTTTGCCAGCTCCTTGTCTGCGGCAATGCGCACACGCTGAAAATCCTCAAGCTCGGAGAAAAACTGCGCGTTTTCCAATTCCTTTATCAGATTTGCAATTCTCAACGAAAAAGCGTCAGCCATTTCGCCAAATCCGTTATCGCTGCCCGAATGCTCCGCAAGCAGCTTTGCGTTGTATCTGTCCGCGGAGAATGCTCCGTTAAGCGCTTTCACCCTTGCAAGCAGCCTGATTCTGTATGCCTTTTCTTCGTTGAGCTGTCTTTCAAGCTCCCGCTGCCTTGCGATTATTTTTCTCTGCGCGGGGGTCAGCTTGTATCTTGAGGTTTTCGGTCCGCTCATTGTGTACCTCCGATATCTTCGTTCCGATTTTTCCATTTTTCAAGCGCGGCGCGTTTGCCGCAGGCGTATAGCCAAGCCTCAAACTGCGGGTCAAGCCTGCCCGATTCGTCAAACATCTCCTCGCAGAAGCTGTCGAAAGCGTCCGGGTCATCTGCCGAAAGCCGCGCAAGATATTTCACCAGCCCGTTCAGGTCGGCGAATCGGCTGCCGCTGTGTATGAACACTCTTTCATCCTTTGGCACAAGCAGATATCCCAGCTTGTAAAGCAGCGCTTCAATTTCCTCGTTTGAAACGCACCGCGCATATTCGTCCTCGGTTGCTTTAAGCGCCTCAACTGCGCTGCCTGCGGCAGAATGCTCGGCATAATACAGCGAAAGAAGCTTGTTTGCCGGAATATCTCCGTACAGTGCAAGGTCGCCGCTGCCGCCGCGCAGCTTATCCAGAAGCTGCCTGCCAAGCTCCGCCGTTGAATCGAAAATCTGCCCCCGCCAGCAGAACTGCGTAAGCGTCGGGCAGATTCTGTACAGCGTAGTGAAAAATATGACATCCTCGTTGTGATTGGTACGCTCGGCGGCTTCCTCTGCGTCAATGCAGTGACCTGCAATTTCGGGGTCAAACGTTCTGAAAAAGCCCGAAAGCAAACCTCGGAACAGCTGCTTTTTGCCCTCGTTCCAGTTTTCGGCAAGAGCAAGCGCAAGCGTATGTATCTCGGTGTATTTTTCCCCGCAGAATTTGTACGCGGGCATAGAAGCTGCGGGGGAGTGCGGCTCAATCGGTGCATTGCCGCCCAGCCACATACAAACCTCTCGGTAAGTCCAGCGGCGATTGGGGTCGGCGGTGTTGTTGCGGTTGGTGATATCGTAGTAGGTTAGCGCGCCAATCAGAGCTTTAAGCTCCTCGGGCATCTGCTCGGGGAAAGGTATTCTCTGCAAAGAGGTATACCGCGCAATTTCCTCGGGCGAAAGCCCCTTGTACGGTGAATGCCCGCAGAACAGCTCATATATCGTCACGCCGAAGGAATAGTAGTCCGATTCCTCCAAATACAGGCTGCGAAAGGTTTCGGGCGCAGAGTATTCGGGCGTCATACCTGTGCTTGTAACCAGCACCGTGCTGCCGTCCTTGCGCACCGAGCTTATGCCGAAATCAATGATTGACACCGTTTTGCAGTCGTCATTCAGCATGATATTTGAGGGCTTGAGGTCCTTGTGAATAATACCCGCCGAATGAAGCGCATGAAGCCCCTCGTTTATATTCGGAATGATTACATTTTTCAGTTCATCCGCTGAAAATGTTCTGCCCTGCAGACTGCCGTTTTTGTAGTAGGGCAGAATAACCAGCGGTCTGCCGCAGTATTCGCCCGTGTAATACAGCCTTGCGACATAGGGGCTTTCAACGCCGTTGAGCGCTTCAATAACCTCGGGCTTGATTCCCGTCTGCCTGCGGTACAGCTTTGCGGCGTATTGCAGGCCGTTCTTTTCGCAGAGAAACAGGTCGGCTTCACCCGCAGAGGTATTCATACTGCCAATCACCGTGTAGCCGTCTGCAAGCGCCGTACCTGCGGGTATGCCAATGCCTGCCTGCGATTGCGTGTTAACAACAGTCGCTTGCGGAGCGCTCCCGCTGTTGAGCAAAGTGGCGGGAGCCGCCTGTGTAAGGTTGTTTAATATAGTTTCGTTACTCATATTGATACACTCCTGCCGCTGGAATTACATACCCAAAAAGAACGCGCCCGTGATTATGCCTGCGATTGTGGGAGCGAAAACAATCAGCATAGCAACAACAGCGGCGTCGCCCGCGATTATAGTTGTAACCGCATTCGCGTCCAGCACAAACAGCTTGTTCCTTGTAAGCCGCACATTAACGGGCTTGTTTTCCTTGTAGAGCTTTTTCGTAAAAATAACCTCTTTCGGAAACACGTTGAAATATTCCTGACCGTCAATTGTATACACGGCGTTTTCGATTTTAGATTCACCGAGAGAGCCAAAGCGTGTAAAATATGCGGTTTTCTTTTTTGAAGAGATAAGCACGAACGAGAAAAACAGAAAGAAAAGCGCAATTATTCCCAGAGCCGCAGTGAGGATAATCAAAACTGTGCCGGTAAGGAAATCAATCGAAGCGCCCGCGATAAACAGCAGGAACAAAATAATTCCAAACGTTATCAGAATCTCCGTACTTATCACTCCTTTACAGCGTCTACATATATATATTAACACAATTTTGCCGATTTGTAAAGGCAATACCGCACAAAGATTGTGCGCATATTGCGCCGACAGATTTTTTGTCAGATTGTACAAAAACGACGAAGGCGGGCTAACGCCCGTCAAGGAGTTTTTGGGCGATATGACGGAAAAGATGCAAGCAAGATGCGTACAAAATTCAATAAATGGTCTTTGTGCGGTGTTGCCTAAAGGCAATTCGTGACCGAATTTGTTAAATCTGCATACAATAATCAGAGAATCCCACGAAAGGAGAACTGAATATGTGCGGAATAGCGGGACAGATAGGATTTATGACCGATATGAGGGAAAAACTGGATGATATGCGAAGAATGAGCAGTGTGTTGGCTCCGCGCGGACCCGACGCAGACGGCGAGTATCTTTCGCCGCACGTCTGCCTTGAACACCGCAGGCTTATTGTAATTGACCCGGAAAACGGCAAACAGCCCATGACCTTCGGCGACAACACGATTGTGTATAACGGCGAGCTGTACAACACCGAGGAAATCCGAGCGGGGCTTTTGAAGCTGGGCTATGAGTTTATCGGGCATTCCGACACGGAGGTTGTGCTGAAAGCGTATGCGCAGTACGGCGAGGATTGCCTGCGGTTATTTAACGGAATTTTTGCTTTTGCTGTATGGAACGAGCGTGAGCAAAGCCTGTTTCTTGCGCGTGACAGAATCGGTGTAAAGCCGCTGTATTACTCACTTACTGCCGACGGTATAATCTTTGCCTCCGAAATTGGCGCGCTGCTGGCGCACTCACAGGTTAAGCCGATTGTCACGCGGGAAGGGATTGCGCAGGTAATGCTGATAGGCCCTGCGCAGACTACGGGCAGCGGCGTCTTTAGAGATATCCGCGACCTGCCCGCAGCGCATTATGCCCGACTTACCCGCGAGGGCTTCACGCTTGAGCGTTACTGGAGCGTAAAGGCACGACCGCATACCGAGTCGCTTGACGAAACCTGCGAGCGTGTACGTTATCTGATAACCGACAGCGTAAAGCGGCAGCTGGTAAGTGATGTACCGCTGTGCTGCTTTCTTTCGGGCGGTCTGGACAGCAGCGTGATATCGGCGATTGCGTCGGATGAGTTCCGCAGGCGCGGCGAAAGGCTGCATACCTACTCAATTGATTATAAGGACAATCACGCGAATTTCCGTGCCAGCTCGTTCCAGCCCGATGAGGACGCGCCGTGGATAGTCCGCATGGCTGAATTTATCGGTTCAGAGCATACCGATGTTGTGCTGGATACACCTGCGCTTGCCGACGCTCTGGAGTATTCGACCTACGCCCGCAGTCTGCCCGGTATGGCTGACGTTGACAGCTCACTGTGGCTGTTCTGCCGCGAAATCAAAAAGAATTTCCCCGTGGCATTAAGCGGTGAATGTGCGGATGAAATCTTCGGCGGCTACCCGTGGTATCACCGTGACGAGGTATTGTGGTATGACGGCTTCCCGTGGTCAACGGCGGTACCCGAGCGCGCTGCGCTGATGAAGAATCCGATGAGTGCGTGTGAAGCGGAAGATTTTGTCCGAAAATTCTACGCGGAATCGGTTTCTCATACGGATTATCTTGATTCCGACACCCCCCGTGAGCGCCGAATGCGCGAGATGTTCATACTGAATCTTGAGTATTTTATGATGACGCTTCTTAACCGCAAGGACAGAATGTCAATGGCGCACGGGCTTGAGGTGCGCGTGCCGTTCTGCGATTACAGAATTGTCGAGTACGCATATAATATACCGTGGGAGCTGAAATCCTACAACGGCAGGGAAAAGGGGCTTGTGCGCCGTGCAATGAGCGGAATCCTGCCCGAGGATGTTCTGTGGCGCAAAAAGAGCCCGTATCCCAAAACACACAATCCCAATTATCTTAAGCTGCTCACCGAGCGACTTACAGCGCTGCTTGAGAGCGGCTCCTGCCGCCTGACGGAGATTGTAGACGAAAAGAGCATTCGCGAAATGCTGCGCACGGGCGGAGCGTCTTTCAAAAAGAACTGGTATGGTCAGCTTATGACAGTGCCGCAGATTTACGCATACTTCCTGCAGATTGATTACTGGCTGAAAAAGTACAACGTAATTACGGAATAAATCCTGCTCCGTCGGCTTGTTCGGCGGAGCATTTCTTTACGCAGTGCATTGAATAAAGAAATGTAAAATTTTTATATAAAATTCACATTCTGTGTTGACAAGACAGACAGATTATTGTATAATGTTTATATAGAGTAAGGTGGATAATATGAAAATATGTGTATGCCAGCAGGATACTGTCTGGGAGAACACAGCGGAGAATATGCTTCGGTGCAGACAGGCTGTTAAGGATGCCGCAAGGCAAGGTGCAGAGCTTGTTGTTTTTCCTGAAATGACGCTGACGGGGTTCTCGTTCAGTAAAACGCTTGCTGACAACGATGATTATACCATTCGTTTTTTTTCAGAGTGCTCGAAAGAGTGCTCTGTTTCGTGCGCTTTTGGATATCCCGTGTCGGAGCAGGGCAAGCTTTGCAATCGGCTGACGGTTACCGATAAATTTGGTGATGTTGTTTGCAGCTATGATAAAATCCACCCGTTTTCTTACAGCGGTGAGGACAGGATTTTTTCGGCGGGAAACAAGGCGGTTACAGCTAAAATCGGCGATATCACCCTTGGCTTTGCAATTTGCTATGATTTGCGCTTTCCCGAGCTGTTTGAACAACTTGCAAAAACCGCAGACTGTATCATTGTCATCGCAAACTGGCCCGAAAGCCGCCGCGAGCATTGGCAGACGCTTCTGAAAGCTCGTGCGATAGAAAATCAGTGCTATATTGCAGGGTGCAATCGCTGCGGTAACGGCAACGGACTGTATTACAGCGGCGACAGCGCGGTTTATGCACCCGACGGCGCATTGATATCGCTGGCAGAGTCGGGGCGGGAACAGCTGATTTTTGCCGATATTCTGCACGAATATGTCAGTACGACGCGCAGCGGGTTTCCCGTAAGAAACGACAGACGAATTGATTTATACAGAAATTTTTATGAATAAGGGGATGTTTTCATGGAAATTGAGAAGAAAACGGTGTGGCTTAAGCCGGAAAGGATTCTGAAGCTTGGAAACGGAGCCAAAAGCAAGTTCGGAATGAACAGGCTTTTTATAATCGGAATCGGCAAAAACGGCGTTGATTGCCTGCTGCGCTGCAAGCATATCACCGAAAAGCGCTTCGGTACGGATTCGCAGAAGGTACGCTATCTGGGCATTGCCGAGGATTCATACCTTGACGGCGCATCCTGCTGCGGTACGGTGCTTGATGAAGGCGAAACAATCCCGATTGTGCCCGAGGAAGCTATTTATAAATACCTTAACAATCCCGGCAGATTGCCGCAGTATGCGCTGGATTGGTTTGACAACGGGCTTAAAAACTACTCGCCCGCCGCTCCGATTTACGGATTGACCAAGCGCCAGTGCGGCAGGGTGGCATTATTCCACAATATCAAGCGGATTATGCAGTGCGCAAGCGACGCACTTTCGGCATTCGGCGGCTCTGATAAATCGCTTGAGATTATAATTACGGGCAACATGGGCGACGCATTTTTCGGCGGAATGTTTATTGATTTGGCATACATTCTGAAAAAGCTGTTTGATGTTGCGGCGTATCCCGTTAAGATTAACTGCTATATGTTTGCCGCCGATACAACCGTTATGTTTGAAAAGGACCAGCGCGAGCAGGGCGGATATTTTGCCAATACGCTAATTACCAAGAGCGAGCTTGACAAATTCCAGTGCATGAAGAAGCCGTTTTCACAGCAGTACACAAGCACATTTGAGGTAACATCCGACAAGCCGCCGTTCTCATCGTGCTTTATAGCGCTTGCAGAGCGCAATTACAGCTATACGCTGGACTGCGCCGCCGAGAAGATTCTGAACCGCATGGAGATAATATTCAGCAAGGATGACGACGCAGAGCGCATTATGTCATATAATATGTTAAGTCAGGCGGGAAGCCACGATTTCCGTTACCTTGCGTATTCCACGGCGGTTTATGAGGTTCCCGTTGATAAAATTGCCTCGTATCTTGCGGTAAGAATTTTCACGCGTATGAACCATGTTCTTAATAAGAACAGCGTTGGACAGATGCTGCTGGGTCAGTATGCAAATCAGGTAACGCCCGACGCACGTTATCTTGCTCACAAGGGCGGAAATGCAGGCGAGCTGCTGTTTGACGAGCATCTCAATCCCTCTTTCTCTGCAAGAGCGCTTAGACTTAGCAATGAAGGCGCGCATGAGGCGGTGGAAACATGGGTAATGAATGTTTCCGAGGCTGTAAAACAGGGCGCGGCGACCTGCTGCGAGCCGATTATCAAGGAAATCATAGATGTGTGCGAGCGGGCAAAGACAGACTTTGAGAAAGGTCCGTTCTATGCACAGGAAATAATCCGTAAATGTCTGGCGGAGCTGCGAGTGGCATACGCAAAGGTAAATTCGGAGCTTAACGATATGAACGAGCAGGTGGAGCGCGCGCGTAAGCTGGAGCAGACGGCTTATGCAAAGGTTAAAACCTCCGCGCTGTTCAAGGGTAAATCCGTTGAGCAGTACCTGTCTGAGCTACACGACCTTGCAGATTACCGCGCAAGGCAGTCAACAGGCGGCACTGTGCTTGAGCTGTACCGCACGATTACCGACAGGCTTACGGAATATCAGAAAAACACGCTTACGCCCGCAACGGAAGCCTTTGAGAAGATAGCCATGAGCCGCGGCGAAATCATAGATGAAATACTTCACGAGGATTTGAGCGGGCGCTGCGCACGGGAGCTGTTCAGCGTAAACGACCCTGCCGTAACCGAGAAGCTTGATAAGCTGGCAGAGTCCATACCCGACGAAATGTTATCGTCGTCGCTGAAGCTTTCGGGGCTGCTTAATCTGCCCGAGGGTGACGAAAAGGCGCTTGCAAGGGCAGTTTATTCCGTCGTATTAAGATGCTGCGACAAGCTTTTCAGCATGAATATCACCGAGATATGCGAGTTTTTCGGCGTAAAGAATGCGATTGAGAGCGGTCTTGAAAAGGCATTGAATGAGAGCGCCTGCAATGCCCCGACAGCCGACGATTTCGAGCTTAACAGAGTTGTTTGCCCTGCTGCCACCGCACAGGATGATATTGCGCGTTTGAGGGGTGAATACAAGGGCATGAGGTACATCTGGAACGGCTCAATGCTGAAATACACCGTTGCCGTATCCCAGCTTAAGGGCGGCGTTCAGCTTGACCGCTACCCGAACTACCGCGAATGGGAGAATATGCACTATGCTTATGTCAACGATTCGCTTAAGAAGCACGGAATACACATTTTCTGAATAATCCCG
>JBJESB010000062.1:0-15171 GCA_051882575.1 Oscillospiraceae bacterium
GCCTCTTTAGTTAAATGGATATAACAGCCCCCTCCTAAGGGGCAGTTGTAGGTTCGATTCCTACAAGGGGTGCCATATCTTTCCCCCGCGGGCGGCTTTGTTATGCTACCAGCGGGGTTTGCCTTTTCTGGACTATATCATCATTTTGAATGCTGACCGCTGCCCTTTGCCCTGTCGAGAACCGTGGTCCGATACAGTTCATTCTCAATTTCGCTCATCATTTCCGACGCTGATTTTCGCGAGACTGTGCGCTCAAAGAATTGCCTGAACGGAGCCCTCACCTTGCTGATATCCCTGCAGCTGTTATCGTCATAGTAGTGCTCGTAGAACATAAAGCTGTTCTCCCGAAAAAACGAACACGCCTCGGCAACCGTGTCAAAATAGTTTACTTCCATATCCAGAGTAAGAATATCATCCTCTAAATCAAGCAGCTCATAATAGTAGGTCACGCATACACGGCAGGCGGAATTTGTCCGCTTATCCTTTGGAATACGTTTGGAACCTATAATATATATCCCCGCGCCGTTTTTTGCGTCAAAGTACAGCGGCACAAATGATTCATCTGCTTTGCTCTCGTTCATAATTTCCAGCTGCGACGCACATTCCAGTATATATTCCTCGTTAAGAGAAACACTGTCCGCACAGCCCGAAACCGCAATACCGTTTTCACGGGCATATTTGCAGTATTCACACCACATCTCCAGCTCGTTTGTGTAACTAATCTGCTGTTCTTCAAGGTTTGGTTTTTTCTCTCCGGTTACAACGCTGTATCCCTTGTTTATAAAAAAATCATCAATACATCCGAAAAGATACTCATATTTATACTTAATCGTAAGCAAGGAATCGTAGGATTTATGCTCTGTTTTACCCGTAAGCCCCCCGAAAAGCTCCGCAAATTCAGCCTCGCTTATAACACCGTATGCCAATGCACAATCCATCGCCTCAAGAAGAATGTACTTGTTCTTCTTTCTGTTTCGGGAGTATTCCAGAATAGCTTCACGGCTTTGCGAAAGCTCTTGTGCTTTTTTGATTCTTAAATCCCGCTGATAGCCGAAAATAAAACACGCGGCGGTTTCGTCTTTCGGGTCAATCGTCAGAGTATTATACCTGCTGACCTTACGAAATGTAGTGTATTCCGACAAAAGCATACGAATAAAGCTGTCGGCAGAATATACCTCATCCATTATGTATCCCCCTCTTTTTCCGCGAATGCTCAATAGCCTCCTGTGCACGTCTGACACGATATATCGCTTTAACTGCCGTATCCTCATCAGATAAATCCGACAGCCCGTTTATGCACAGAAAGCAATCAATCATATCGGTAATTTCCTGTTCGGGATTAAGCGATGCACTATATTTAAAATACAGCTCGCGGGCGCGTTTGTAGCAGCGAATGAATTTCTCGGCATTCTTGAAAGAGTTCAGCCATTCCGACTGTGCGTCCTTTGCTTCTTTTTTGAGTTTATCTTCCTCGTCTATCAGTTTCTGGTCTTCGGGAGTGTACTGAAAGTCACTGCATGCCTGTGCTTCCAAATCCAGCATTTCTTTATATTCTTCATCGGTCATGTAGGTGCCGTCTTCGCGTGTTCGGTAGGATTTCTCCCATTCATGATTCTCCCTTTGATATTTCTCGTATTTCTGTATGGAATCCTTAATAACCGCGCGCTGTTCGGCGGAAAAATCATCAAAGATGTTTTTACCCGTGATAAGCTTGTAGGCATAGCACATATTTCCAAAAAAGCCCGAGCAATCGGGAAATGCCAAGTGTATAAAGCTGAACTCATTTTCAAGGATATCCGCTACGTTTGTTTTCGTACCCGCTGCCATCCGTATAATATCACCGAAGGTCTGCGTTTTTCGAAATTCCAGCTGTATTTCCGCAGAAAAGCCCTTGATTGCGCAATACAGAAAACATCTGTAAAACTCCTTGCAGCCTTTTTTCTCCTTTTCAAATTTGGGCACGAATGACACCTGTTCTTCATTATAACATTCCATCAGGCGGTTTATAAGCGTCTGTATCTTTTTTTCAGACACATTTCCGCTTTTGTCGGTTATGAAATCCGCAAGCGGCGTACTTCTGCCGGTGGTTAAATCAAATATTTTCTCCAGCTCGGCTTTCAAAAATTTGTGTCTGAGATAAATGTCGTCGCAGCGCCGATAGAATAAAGCAGTATAACCGTAATACTCTTTCGGCGTACTTATTTTGTCCGACATCACATCACCTCCAATAATATACCGACCGTTCCTGCTTATGATTATACCATTATTGCCCGGGCAAGTCAATAGTTTTTTGATAATTCAGCTCTATTTATCGTATATTATACGATACTGCAAATCATGGAGTGTATAATATAAACATCAGCAAAGGAAATCCGACATGAAACGTTGGAAATCAAATATGCTGAATAAGCTGTCGTTAAATATACGATAGAGCAAATCAGATGCGATATAATATATTCACAACAGCAAAACCCAAACACCAACAAAACAATGTACAGGGCGCAAAGCCCGGAAAGGCAGAAAGAATATGTCAGAAATCAGAATCAACAACGTACCCACCACCTCCATCAAGAGAAGAACAAACTCCACAACGCACGTTGATTTTTACAGCGTCGCAGTTCCTCTCGGAGACGGCTCCAACGCGTATATCACACTCAACGAGAGCGACGTTCTTCTTAACATCAATAACGGCGAGCCAAGCCTCACAATGTCAACAATCATACCGGGCAGCGAACAGGCTGTGCGCAAGGCAAGCATTTATAACCCCCGGACCCGCGCGTTTGAGACCCGCTACTACTCAAACGCTGAAATCGCTCGTCTGTTCAACGAGCAGAGACAGCGCGAGGAACAGCAGGCAATGGAAGAGTACTATATGAATACTCCCTATTACAGCGAACAGTCCGCATTTGATTACAATGATTGCGATAATTACTTTTACAGCAACTCGGACTATGAGGATGATTACTTCAGAAGAACCCGCCGCCTGTTCAGCGACTGAACGGCATAAGCCGCACCTCAATAAATTGTAGAAAGGACACATCAACATGGAAAAAAAGCTTGTCAATCTCACCGATTTAACCGGCAAATTTACCCCAACGACCAATGACATAATTGAGAAAGGAAACAGCATGAACAACATCAATTTCAACTCGGTAGACTACACCGGCGATATCGACGAGGATGATTACGATTACGACCCCATCTATGGTTGCATAGCAGACGAGCATAATAACCTCGATGCCGCCCTGAACAGTTCTCTCATCAACTACAACGAGGCATTCAAAAACGACGCTCCCATCATGTTCCGTGATGATGTAATCTATCAGACGCTTTCGTGCCTGATAGGCAAGACCAAGCCCAATGCGCTTCTTGTAGGCGCAGCGGGCGTCGGCAAAACCAAAATCGTCGAGGAGCTTGCGCGCCGTCTCGCCAACAACGATATGTCAATCCCCGATACTCTTGCGGGATATACCGTGTATGAGCTTCCCCTTTCAAGCATTGTATCGGGTTCGGGAATGGTAGGCGATATCGAGCGCAAAACAAAGGCAATCCTTGATTTTGCGGGCAAGCCCGAAAACAAGGTAATCCTGTTCATTGACGAAATACATACGCTGATAAGCGGTAATCCTACCTACGACAAAATCGCACAGCTTATGAAGCCCGCTCTCGCCAGAGGCAATGTGAAGGTTATCGGCGCAACAACGCTTCAGGAATCGCAGAATCTGCTCAACGACCCCGCCTTTAACAGACGCTTCTCACGCTTTGTCGTAGACGAGCTGACAAAGGAACAGACAAAGGCAGTCCTTTCGGCAATGAAGGGCATGATGTCCGCGCATTACTGCGACAGAGTCTTAATTCCCGACAAGCTTCTTGATGAAATCATAGCCGTTTCAGACGAGTACAAAACTGCAGGCTCACACAGACCCGATACAGCGATAACGCTGCTTGACAGGGCAATGGCTGACGCGTTTATTCAGATGAATCATAAGCAAGCAAGCGCGTCACGCAGACAGGCGGCGCTGAAAACAACAAAAGCGAAAACAATTCTTTCAAAGGAACAGCTCATAGCCACCGCAATGAAAAACATGACAGGCAACAGCAAAAGGCTTGAGCCCGATATCCGCGCCCTCAGAAAGCGTTTGCAGACTATAAAGGGTCAGGATGAGGCGCTGGAATGCCTGATTGAAATTGTTGAGCGCGACAGCCTCGGAATTTTCCCGAGAACACGCCCCATCACATTACTCTTTGCGGGAAACAGCGGAGTAGGCAAAAGCGAAACGGCAAAAATCCTTGCCCGTGAGCTGATGAACGAAAACCCGATAATTCTTAACATGACCGAGTACAACAATTCTGCTTCAATAAACAAGCTTGTCGGCTCTCCCGTGGGGTACATAGGCAGCGATTCAAAGGCAGAGCTTCCCTTTGATATCCTTGAATCCAATCCCTATCAGGTAATTATCCTTGATGAGTTTGAAAAGTGCGCCAGAGAGGTTCAGAGATTGTTCATGTCCGCCTTTGACGAGGGCTACATCAAAACCGCCAGAGGCAAAATCGTCGATTTCTCAAAATCAATAATTATCGCAACCACCAACGCAGGCTATACAAACAAATCCGATGCAATCGGCTTTGCAGCGCCCGAGCATAAATCACAGGCGTCTGTTACGGACTTAACCTCCGGCTTTGACCTTGAGCTGCTGAACAGATTCACCAAGGTGATGTTCTTCAACGGCATAAGCAAGGATAAATTCACCGATATACTCGCAGATGTCTACAAGCGCGAGGTTAAGGATATCAAGTCGAGATTTTCGGAGTACTCGTTCCTGCCCGACGTATTGGACAAGGACACTCTTGAAGCCCTTGCCGACGAGTACTATGTGAAACAGTTCGGCGCAAGACCTGCCGGAAACGCAATCCGCAAATACATTGAGGATATCATCCTGAACTACAAAAAGAGCGAGCAGGCTCCCGCATGAATGCAAAAATAAAACTCGGGGCAGCTGAATGCTGTCCCGAATCGGTTGTCTGATAAGTATCTTTCTCGGGCTGCCGAAAAGTGCGCCCAGAAAAGCAAAACCGCGAAATTTGTCACAGCCGATATAAGTCGTGCTGCTGTCTGTCTTTATATTGCTTACCCCACTGTCGTGAAGCGTCTGCACTGGCATGGACAAAAATGCCGTTATCCCCCAAAAATTCAGAAAACAGCAATTGACTAATTCAAAGAAATATAGTATAATATGTAAAAAGAAAGCAAAGGGGAATGAACAATTTGGGAAATAAGTGGGAAATATTCGATAATATGCGCGAAGCTGTCTTTGTTACCGACAGCAGCAGCTACGAGCTTGTATATATGAACAAATACGCTATGCAGATTTCCGGCATTCGTTCGCTTGACGACTATCTGGGCAAGACCTGCCACAGCGTAATTCAGGGGTGCAGCTCGCCGTGTTCAATGTGCTGCAACGACGAGTTAACTGTCGGGAATTTTATTGAGTGGCAGTATTACAATCCCGGGCTGGACAAGTACTTTATGATTAAAGACACGCTTATTGAGGAGGACGGCAGGCTGTACCATTTAGAGCTTGCAATAGACATCACCGCGCAGGAAAAGCGCAGCGACCTTCTCCGTAACTATCAGGACTTAGAGATAATAGTAAACAACGGCATTCGCATAGCGCTGGATGAGCCCGTTCCCGATAAATCGCTGGATGTCATTCTGGAATACATAGGCATGGCGCTAAAAGGCGAGCGCACCTACATTTTTGAACGCGACCGAAACGGCTGCGACGACAATACATACGAATGGGTTGCCGCAGGAATAACCCCTGAAAAGGACAATCTGCAAAATCTTCCGCCCGAGGTCTGCGCAAACTGGTACAGAAATTTCAGCGAAAGCAAAAATATTCTCATCGAGGACATTGAAGATATCCGCGAGACCGACCCTCTGCAATATGAAAATCTCAAACGGCAGAATATCCATTCAATCGCGGTTGTTCCGCTGTATATTGACGGCAATGTGATAGGCTTCTACGGTATTGATAATCCCCCGCAGCATTCGCTGGAATATGCTTCGAATATGCTGCAGATTATGGGTCACTTTATCGTTTCTACTCTCAAGCGGCGCAATCTTGTAAAGGAGCTTCAGGATATGAGCTTCAGCGACCAGCTTACGGGGCTGGGCAACCGCCACGCAATGGAGGACTATATCGAAAAGATGAACCATTCGCGCAGAACGGGAGTGGTATTCTGCGATATTACAGGCTTGAAAAGGCTTAACGATTCCGAGGGACATTCCGCGGGCGACAAGCTTATCTGCGGCTGTGCCGATTCTCTGCGCAGCGCTTTTGGCGAGTACGGGCTGTTCAGAATCGGCGGCGACGAAATGCTGGCGATATGCTGCGGTATAACCGAGCAGCAGCTTACCGAGGGCGTGGACAGGCTTCACCGTGAGCTAGCCGACCGTGGCATGACTATGGCTGTGGGCTCATGCTGGCAGGAATCCGCCAACGACCTAAACGACATGATAAAAGAAGCGGAGCGTCTTATGTACGCCGAGAAATCGGAATACTACCGTATTATGGGACTTGACCGCAGAAAATTCTGATATAGAAAAGAGGTGTCTGCGGATTCCTCTTTTTCTTTTCCGAAAATGCTTTTCAGTAACCAAAGCAAATCGTTCCCGGCGCAATGATATCGTTCAATTTACGATAACAAACCAACAATGTGGTAGAATATTAAACACAAAGGCTTATACCCGTAATAACGGAAATTGAAAGGAGATACTTATGATTACAAAAAAAGAGCTTCTTCTTAAAAGAGGCTTCAGCGAATACGATATAGATACAGATTTTGAGCATTACAACGGCGTTTGGAACATCACCACCATGACCAAAGAGCAGGTTGCGGCAGCGAAAAACCCGCAGCAGCTTGCGCCGCTTTTCGCAAAGGATTCGGTGGAATACAGCGAGTGGTGTACAACCCATCTGGGGCGCTCGTTCAGAACATTTGCAGAAGACAATCAGCCCTTTGCGGTTGAGCCCTCAAAGCTTGACCCGCACATTGCGCGGCTTTGCAAGGCTGTGAACGAAATCGGCGTTTGTACCTGCATGAGCTGCGACGGCTGGCACAAATCCAACGAACGCTTTGCGAATATGAAGCTATACATGAAAGACCGTTACAGCGTAATATGGTTCTGGCTTATAACAGAGTACATTTTCGGTGAAAAATGGCACCACCAAGACCACTATAAAGGTCAGTGGCGCAATATATGGGAACCGTTTGACTTTGAGCAGATTCTCTGCAGCTATGACACCAGAGATATGATGATGTGCAGATACCTGCTTGCAAACGCCGCAGAAGCAAATGCAGTCTTTGAAAAGAACAATTGCTATGCCGTTTTTCTTGAGCAGCACAGAGAGGATTTTTTGAAACTCCGAAAGCATATTACGGACGCTGTAACGGAGGAAATCGACAGGCGCGAAATAAAGCACATTGACCTTATGGGATTCCTTGAAGCAAGGCGGTGTATGTGCGAGGTGTTCCTGCCTGACGCACAGCCGCTTGCAGACGCATTCGGCAGAGAATTTCCGCGAATCATCAAAGAAAACGATTCGCTGTTCAACGCGTATAAATATTAAAAGCCGTATTGAACCCGCGTATCGAAATTACCTCAACCTCGTTATGTACGCTTGCGCCCTCTACAAACGAATTTAGCGGCAGCTCTGTGTTGCCGCCCTTTCGGGGGCTGCCCGATAATACTACAATCCTGCTCATACTTTCTCGCTCCTTTATTTCCCGCCGTTAACCTCGGACAGCCCCAGCGGTGTTTGCGGTTCTCCGTTATCCGTCCCGATTTGCTTTACAAGCCACCGTATTCCGCGCCAAGCTTGAATCCCGCGTTTTCAAAATGCCCGACTTTTTTGATACTCCATATTCCGTCCTCACGCATTGTAATACATATCGTAAACGATATACCCGCTCACGCCGTTAAGCGAGCCTTCGCGGGTTTCCTGACACATCATACAGCGCGGCTCTTTCAGCGGATAGCCGCTTGTCGGGAAGATGTTATACTCCGACGATGTTCGGAATCCTACCGTGTTGTAAAAATTGAAATTGCCCTCAACGGTTATGCCGTTGAAGCCCGCCTCGCGCACCTTTTCTATGCCCATTTTAATCATAGCCGAGCCGATTCCTCGGCGGAAATAGTCGGCATGAACCGACACGGGCGCAAGCATTACAATACCGCAGTCGGTTTTATTTTCGCCGCCTTCGCGCGTTGCTGACAGCGGGAAGTGCGAGAACAGAAAATGCCCGACTATCTCCCCGTCAAGCTCCGCAACAAACGAAAGCTCGGGTATGTAATACTGCGAATCGCGGATTTCCTCCACAAGCGCGATTATATCCGTGCCGTCGGAGTAGTCCGTGCCCTCTTGGAACGAGCGCAGAATCAGAGAAACGATTGCTTTGTAGTCCTTGTGTTCTTCCGGTCTGATTGTTAGATTATTCATCATGTAATTCTCCCTTTTTCTGATGTGTTTTATTGAAAATGAGTGAAATCCATAAGCGTTGCCCTGCACGGTGAGCCGTCCGTGTCCGTCAGATTAAGCGGCGCGGCATTCAGGAAATATGCGCCCTCCGCAACTGCCGAAAGCCTGATTCCCTCAAGAAGAACGACTTCCCTGCCAAGCAGCACCAGATGAACCGCCATAGGTGCGTTTTCGGGGCCTACCGTCTGCGATTCGTTGCCCAGCAAGTCTATTTCTGCCTGCGCAAAAACCCGCGCGGCTTCAAGTGTAACCACTGCTTTGCCCTTAATCAGAATTTTCTTTTCCGCGCCGCGGTATGCCTTTGCGGCTCTTTCAAGAATACTCTCTGCGTCACGGGCGGTGACATTGCCCTCGTGGCTTGCCACAAAAGCCGCGCCGATAAACTTTTCAAGCGGAATCTGATTCACACCCTTGCCGTCCTTGATAAAGTGAAAAGGCGCGTCAATATGCGTGCCGTTATGTACGCATATTGAAATTGCCGTCATGTTGTAGGCGTCGCCGTTTTCCATTCTGCGAACCGCCGTTTTGACAGGCTTCGGGTCGCCGGGGAACACCTCGCACTCAAACAGCGGCTGTGTAATATCGTATATCATCAAACTGCCCCCATTCTGCCGATAGCTGCTTCACAACCAAAGCGGCTAACGAGCGTTTACTAAAAGCATTATATCACGCCGTATTGCTCTTGTCAAGCTTTCCTGTGATATTTGCCTGTGCGACAAAATAATTGACTTGAGGCTTTGGGGAGCGGTTTGCAATCTGTATCTGGCGACGCGCCCTCTCTCAAGGCTCGAAACGCAAGATTAGATAAGGTAAAGAATATTACGCAGAAAGAAATATATCCAAGAACAAAAAAATCAGCACTGCCTCCGAGAAGGCAGTGCTGAATAGAACCTTTGAGAGAGGGACAATCGAGCGTTGCCGCATACGAAAGATACTCTCATCAAACCGTATCTTCCGTTGTTTCGGTTTGCCGTGCAGAGGCAAAGCAACGGGTTGAACCCTCGTTTATTTTTTCAGGAAAGATAGTTTTCTACCGAGCGGTTGTAATCATACATTGCTCTGGCGACATTGACAAGCTTGCTGTCAGCGTTGTTCACTGCCTGTCTGATGTAGCTGAATACACTGTAATTACTTATGGTTACATCTCCCACGGATATTTCAAACGCCCTGTCGAAATCGCCTGCGCCGATACCGCTTATCACAAGATACTGTCCTCTTGTATCAGAGCCTACGGCAAGGCGGGATTTATCAACTGCTGCTCCGCCCGATGTAACAGTAAAATCACTGATATCAAATGCTCCGTCGGAATTATCGGTGAAGTACAGCCTTACGGTTACTTTGTTTTTAAGAGTAAGCAGCTGACCAACAAAATCAATATCAGCGTCGCTGTCGGTCACATTGTATTTGTAGCCCGAAAGCTCCATTGAAGATTTTTCTGTAAGCAGCTTTTCATTCTCGGACAAACCGGCATTTGCAAGACTTTCTGAATTGTGATTGAAAAAGAGCTGTGCATAAGTTCCGTAGTTGAGCATAGCCTTTACAAGCGGCGCTGCCTTTGCAAATTCAGCGTTCTCACCTTGGTTCGCCAGAATATAGCTTGCATATTCCTGCACGGAGTAGGTTATAGCCTCACTGACTGTTTTGCCGCAGACAACCTGTGCGCTGATACTGTCTGCCATTTCCGCCGCTGCAACATGGCAGGTGAATACATAGACCTCTTTGCCGTTCAGCACGGTCTTTTCGGCGTCGGCAACAGTCATTTCGCTTTGCTTGCCCGATACGGTAAATACCATTTTACTTTGCTCCGAAGCAAACTCGCCTGTAAGCTCCATGTAGAATCTCACGCCGATATCGTCCCCGAGAAGAATGCTATGGCTTACACAGGCGGCACTGCTTACATCCTCGGTCTCAACAAGCGCGTAATCGCTGAAATGCTCAAGGTATACTCTGTAAAAATGGCTGCCGGAAATAGAAACGTGCTTTCCGGGGATTTCCTCAATGCCGTTCTCCGTCATTCTGTAAAGATGATATCTGCCGTAGCCGTTGCCCAGCTGTTCAAGCGGGTATGGGATATCAACCATTATTAGTCCTGTGAAATCCTCGCCGTGAGAGGTACCTTCTTCATCCGTAAGGTCGAAATCAAGGAAGTGTACTGTGTCGGAATCCTTTCCCTGCAGAAGCTCCTGATACGCTTCTTCCTTTTCAAGGTCTGTTATCTTGCTTACGCTGAAGAAATAGCTGCCGAAATCAAAGCTGCCGTTTTCTTTGTCCTGAATGTTTACGGGCGGAGTAGCCAAGATATCACCGTCGATACCGTCTACGCTGCTGCTTTGAGAGTTTTCGTTGTCAAACGGGTCGTTTTCCGCCGTTCCCACAGGGTTGAAGGGAATACCGTATCTGAATGCATACGCCTCAATCATAGAGCCTTCCTTGCCCGAAAGGTAGAAATCGGGATTAAGAGTCCACGGGTCGCTGAAACCAAAGGCACCGTCGCCGATATTGGTCACGGATTCGGGAACATAGAAGCTCTTGATACCCGTGCAGCCCGAGAACGCATAGCAGCCGACATACTTTACGCCCTCATTTATAACCACGGAATTAAGTGACTGACAGCCGTCGAAAGCGCCGTTGTTTATGCCCTCTATCGAACCGAGAATGTTAATCTCGGTCAGATATTTCGCGCCGCTGAATACATAGGGTTCAATATACCTTACGGTTTCGGGAACGGTATAAGCGCCTTTTCTTCCCACGGGGTATGCAACAACCGCAGTCATATCCTTGGTGAAAAGAACACCGTCAACCGAGGTGTAGTATTCGTTTTCCGCAGCGCAGTTTATTTCGGTGAGAGACGCCATTTCGTTAAAGGGGCTCCACACGATATAGGACACATTCTTGGGTATCGTCATTGATGTGACAGAGGAGCAGTATTGGAATGCAAATCCGTCAACACGCTCCAGAGAATCGGGCAGTGTTATCGTCTTAAGATTCTCGCAGCCAAGGAATGACTTGCCTTGTACCTTCTTAACACCCTCGGATATAGTGACGTTTTCAATTTCATTATGGAACCAGAGCGAAGCCTGACCAATTTCGGTCACCTGAACGTCGTTGATATATCCGGGAATCACAACATCCTTTGTTCCGTATACTGCGCCAACGATAGTGTAGCAGCCGTCGGAATTAGTCTTATAGTAGAATGTATTCTCGCCAATCTTTGCAGACTCTACCTTGACCTCAATGCTGCCTATATATTGGGGCTGTGCGTCGGTGAACAGCGCATAGACACTTATCTGATAGTTGCCAAGGCGTATGGGAGCGTTCTGTTCAAGGAAATAATCCCAACTCGACCATGAAGGATACAGCGAATAAGCATATTCGCCGTCAACGCTCACACTGATTTCATAGCCGCTTGCTGATTCAACAGGATTCCAGCACAGGCAGTCGTTTGAGCCGAAATATACCGCTTCGGACTCGGTTTCATAAATGACGTTGATGTTCAGCTCCGTCGCCTCTGCCGGTATATCGTAGAACGCCGTATATTTTCCGTCGGATAATTCGGGTGTAATTATCTCGCCGTTGATAAGGAATTTCTTTGTGAATCCCTCAAGCTCCTCAGACATCAGCACCAGCTTGTGGTTTTTGCTGAAATACTCTCCGTTGTTTACGGTATAATAGCTTATAATACTGTTCAAATAGCTGTTATAGGGGTGAAGCTCAACGTCGTTGCTGCACTTTATTGTAACCAGCTCGGACAGCTGTTCCTCTGTCCATTCGCATTCCTCCAGCGTAAGCGTCAGGGTATCGGTGTCTGCCAAAATGCTAGTTCCCCAGACTACGCCGTCACCGTTGATAACCGGTTCAGTTTCACTGCCGTTTACCAGCAGTCTGTGTCCCACGAAGTCGTTGAGCGGAACGCTGACATATACATACTGCCCCTTAAACACAGTGCTCGGGTATATGCTTATCCCTTCGCTCTTGGTCACAGGAACATAAACAGAATCGTTATCAACGCTGATATCAAGCTCCGTCACGTCGGCAGGTATATTGTAGAAAGCCGTATACCGTTCATTCAGCAGCTCGGGGATTACGCTCTTGCCGTTGATTAAAAACGGCTGGGGCGTATCAATGTCCGGGTCTAACATCAGCACCAGTATGTGGTTACGGCTGAAGTAATCTCCGTTTTGTACGGTATAATTGCTTATAATAGAACCGTAGTAGCTGTTGTAGGGGTGAAGCTCCACATCGTCGCTGCACTTTATGGTAACCAGCTCGGACATCTGCTCCTCGGTCCACTCGCATTCCTCCAGCGTAAGCGTCAGGGAGTCGGTATTTACCGGGACGCTCGTTCCCCAGCGTATACCGTCGCCGTTGATAAGCAGCTCCGTTTCGCTGCCGTTCACCAGCAGTCTGTGCCCCACAAAGTCGTTGAGCATAACGCTGACATATACATACTGTCCCTTATACGCAGTGCTCGGGCTTATGTTTATTTTTTCACTCTTGATAACGGAAACGGGAGCGCTTCGGTCTGTGATAATAAACTGCAGTTTACCATTGTTTCCGATATCATAATAATAGGATATGAAATCGCTGTCTGTGCGGATTGTTCTGCTGTCGCTGTCGTAATACGAATTTCCTATAAACGTCACTCTGCCGATATCAAAGTCTGCGGGGAGCTCGTCCAGAGATACCGCGCCGTCAATTATCTTATGGTCGAATACATTGTAGCCCGCGCTTACAAAACGAAGCGACTTGTTTGCGGATACATCAAGCGACGCAAGCGCGCATTCGTTCATAAATAAAATTTGCAGCTTTGTGTTCTTGGAAATATCAATGCTGCTTATAGGGTTATCGCTGCAGTCTATCCGTATCAGCGCAGGAAGAAGCTCGATACCCTTAAGGCTCGTCACACCCGAGGAGGGCAAATCAATGTTTGTGATATTTTTCAGCTCACCGTCGGAAAGCACATTGTCTGTGGGGTCAACGTCGAATGCTGAAATATACTGCCTGAAAACAGGGTCGGGGAAATTCTCCTCGGTGAGTTCCACATCATCATAAACCACGTTCTCAACATATTCGACAAATTCAAATCCGTTATCGGTAGCATATTGTTCAGCCGCAGAGCCTTTGCCGCCGATAATGGTGAATCCGTTGAGCTTTTCACCGTTTGCATTATAGCCAAGCGAATTCCATTCGATAGATGTAACGGAATCCGGCACTGTAACAGAGGTGAACCCGCAGCCTGCAAATGCGAAGCTGCCAATGGTCTCAAGCCCTTCGCACAGCTCAACGCTTGTAATATTCTCTGCACCACAGAATGCAAAGTTGTGAATGTGCTTTACTCCCGTTGGAACGACAAATTCACCGCTTTTTGCGGCGGGGCAGATATACAGCACTTCCTTCGCCTTGTCATAAAGAACGCCGTCAACAGATGTAAATGCGGTGTTATCCTCCGAGCAGCCTATTTCGGTCAATGACGCCGCAGATATGAACGGATTCCATACTATGTTTGTCACATTCTTAGGTATTACCACCGAGCGAAGATTGCTGCAATGCTCAAACGCGAAACCGTCAAGGTATTCAAGCGAATCCGGCAGAGTAAGCTCGGTCATAAGGCACCGTGAAAATGCGGCGCCATAGATGTTTTTTACTCCCTCGGGAATAACAAGGCTTCCTGTAATCCCGGCATTATCAAAGCTGCCGTGACCTAATCCGGTAACAGCAACATCGTTTATTGCCGAGGGCAACGTGAGCTCTCCGCCCGAAAAATCAGAGGTGATAATTGTGTATGTACCGTCTGCATTGGTTTTATAGTAAAACGTGGTCGTGCCGTCGGAATACGCTCCTATCGTTACCTCCAGAATACCGACATTACGAGTGGTTTCGTCTGAAAAAACAGCGTCTATCAAAATATAATAGTCTCCGCTTTGTATTACGCCGTCGTTGGTGTAATAATCATCAATTCCGCTGTAAAACGTAGTCTTTGTAAACGGCTCTCCGCCGTCTACGCTGATAGTCAGGCGATAGTAAGAAGCTCCGTCAATCGAATCCCAGAAAAGCGTATCGTTAGACTGAAATGTGATACGATTCTGAACGGCTTCCTCCGCAAATGCCGTGGTCTGAACTGCACTTGGCGTTACAGTGCTTGTCAGCAACAATGCGGACAGCAGGCAAGATACAATCCCGGTTTTTTTCATTTGTCCAGCTCCTTTATCTGTGATTAAAATAATTATCCATTTTTATTATAACACAATTAGCATAAATTTTCAATAGGCTATTGCAAATAGAGCCGTATTTTTTGCTCAATAATAAAAATATAAGCCCGAGCTCTCATTGAATGGAAGCCCGGGCTTATTAGTGCAGCTATTTTTGCCGATTGATAAGTTTTATATTACCCCGTATCTTTTATGAAACCGTAATGCTCTTTGCAGAAGAATATGCGCTGAGCTTGCTGTTTACGGAATCATAAGCCGCAACGAAGTAGTAATAAGTCTTGCCTGCTGTTACTGTTGTATCGGTGTAGGTTGCAGATGTAACAGCTTTAAGCAGGGTCTTTGCGCCTGTTGCGCTGTCTGCTCTGTAAATGCGGTAGCTGGTTGCGCCTGTTACCTTGTTCCAAGTGAGAGTTACGCTG
>JBJESB010000063.1:0-15058 GCA_051882575.1 Oscillospiraceae bacterium
GCCGCCAAACCGCACACTTGCTGGGATAGAAGTGTTTTTTGCCCCGGCAAAGCTGGGGCAAAAAAGTGATTTAAAATGCCTGCTTCGCAGGCAAACAAAAGTTTTTCGACAAGCAGACCGCCCTTTGGATTTCTCCAAAGGGCGGTTTTCTTGTTAAAATAATCAGCTTACAAACTGGTCGATAATTGCCTGAATTGTACCGGAAGCCTCGCCGCTCATCTGTGTCCACGAGCCGCCTCTGAAAGCAACCTCGGGAAGAATCTCGGCAAACTGCTGGTTAAGGTCGGTGTTGAAATCCCAGTAGTTCTCGGATACGAACTCAAACTTGGTGGGGTCAACCATGTCTACCCACAGGTCATAAACCTGCTCATCCCATGTGATTACCCACTTCTGGCTGCCCTCGTACTTGCCCTTTACATAGTACTCCTTCTCGGGTGAGCAGTGGTCAGCCTTTACCTGCGCAATGGTGTTGGGGTCTGTATCAAATACGCGGTTGAGGTTGATGAAGTCAACTGCGCCCTTGATGTTCTTTGCGCCCTTGGGAACTACATAGCCGAATGTACCAACGGAAGCGTAGTACTTGTCAGCCTGTACATCGCGGGGGTAGGGAACAAATTTGAAATCACTGGGAGTATCGAATACGTCGCTGTCAACTCCGGGAGGATTCTGAATAGCCTCGGAAGCTGCGATATATGTCCACTCGGGCTCCATGCCGAGGAACAGAAGTTTGTCGGAGATTGTTGCCCATGTTGCGGGAGGAACCCAGTCGCCGAATCTGCCGTCGTGCATTACGCCGTCGCGGCACAGACCCTCGAGGAACTGCATAGCTCTTGTAATCTCGGGGTTGTTGAGGTTGTTGGTGATTGTACCGTCTGCCTGAACATCAATGAACGGAACGCCTGTTGTTGCAACAAAGGGAGTGAGTGTTGTATCGGTTGCGTAGAAGCCTACATTGTCCTCGCTCTGGTCGCAGAACTTAATCATCATCTCGCGCCAAGCGTCCCATGTCCACTCACCGTTGAGGTACAGCTCATAGGGGTCCTTGAGGTTGTTTTCCTCAATGGTTCTCTGGTTGTAGTTAAGACCGTAGAGAGATGTGATTCTGTGGGGGTAGTAGTAATGTACGCCCTTGTAAGACATACCCTCAATCGTGGACTTCATGCCGCTCCAGAGAGCAGAATCCATATCTATGTACTCGTCAAGGCTCTGGAAGATACCCTTGCTTACCGTACCGGGGTTCATGTAAACCTCGTTGGTGCAGATATCGGGAGAATCATCTGCGGCAATCATGGCAGCCAGCTTATCCTTGTAGATATCGCCGTTACCGCCCGAGTAGATGTACTCAATTGTACCGCCGTAAAGCTCGGACTCAAATATAAGGCACTGCTCCTCGCCCTTCTGGTCGCCGTGGATATCATAGTGGTTAAGCAGTCTTACAACGCCCGAGTTTCCGTCGGGGGTGTATGTGTCCGTGCCGATTTCCTTGATTTCCTTATCGGTTGCTGCATTCTCGTCAGGGTCGGTTGTTGTCTGCATTGCCTGTGTTGTTGAAGCGTCGGTAATGGGCGCACCAACAGAAGAATTGCCTACGCTGGCAACCTCATCATCGCAGGCTGTAAGACCTGCTGTAACAACAAGAGCAAGACCGCACGCAAGAACTTTCTTAAGTCTGTTGTTCATTTGTTGATTCCTCCTTAATATATCTCTGCCGTGCAGAAGCCTCTGCCGACAGTCACAGCCGTTGTGATTATTTTCACGATTTGTGCCCGTGAAAACGATTAACCGCCTAATAACATTATACAACATTAGTATATTATCTGCAATACCTCAAAATGCTGAAAAGTGTGACGTTTTGTGCACTTATATTGTATTATTGAATAATAAAAATGCAATATCTTCCCAAAACCATATTTGCTGATTTTGGGCGTTCAGATATTCTTGCGGTACTCGCCCGGGGTCTTGCCGCAAATCTGCTTAAACTGGCGGATAAAGTGGTAGTAATTGGAGTAGCCGCAGCGCTCGGATATCTCGCCTATGGTAAGCGTTGTGGAGCTTAACAGCTGCTTTGCACGCTCAATTCTTCCGCGGATTACATCCTTTGTCACGCACACGCCGAAGCATTTTTTGTAAAGGTGCTGAAATCCCGAGCGGCTTAAGCCTATCTCCTGCGCCATTCCGTCGATATCCGGAACGGTATCGGGCATATTGTAGATACGCGCGCGCAGCCTGTTCAGCCCGTCGTTATGCCGCGAGTACAGCTCTGTTGAGAAGCCCACATCCGATACTATCTTGCGGCTTAGCTTAAGCAGGAAAATCTCAAGGTATTTTTGCACAATCTGCTCACGAAGCTCGCTTACGGAGTAATGCTCGTATGTCATAATATGCATAAGCTGCGAGAGGTCGTCCATATTACCGAGATATACAGGCTCGTTAATCGGAATTTCCAATCCGCGCAGAAGCTCCTCGTCGGTATCCTCTACCTCTGCAAAAAGCCAGTCGTCGGCATAGCTGCTGTCCGAAGCGTGGTAGGTGCAGCGGCAGTCGCTTGAAAGCAGCACAAAGGAATTGGGTTTTACATTATACTCTCTGCCGTTTATCGAGAACACAGCCTGCGTTTTTATCAGCAGCAGCAGCCAGCAGCCAACGCCCTCGGAAAGATTCATGGAGAAATTGCAGTCGTGTATGTGGTTGTAGCCGATTGAGCCTACTTTCATACTGTCACCTCTGAAAACAGCGCTCCGTACCAATTGACGGAGCGCCGAAATATTATCCGATTGTAATGCCCGTATGGTCGCCGTTGCAGTATTCGGGAACATTTCCGGGGCGATAATAGCCGATTTCCGTCTTGGTGCAGCGGCTGGTTGCCAGCAGACCCGTCTTTGCGCAGTAGGTTCTTTCGATTACCGCAGGGTCGGGCGAGAAATTCAGCAGAGACGAGGTGTCCTGAATATCCTTCATTACGGTTTTCCAGATAGAAGCAACCGCTCTCCAGCCGTCGCCGCCGCCGATTTCGCGGCTGTCGTCGTAGCCCAGCCACAGTGTGCCGACATATTCGGGGGTAAGTCCCACAAACAGCAGGTCGGTCGCAGCGTTAGAGGTACCCGTTTTGCCTATGACCTCAACGTTATCCAGCTTTGCGTACTGTCCTGTACCCGAGGGGTCCATGATAACCTGCTTCATCATGCGGTTGGTAATCCATGCAGCCTCGCTTGATATCGCCTGTGTGCCGAAGAAATTCTGCTCAAGAATAACATTGCCCTTGGAATCCTCAACCTTGCTGTACAGCATCGGCTCGTAGTAGATACCGCCGTTGCCCATTATCTGATATGCCGCAGCAAGCTCGATAAGGTGGATACCGTTTGTAACAGCGCCCAGAGCCATAGGAGCATACGCAATATCGTTCTCGCAGAGCGTTGTAAAGCCCAGCATCTGCGTCATGTGGTTGAAGCAAACCTGCGGTGTGAGCATTTCGCACACGCGCACCGCAACGGTATTAGTGGATTTTCTTACCGCATACCATGCGGGGTAGAGCGTACCGTCACCGGGAGTACCCGCATTGCTGCCCGCAAGCGCTGCGTAGTTGTTCGGCCAGAGCTTCTTGCCGTCGGGGCTGCTGTCGTCGGGTATTTCTATACCGAGGTTCGGAATAAGCGTTGAATAGGTGATAAGATTGCGGTCGATTGCGGGGGAATATACCGCAATGGGCTTTACCGTAGAACCGGGCGACCTTGCCGCCTGTGTAGCGCGGTTAAAGGTGCCGTCGCCCTCTTTTTCACCCAGACCGCCGACAAGCGCCACAACCGTTCCCGTGTAATCCATAACCACAAACGCCGACTGAATGAGGTCTTTCTTCTGCGCGGTGGGGTCGTACTTTGAAAGCACGGTGTACGGGTCGCGGTATTTTTCCTCAAGAATATTTTGCAGCTCGATATTCATATTGACATATATCTTATAGCCGCCGTTGTAAATTTCGTTCTTTGCCGAGGTGTAGGTAATGCCCTTTTCTTCGGCGTAATCGTTGATTACCTGCGTGATAGCAGCGTCAACGTACCAGTTCTGTGAAACCTTGTAGCTTCCGTTCCACTTGTACGCCTCATAGCCCTCGTCTACCGCCTCGATAATCTCCTCTTCCTCATCGGTGATAAGCGTGCGCTCGTCAATATAGCCGAAATCATCACCGTAAACGGGCTTTGCGAAACGCACCTTTTCTTTCAGTGCAGAGTTGTATTCCTTGGTGGTGATATATCCCTGCTCGTACATTGAGCGCAGAGCGTATTCCTGTCTGTACTTGCAGCGGTAAAGGTCAACATAGGGGCTGTTCTTGCCGGGATTTCGTATCATGCCCGCAATTATGGCGGATTCCGCAACGGTGAGCTCGGAAGCCTCCTTGCCGAAATAATACTGCGAAGCAGCGCCAATTCCGTAGACCATTCCGCCCAGCCAGATATTGTTGAGATAGCTTTCGATAATGTCGATTTTGGTGTACTTTTCTTCAAGGCTCAAGGCGCGGAAAATCTCACGCAGCTTACGCTCCCATGTCTGCTTATCATCACCCGTGAGGTTCTTGATAAGCTGCTGAGTTATGGTAGAACCGCCCTGACCCGCATTGCTGAGGTTAAGCACATCCGCGCCCAGAGCCGCAACCGTACGCTGCCAGTCAACGCCGGAGTGCTCGTAGAATCGCTTGTCCTCAACGGCTACCGTAGCGTTTATCATGTTCTGTGAGATATCCTCGTAGTTCACCCAGATGCGGTTTTCATCAGCGGCAAGACGCTTGATTTCAACCTCGTTGTAGTCGGCGTCGTATGCGTAGACAAAGCTTGTGTACTTCATATCCACATCTCGCAGATTCGCGTCGTAGGTGTTATCCGCAAAATCCAGCACATACACCGCAAGCACCGTTACCACAATGCACATCATTATTACGAGTATAAGCAGCATAGAGCTGAATGTTGTTCCGACAATGGTCATTGCCCTGCCGAAATTCTTCATAGCCCTGCTGCGCGACTTCTTGGCGGATTTCTTTTTCCGCTCCTGCGCCACCTCGTCTTTAATCCTTACATATCCGAATTTTTTCTTTTTGTCCATATTCACCATATCCTTTTTGGACACTAAACCGCGCTTATTGCGCAATGCCTATAGCATATCAGTATAATTATAGCACATATTTTCCGAAATGTTAAGCCCTTTTTGAAAAAAACTGTGTGAAAATTCTCTTATGCGGCGCAATTTGCAGATTTTTCCCGCAAAAGTGAGATATTTGCAGCGGAATATTGTATAATTAGTGAAAGGGCAGAACGGGCATCCGCGGAACTGTTCCGCGCTTTCAGCAAAAACAAGGGGGATTGCTATGGATAACGGTGCAGAGTACTATCGGCGTTATCTTGACGGCGACGACAGCGGCTTTACCGAGCTTGTCAGGCTTTACATGAACGGGCTTTTGTTCTTCGTGAACGGTTATGTAAAGAACGCTTCCGCCGCAGAGGATATCACCGAGGATACTTTTTTCACACTTGCGGTAAAAAAGCCGCGTTATATTGACGGGGCTTCTTTTCGCACATGGCTGTACACCATTGCACGAAACAAGGCGCTGAACTATCTTCGCGCACAAGCCCGCCGCAGGGCGGTGCCGATTGATGAAGCCGCAGAGCTTGCCGCCGAACAGAATATAGAAGCCGAAGCGCTGCGTACACAGCGGCAGCGGCAGCTGCACGGGGCTATGGAAAGTCTGAAACCCGAATACCGCGAGGTGCTTCACCTGATATATTTTGAGCAGCTTGACACCAATAACACTGCGCAGGTGATGAAAAAGTCCCCGCGTCAGGTGACAAATTTGCTTTACAGGGCGAAACAGGCGCTAAAAACAAAGCTGGAACAGGAGGGCTTTGAATATGAAGAATTATGAAGAAATGTCGCACAGCGTGCTTGAACGCCGCGATAAATACAACAAACGCCGCAGAACGCGCAGCACTGTCATTGCCGCCGCAGCCTGCGCAGCTGTTGCAGTAGGCGGGGCAGGCACCAAAATCCTGCTTGACCGCAATACCAAGCCGTTTGTAGCCGATGACGGCATTACGCTCAACGCCGCAAGCGCGGGCGCTTCGCAGGAGAATGCTTCCGGAGAATGGGAGTATGAATTTGAAACCTACGAGGGCGAGGGGTATTTCGTCACAACGCTTGAGGACGGTACACAGATAAGAACGCCCGTTGAGGTTCCTGCGGGCGAAAACCCGAACGAGTTTTTGAAAAATGCTCTGTTCAACGGCGATATATCCGAAATCGAATACAGAATGGACGAAATATCATCAGACGAGCTTTGGAATTTCCATACGGAGTATCTTGAGTTTGGTTCGGAAAACCTGGGTCTTGATGAGGCAGACAGGGTGGATATGAGCTTTGATGAGCTTTGCGAATACTACGGTGTTACCTTTGATGTTCCGCCCGAATCAGACCTTATGCCGGAATCCGCGGGCAAAATCTACAAAAATGACGAGCGCGGAATATATTATGATACAAACTGCCTGTACCATAATTATTCTGACGGCGACGGTGTGATTTGCATTACATTAAGCAGGGCGAACCGCGGCTTTGAAACCGAGGGCTACAAAAAGTGGAAAAACGACGGAATTACAAGCACTTATATCAGCCGTACAAGTGACGGAGATAAGGATTATTTCAGGCTTGAAGATGAAATCAACGGCACATACATTTCCGTAACAGGCACATTGGATATGTTTGAAAAGCTCAAGCTTAGTACCACGCGCAATCAGGACAGCGCGGTTATTCACTGCTATGGGGATTCGCTGGTTCACCTTCCCATGCAGACCGATATTCTTGAGGGCTTTGCAGACCTTCTCTCCACATCCGAAACGCCCGCTGACCCTTACAGCATGAAATTCACATGGGTACTGGATAATCAGCAGCAGAAAATCGTCTCGCTGTTTGGCTACGACGAATGGATTGGCGGCAATCACAACGGCATTGATATTGCTCCGATTGACGAAAATGATTCCATGAGCATTCTTGCCGCGCTTGACGGAACGGTTATTGCAGTATCCTCGGATTACAGCTACAATAGCGGAGCAGGCAATTATATTGTTATAGACCACGGCAACGGTATTGCCACGCTTTATGAGCACTGCGGCGAGGTTTATGTTGCTGTGGGTCAGCAGGTAGCGGCAGGCGAGGTTATCGGTGAGGTTGGCTCTACGGGCTACTCAACGGGCGAGCATCTGCATTTTGAGGTAATCTGCAACAGCGAGCGAATTGACCCGCTCACGCTTAAGTACAGCGCAAATCCGATTACAACCATAGAATTTAATCATGTAATTACAAGCCCCAAGGATATAATCGTCAGCGTTATCAGACAGATAGATGACGATTATTCCGAAAGTGATTACTACTGTTTGGATGCTGATGTCTCGCACATTGACGCGGAGTAATATGGGCACAATATACCGCAAAAGCCCCCGATTGTTCGGGGGCTTTCATTGTTGATAAACGCAAATCGTTGACGCAGCGCTTGTTCTGTTCACACCTTGTTTTTAGAGGATTCCGTGTTGTTCTGCTTAAAAACATCCGCAACATCCGTGATAGTTATGTACGCGGCGGGGTCTATGCCGTGAACAATGTTTTTCAGCCTGCCAATCTGAAATCGGTTGATAACAAAATAAATCACGGTTTTCTGCTCGCCCAGATAGCCGCCCTCACCCTGAAGCTTTGTCGCGCCGCAGCCAAACTCTGACATCAGTGTGCGGGCGATTTCGTCGGGCATTGAGGTGATTATCATTGCCGCCTTTGCGCGGTCGATACCCTCAACGATAAAATCCACCGTTTTAAGCGCCGCAAAGTATGTAACAATGGAGTACAGCGGCAGAATCCATGTACCCATTACAATGCCGCATACCACATACAGCGCTACATTGTAAGCCATTACAAATGTTCCCACCGTGATTCCCAGACGCTTTGCAAAAATCACCGCCATAACCTCAATACCGTCGATTGCGCCGCCGTAGCGGATTGTAAGTCCGCTGCCCAAGCCCGAGATAACACCGCCGAACACTGCGCACAGCAGCAAATCCTGCCCCGCAAGCGGCGAGGCAAAGCCTACATCAATCGGCAGAACGTCGGTAATCAGCCAAGCGGCAAGCGAATACACCCCCACCGCATACACCGAATACACCGTAAATGCCGCGCCCTGACGCTTATATCCGTAGATAAACAGCGGAATATTCAGCAGCACCAGAAACATGGACAGTGTGATATAATCCGGCGTAATCTGCGACAGCAGCATTGATGTGCCCGAAATACCGCTGTCATAGAGCTTGACGGGAGCCAGAAAAATTGTGATACCTACGGCGTTGATGATTCCCGCAGCGGTAAGCATAAGAAAGTTTTTAACACTCAGCCCGCGTATCGTAATTTTCATAGCTTCTCCTTTTTTATCCGAGAGGGGTCACTCTGAAGTACTCCCATGTCTTTATTGCGGTCGGAGTATCGCCCTTTGTAGGCAAATCGTTCCACGAAACGAAGTATTCATTTGCAAAATACTCCTTGAGCATCTCCTTTGTCATTCTGTTGGGATTGGGAGATGGTGTTCCGTCAAGAGAAACCTTTACACCGCCGCCCTCACCGTATGTTTCGTAGACAAAATCGCCGTTCCAAATCATGTAATACAGCCACATACAATCGGCGTCCTTGCAGGCCTGCGGGTCGGGAATATAGCCGCACTCCGAAAGCGCAAGCATTTTGTCCGATTCCTGATTCAGCCCTTTAAGCTGGCTGAATTTCTGCTCACACGCAGAATGGTCCTCTTTATCCGCGTAAAAATCCACGCCTGCAATATCGTAGGAATTGGGGCTTACCTGACAGTATTTGCTCTGACCGTTCCATACCCATATTATGTTGGTAAGCTTGTGATAATTCTCAATTCTGTCGAAGATTATGTACCACAGCTTCTGGAATATCTCGTCAATAACATACTGCTTATCCTGCACGCCCCACCAGAACCACGAGCCGCTTGCCTCATGCAGAGGTCTGAACAGCACCGTCATACCCTCTTTTTCCATTCGCTGAAGCTGTATTGCAATATAATCAATGTCGTGGATTATCTGCTCATACTCCTTTGTGCCGGGTGTAACGGCGTTCAGAGGGCTCCAGTTGATAATCTCATCCTGATAGAACGCAGTGCCCATATCAAGGTTATCAATATCGCGCGGAACATTCCAGTGCCATGTAAAGGTCACCAGACCGCCGCTGGTGTTGTGCCACTCTATCGCCTCGTCTATCATGTAGTTATTGGGATTCTTGCCTGTGCTGAAAATAAAGTCAAAGCCCTTCATTGCAGGCAGGTCGCCCGTTGAATCATAATACACAAGGTCCTCGTAATACTGATTTCCCATCTGCTGCTGCGCAGAAATAATACGCTTGCCATAGCCCTCGTACAGGTAATTGAAGGTATCAAGCGCAAAATCACTTGTGTTTTCGGAAACGGGCTTTGAGGGGTCAACGGTTTTGGCGTTAAGCGCAGCCACAAGCGCCTCAATATCCGTCTGATACGCAAGCGCCGCTTCCATATCAACATCGCCATCTGCTGTTACCTTTACGGGATTGGTAGCCCAGCTTCCCGTGCCCTCGGCGGGAGTGCCGCTGTTGTCTGTGCCGTCGGTACTCTGCGCCGCGCTTTCGGTCTGGGATGACTCGTCCGCAGAGGATTCCGACCCACTGCAGCCTGCCAGCATTGTAAGCATAAGCAGCGCTGCCAGAACGCCTGAAAATAATCTTTTCATACAATATCCTTTCATCTGAACAATCCGCATTTTCCGCTTTTGCGATAGTAGTCAATGCGCTCTTGAATCACTTCGCGCGTTGTTGAGTAATACGCCGCAAGGCAGTCAATGCAGTAAAACCGTTTGGCATTGCGCGATATCAGCTTTTGATTTATCGCAATGTCATCCGAGCCCAAATCCGCGCCGCATTCGCGGCAGTGCTGATAGTCAGCCTGCTCTGGCTGCGGCGTTACGGGCTTGGGGGATTCTCTCACATAGCTTCTCACAGCTTAACTACCCTGCCGCGGTAAACCTCGCAGCCGTGCGCGGGTACTGTGGTAACATAGCGCTCTGTAAATGTGCCGACATTCTCATGCTTCCAGCAGTCGTAAAGCTCAAGACCTCTGCCCGAGGAGTACGGCAGACCGATATCCCACAGCTGAAGGCTCATTTCGCCCGCTCTGTCGCCAAAGTTGAACATACCGACAGCAAAGCTGCCGTCGGACATCAGCTTAACCAGCGAGAATACATTGTCGGGGTTGTTCCACTGCCTGATGCAGTAAGCTCCGCGGCACTCGATATCCTGATTTATCGCGATTATATCCTTGTTTGTGAGAGTTTCTCTTGTAACGTCGCTCATATTTCTGATATCGCAGCCAATCATCAGCGGGGAATTCATAATAGCCCACAGTGAGAAATGTGTTCTGTATTCTTCGTCGGTGCAGCCGCCGATTTTGTTCTGAACAGCCGCTGCGCTGTCGGCGATAACATTAACGCCGCCGTCGCCTGCGTTAATCCACTCGTTGTTGCTGCCGCCGTGCATTCCCACAACCAGCATATCAATATCGTTGTGGCAGAAATTGCCGCCGTAGCACTCATTGCCAATCTGCGAAAGCGCAAGGCGCTTAATAGATTCCCAGCTGTCCTGAATATCGCCCGTAGAACGGAACAGGTGCGCGCCGGATTCTCTAATCCAGTTATAAACGCCGTCGTTGCCCCAGTTGCAGGCAGAGAACATTATATCTCTGCCGCAGTTGCGCAGCGCAATCGACATACGCTTGTAGAGATTCTCGCCCGGCATAAAATCGGGCTTGTAGCAGTAGTCGTATTTCAGGTAGTCAACGCCCCACTCCGCAAAGGTTTCTGCGTCAACAAACTCATGCTCAAAGCTGCCGGGATGACCGCCGCAGGTGTGCGTACCCGCGCAGGAGTAAATACCGAATTTCAAGCCCTTTGAGTGAACATAGTCGGCAACCGCCTTGATACCCTCGGGGAATTTATTGTGGTCTGCAACAAGTCTGCCGTTAGCGTCGCGCTGCTTTTCGCTCCAGCAGTCATCAATTACAACATACTCATAGCCTGCGTCCTTGAGTCCGGTCTCGATAAATGCGTCTGCAACGCCCTTTATAAGGTCAGCGCTTATCTGCCATGTAAAGGTGTTCCATGAATTCCAGCCAAGCGGCGGGGTAAGTCCAAGAAACTTGTTCTGCATGATTATATTCTCCTTTAAGTTTATCGCAGCCGTCCGCTGCGCGATTATTTCGGTTTAATTATAGCATACCATAACTTAAAAAGTCAACACTATTTAACAAAAATCCCCGAATAATTACCTTATTCGGGGGGAAGAAAATCAATTGTTATCTGCGCCGTCGGGCATCTGCGAAACGGGCTGCTGCGGCTTGCCGCTTGCGTATCTCTGAATCTCGCTCTCCACGCTTGCGTTGTCGCGGTCAAATTCCTTGCGGAGAATCTTAACCTCGGAGAGATTTCTCATCATATTCTGGTCCATTCCGTCGAGCATTCGCTTGCAGAAATCCAGCACGGAAACCCTTATCATGTTAGCGTTGTCGTTAGCCTCGTTGATTACCTCGTTTGCTTTCATCTGAGCGTCTCTGATGATTGAGCTCTGGTCAAGCAGCTCGCGTCTTTTTCTCTCTGCCTCGGCAATAATTCGCTCGGCTTCCATTCTCGCTTCTTCGATAATCTTGTTCTTCTCGGCAACCACGCTCGCCGCCTGACGCATATCAATCGGCAGGCTGAAACGCATATTTGTGGCAAGCTCGCTTAGCTGCTCGGGGTCTATCGAGATTCTTCCCTTTGAGAAAATTCCGCGCGGGGTATTCTGAGCAATGTCATCAAGCATATCAATGAGTCGGTTCATAGGTTCAATACTGTTGTCCATTTCAATACATCCTTTCTAATGTCAGTTTGATTTATGTGCCTGCGAAAAGCTCTGCGTGAGCTTCTGCTTTATTTGCTCGTGAATGCAGGCGGGTACATACTTGCTAAGGTCGCCGTTGAACATTGCCACCTGCTTAACCATGCTGGAGGATACAAATGTTGTATTAAGGCTTGCGGGTATGAACACCGTTTCTGCTCTGGGGTTCAAATCCTTATTGGTATGCGCCATCTGAAACTCATATTCAAAATCCGAGGTTGCGCGAAGTCCCTTTACTATAACGTCAACATCGCTGCGCAGATTGAAATAATCGGCAAGCAAGCCGTCGTAGCTTGCAATCTCAACATTCGGGATATCCGCTGTGGTCTGCCGCAGAAACTCGCATCTTTCGGGGATTGTAAAGCTGTATGCTTT
Organism: Oscillospiraceae bacterium; assembly: GCA_051882575.1. GTDB lineage: Bacteria > Bacillota > Clostridia > Oscillospirales > Ruminococcaceae > CAG-115. The sequence continues at coordinate 12,361 of JBJESB010000063.1, forward strand.
CATCGGGTTAATCAGCACAACCACCACCAGCTTGTCGAACATCTTTGAGGCTCTGCGGATAATATCAAGATGCCCGTTTGTAACCGGGTCAAAGCTGCCCGGATATATTGCAGTTTTCATAACATCCCCTCTTTCACTCGTCAGAGTCTTGCAAAGCGTCAAGCCTGTCAAGCTCGCTTACCGCTTCAAGCATTTCCGCTTGAGCGAGCTCGTCCTCGTCCATATCCTCCGTGCTTGCGCGGCGGTAGATTGTAACCGTGGTACGCGAATGCTTCAGCACTCTTGCAATCTCAAAATCTCCGACCTCTCGCGGGAGAACGCATTCCTTTTCGTGCTCGCAGATTATTACTCCGCTGTCCGACATACACTCTGTCAGCCGCGGCAGCACTTTCTGAATTATGCGGTAATTATAGGGCGGGTCAAGTATCGCAATATCGAACACTGCCCGTGTGCTTTTTAGAAACGCCGAAAACGGCATATTCACAACCGTTGCCCTGTCTTCGAGCTTGGTGTGCTTCAGATTCTCCTTAACCACCTTTATCGAAGCTGCGCTGGCGTCTACAAAATACGCCTGCTTTGCGCCTCTGCTCAACGCCTCTATTCCCAGCTGACCGCTTCCCGCGAAAAGGTCAAGCACGGTGCGCCCCTCTATCTCAAACTGTATCGCGCTGAAAATAGCCTCCTTTACGCCGTCGGTGGTGGGTCTTACAACCTCTGTACCCTCAACCGTTATCAGCTTGCACCCGCGCGCTGTTCCTGTGATTACTCTCATCTATTTCCCCCTGTTAAAATCGTTCCTGTATAAATTCATACAGCTCCTGCGCCTTTTCGGCGCTTATTTTTGCTGCCTCGCGCAGCTGCTGCGCAGTGGCTTGCTTTAATCCAGCCTTTGTCTTAAACTGCTTGAGCAGCGCCTGCGCTTTTGCCTCGCCGATTCCCTTGACCTCGGTAAGCTCCAGCGAATAGGTTTTCTGCTTGTGCTTTACCCGCTGAAAGGTTATCGCAAAGCGGTGAACCTCATCCTGCATATTGGTAAGCAGATTAAACAGCGATTTGTTGGATTTTATCTCTATCTCTCCGCCCGATTTCGCAATAGCCCTCGTGCGGTGGCGGCTGTCCTTTACAAGACCGAACAGCGGCACATCAATGCCCATTTCTTCAAATACCTCGCTCACCGCCGCAATATGACCCTTACCGCCGTCCAGCAGAATAAGGTCGGGCAGCGGAGCAAAGCTCTCGTCGCCGTCAAGGTAACGCTGCATTCGCCTGCGGAGCACCTCCTGCATACTTGCGTAGTCGTTCTGACCGGAAACGCTCTTGATATTGAAACGCTTGTATCCGGGCTTGAACGGTCTGCCGTCGCGGTAGACTATCATGCCCGCAACCAGACCCGTATCGCCGAAATTTGAAATATCATAGCTTTCTATTATCTTCGGAATTTTCTCCAATCCCAGCAGCTTTCGCAAATCCTCCAGAGCGTTGATTTCCTTTGCCGTTCTGCCCGTGTGCAGCGCAAGATACTCGCTGGCGTTGTTCTTTGCAAGCACTATCTGCTCAACGCCGCCGCCGCGCTGCGGAACCACAAATTTCACCGCATGACCCGCCTTGTCCCGCAGCAGCTGCGTGACAAGCTCCATATCGTCAAATTCCTCATCAATGTATATTTCCTTCGGAATATCATCCCTGTCGGGATAATAGCTTAACAGAAAATCACGGCGCATTTCAGCGGGGTCGTATTCCTCGCCGATAAAGAAATTCTCCTTATCAATCAGCCTGCCGCCGCGGTATTTTACCACCGCAAAGCTTGCAAGGCTTGCGCTTTGCGCAATGCCGATAATATCATAATCCTCGGTTTTGTACGCAAGTATTTTCTGCGAATGCTGAAGCCGCTGTATCGCCTGAATCCTGTCGCGGAGCTTTGCTGCTCGTTCAAATTCAAGAGCCTCCGCTGCCTTTTCCATTTCCTCTGTAAGCGTTTCAACCGAAGCTCTGCTGCCCGATTTAAGGTACTCTATCGCCTCGTCGATTATCTTTTTGTATTCCTCCGACGAGATTTTGCCGCGGCACACGCCCATGCACTTTTTGATATGCATATTAAGGCAGGGTCGCTCCTTGCCGAAATCCGACGGGAAATTCTTGCGGCAGGTGGGCAGCATAAAAATGGAGTTTGCCTCCTCAACCGCCTGCTTTACCGTAAAGCCGCTTGTAAACGGTCCCAGATAATCCGCGTTTTCATCGCTTGTACTCAATGCGTAGGATATTCTGGGGTATTCGCCGCGGGTAATTTTGATGTAATTATAGCCCTTGTCATCCTTAAGCATGATATTGTACTTGGGCTTGTGCAGCTTAATCAGGCTGCACTCCAGCACCAGAGCGTCAAGCTCGCTGGGGCAGACGATAAAATCAAAATCATAGATATTGTCAACCAGCTTCAGGGTTTTGGGCGTATGGCTTGCAAGATTGCGGAAATATGAGGTGACGCGGTTTTTCAGTGCCTTTGCCTTGCCCACATAGATTATCTTGCCGTTTTTGTCTTTCATCAGATAAACGCCCGGGCTTAACGACAGCTTATTCGCCTTATCCTTCAGAAAATCCAGACGGTCGTTCATAGCAAAGCCCTCCTGCGCCGAATACAATACCTATGGCAACACCGCACAAAGACCATTTATTGGATTTTGTACGCATCTTGCTTGCATCT
>JBJESB010000064.1:0-9610 GCA_051882575.1 Oscillospiraceae bacterium
TCGCCGTCTGCGTTGAATTCGCTCATAACCATAGGCTTCTTAACGCCGCCGCAAAGCTCTCTGTAACGCTTTTCGGAAAGCTTTGTGAGGTTATAGGTATCGGCAACCTTGCTTCTGCTGAACGAATTACCGCCAACCTCTGCGACATCATAAGGCCAGCCCCAGTGCAGTGACATATACTTATCAACCGACCAGATATCGGTTGCGCGTACAGCCTCGGCAAATTCCTTCTCCATTTCGATTTCGCCGCCCTTTTCGGGATGCTCAACGCCGCCTATGCAGAGAATTGTAGAAACATTGGGGGCTTCCTTTTTGATGATATTGTGGAAGCGTACATAAAAATCCGCAATCTGCTGATATGTAGCGCGTTTGGTGAATGAGAACCAGTCGCCGGTCGCCTCATGGTTGATACGCAGCTGCATTCTTCCGTAGGTGCGAAGCTCCTGCGCAACCTTTATCAGATACTCGTCTGTAAGATTAGGGTCAACGGTAAGCGTCAGAATAACATCCTGACCGTGGCGGCGTACATCCTTCATGCAGGTGAAAGGCTCACCGTCGGTTGTGCCGCCTATGCCGCCCTTGTAGGTAAAATAATCGTCGTATGGGTAGTCCCACTGAAAGCTGACCTCTCTGTCGGCGAAAGCGTAACGCGCACGCTCGGGCCAAGTTTCATCAAGAGGGTAGTAGCAGTACATAAGGCTGATTGCGCGGTGCGGTCTGCCCATTTTGTGCAGGATGTAGTCCTGATTAACGTACTCGCCGCGCTCGCTGCCGTCGCCGAGGTCAACAGCACACTTTGCCGCTCCCATTTCGATTGAGTAGATTTTCTGTTCCATTTTGTCGTTTCCTTTCGGTTATTTCTGCCAAAACCGCAGGCTGCTGCGGTTTTCCTGCTGTTTTGTGGAAGCGGCAAACTGCCCGCTCCAATAAGATAATACAAGTATATCACATTTTGTAAACGATTTCAAGAGGGTAATTGAAAAATTTTTTCCACGATTTCCGAAAGATTTGTGAAAATACATTAAATCTCATAAAATAGTACAAATGGCGGAAGTTTGCGCTTGATTACCCGAACAAAATCTGATATAATATAAAATAGGTATCTATGTATAATTACAGAAAATGTGAGGGCAGTATGAAAACAGTAATAATTGATAACAGCCTGTGCGCTTTGCCGTTTTCCGATGAGGTACAGCCGGATATTATCTACCGCTATCTTGAAGCATTGGGTCAGGCGGGGGTAAAGTACGCTGAAATTGATTTCAGAACCGTGATGAAAATGCATGAGCTTCCCGAAGGAATAGGCTACATTTTCAGACTTACAAACCCAATGTTTGCGGAGCTTACCACGGTTTTTGATTTTGATTATGTCAGCGTAACGCTCAACGATTTGAAGAAATCCTGCAAGCTTCACGCGCCTGTAATAATGGAGTTCCCGGGAATGACCAAAGTGCCCAATGAGCTGCTGGGACTTGCGCAGCGTCAGCTGTCGTCAAGAATTTCAATGATAAGGCTGCGCGGCAGCTATGAGATGCTGTCGTTCAAGGAGGTATCGGAGCTTGTGCTTCACGCAAAGAATGCGGTGCCCGTCCCGATTGATATCTGCCCCATGAACGCCCGCAGAACAGCGCTGGATATTGCGATAAAAAGCACGCTTGCAAATGCAGACAGTGTAACAATGGGCATGGGTCTGCCGAAAAATTTTGCCTCGTTCGAGGAATATCTTCTTGAAATGATGTCCTTTATCAGCAGTATTCCGCAGAACTTCAATCTTCAGGCGGTCTGCCGCGCGGCGGTGTATCACAAGCTGATTTTCGGTGAAGCCCGCGACGGTATTACGCAGGTTATGGAGCTTCTGGATAAGGATATCGAGAGCCGCATGAATGTTGATACCGGCGAGCGTGTGCGTGTGCGTGTAAGGCACAGGGATTTTGCCCTGCTTCAGCGCAACTATCTTTCCGTGCTTGAAAGAATGGCGCAGCAGGAGGAAATTCCCGAGGAACTGGCAGCAGAGATGTTTGACGCGATAAAGAGATACGACGCGTCGCTTTTTGAGAACGATTTAAGCTACATACCCGAGCTTGATTTGCTCAATTGAAATGTGAAACAAGAGAGAGGATTCTATGATTAAGCTGATTGCAACCGATATGGACGGAACGCTGCTGAATGACAGCAAGCAGCTCCCGCCCGACTTTTTTGAGATTCTGGACGGTCTGTTTGCGCGGAATATCCGATTTGCGGTATCCAGCGGGCGGTCTTACAGTGCGGTAAAGCATTTGTTCCCGCCGCAGTATGCCGGGCAAATGGATTTTATCTGCGATAACGGCGCTCATGTGGTGCATGAAGGAAAAACGGTTTCGTTAACTGCGCTGGAGCATGATACATACACAGAGCTGATAAAAGCCTGCGGGGAAATCGGCGGGCTGAAGGTTCTGACTTGCGCAAAGGGCGGCACATACCATCTGCCGTATTCGCCCGAATTTGACAAAGAGGTTGAGAAGTTTTACATTAACCATTGCCTGTGCAGCGATTTGCTTGCCGTAAACGATACGATTTATAAGATTGCTGTCTGCGATATGCAGGGAACGCAGGAGCACGCAAAGCCCGAGATTGACGCAAGATTCGGCGGCAGGCTGAACGTGCAGGTTTCGGGCAGAATATGGATGGACGTTATGGCGGCGGGCGTCAACAAGGGCAAGGGTCTTGCGGAGCTTTGCGGCGTTTTGGGAATCACCCCCGAGGAAACAATGGCGTTCGGGGATTATTTTAACGATTATCAGATGCTGGAGTTTGCGCAGTGGAGCTTTGCGCCCGCTAATGCGCATGAGGACATCAAGCGTCTTGCAAAATTCGGCTGCGAAAGCAACAACGATTGCGGCGTAACCCGCGCCATACGCAAATATGTGCTGGATGAGGTAACGGTATGAATATTCAGATTTTCGGAAAATCCAAATGCTTTGATACCAAAAAGGCGGAGCGCTGGTTCAAGGAACGCGGAATAAAGTATCAGTATATTGACATACTTTCAAAGGGACTTAGTCGCGGTGAGCTGGACAGCGTAGTCAGGGCTCTTGGCGGGATTGACAGGGTAATTGACGAAAACTCGCGTGATTACTGCGATATCAAATATCTGTATGACGACGCCAAGCCCGAGAAGCTTGCGGAGAATCCCAAGCTTTACAAAACGCCGATTGTCCGCAATGGCAGACAAGCGACGGTTGGTTACTGCCCCGAAATCTGGAAGGAGTGGGAATAAGCTATGGAATGGGTTTTGGTGATTCTGCTTATTTTTATGTCAGCATTTTTTTCGGCGTCGGAAACGGCATTTTCAAGCGTAAACCGAATCCGTCTGAAATCAATGGCAGACAACGGTTCTCGCGCTGCGGAACGCGCGCTGAAAATACTTAAGCAGTATGACAAGGCGCTGACAACAATCCTTATCGGAAATAATATTGTCAATATCGCAACATCTTCGATTGCTACAATAATCGCCATTACACTGGTGGGTCAGCAGTACGGCTCGCTGGTTTCAACGGTGATTACAACGGTAGTAGTACTGATATTCGGCGAGGTTCTGCCCAAAAGCGTTGCAAAGGATTACGCCGAGGGCTTCTGCATTGGAATATCGGGAATAATCAGCTTTCTGATGATAATATTCACGCCGTTTTCAGCGCTGTTCATCCTGCTTAAAAAGGGAATCTCGCGGCTTATGCGCAAGGAGGAATCCGTAAGTGTTACGGAGGAAGAGCTTATGGCGATAATCGACGAGATTGAGGACGAGGGCGTGCTGGAAACGCAGGAAAGCAATCTTGTGCGCTCTGCGCTGGAATTTGACGAGATTACCGTTGACGATATCATCACCCCTCGTGTGCGGATTGTGGCGGTTGAAATCAACGAGGATGTGGAATCTGTGCGCAGTAAGTTCCTTGCGGAGGAATATTCGCGTATGCCGGTTTACGAAAAGACGCTTGACAACATTGTCGGAATAATCACACAGAAGGACTTTTTCAAGGCATACGGCAACGGCGACAACGAGTTTGTAATCCGTGAGATAATGCAGGAAACAATCTATTTTCCGCAGCTGCTTAAAATTTCCGAGGTGCTGCGCTCCATGCAGCGGCAGAAGTGCCATTTAAGCGTAGTGCTTGACCAGCACGGCGGCACTCTGGGTATCGTAACAATGGAGGATATTCTGGAAGAGCTTGTCGGTGAGATTTGGGATGAAAGCGATGAGATTCAGCCGCCCGTTACGGCAGTGGGCGAGAATCTGTTTGAGGTATACGGCGATGTTTCGATGAATTCTCTGCGCAGATATCTGCTGACGCATGACATTAACGCAGAGATAAATACCGAATCCCACACGGCGGCAGGCTGGGCGCTGGAGCTTTTCGGCAGGCTTCCCAAAAACGGCGACACAGCGGAAACCGAGCGGTTTATTGTGACCGTGCTTGACGCAGCAGGCGTAAGAGTGAACAAGCTCCGCTTTGAAATAAAGCCGGAGAGCAAGGAATGATATGCGCAGTTTTTATTTGATTCTGATACTGCTTTCGGGCGGGTATCTTCTGATTCAGCTGATTGCAAATGTGTTTTTCGGCAAAAAGCTGTTCGAGAATGCGGGTGTGCTGTTTGAGGAAAAACCCGATAAATTTGAGTGGCAGACTGTGTTCCCGTGCAATCTTACAAAGCTGGTGGTGTTTGTGCTGACGGGCTCTGTAACGGGAATAATTCTTGATTTTGCGGGCGCGCCCGGGTGGATATCAATGCCGTTTGGCGCAGTGGGCGGAATCGTGTTCAATTTTCTGCTTAACATGGTTATTTCACCGCTGTATCTTAAAATCAATCGCATAGCAAAGCCTTCGCCCGATGAGCTTGCGGGGATGACCGCGGTAGTGGCAGACCCTGTGGTTGCGGGAAATTACGGCTCTGTGCTTGTGAAGTCGGGCGGCAGGGAGTATTACTTTGCAGCGGCAACAGCAAACGGCAGACCTCTGGCAGAGGGTACAAGCGTTGTTATCATTTCCTGCGAAAGCGGGCTGTGCTTTGTGGAATCGGAGGAGCATTTCTGCGATGTGCTGTTTGAGGAGGAAGAAAATGAAAAAAGCGATACTGTTTGACCTTGACGGAACATTATGGGACAGCTCCGAGGAGGTTGCGCACTCCTGGAGCGAGGTACTGGCAGCCTGCCCCGAAACCGAAAAGCAGATTACAAAAGCCGATATGCACCGATTTATGGGCAAAACGCTGGATGAAATCGGAGCGCTGGCATTTCCGGAAATCCCCGAGCAGCGCAGAAAAGAGATTATGCAAGCGTGTGTAAAGCATGAGGTTGAGTACCTAAACGAGCACGGGGCAAAGCTGCTTGGCGATATACGCGGCATACTTACGCCGCTGAAGGAGAAATACACTCTGTGCATAATCAGCAACTGTCAGGACGGCTACATACAATGCTTTCTTGATTATTTCGGCTTTTGGGACATCTTTGATGATATCGAGTGCCCGGGCAGAACGGGAAAGGGCAAGGGCGAGAATATCAGAATAGTAATGCAGCGGCAGGGAATAGACAAGGCTGTATATCTGGGCGACACACAGGGCGACCTCAACGCAGCGGATGAGGCGGGCGTGCCGTTTATCCTTGCCGAGTATGGCTTTGGCAGTACCGACCGCCGCACAGAGAGTATTTCTTCGCTTGCGGAGCTTGCAGCCGCTGCAGAGAGAATACTTTGTCGGGATAACGCAGATTGAATCGGATTCGACCCTCGGTGAGAAATAAGTCGTCGGCAAAAAAGTTGTAAACAGCTTGGTAAAAGTGAATAAAAAAACCATACTTTTTTCGACAATATGCTTGACAATCTTAAAATACTCTGCTATAATATTATGGTATAAGTGATACTAGGCGAAAGAGAGAAATAAGCCGCACTAAAGCAGAAAAGCGGCGCGCCCCGAAAGGATAGGAGAACAGCTTGAGTAAAGTACGCATGACAGTTGCACAGGCAATGACCGAGTGCCTTAAAGCAGAGGGAATCACCACTGTTTTCGGTTACCCCGGCGCTGCAATCTGTCCTTTTTACGACGAATTATATAAGACCGATATAAAGCATATTCTGGTTCGCCATGAGGTTAACGGCGGTCACGCGGCAAGCGGATATGCGCGAATTACGGGAAAGCCTGCTGTTGCGATAGCAACCTCGGGTCCCGGCGCGCTGAATCTGATTACCGCCATTGCCACCGCGTACATGGATTCCGTGCCGATGGTTATTATCACGGGTCAGGTAAATTCCGACCAGATAGGCAGAGATGTTTTTCAGGAAGCTGATATTACAGGCTCGGCAGAGCCTTTTGTAAAGCACAGCTACCTGCTTAAAAAGCCCGAGGACACCGCAGAGGTATTCAAGAATGCGTTTTATATTGCGGGCACGGGCAGACGCGGTCCGGTTCTGATTGATATACCGTTTGATATTCAGAAAGCGGAGATAGATTTTGAGTACCCCGAGACGGTGGATATCAGAAGCTATCGCCCCAGCACCTTTGGCAACGGACATCAGATTAAGCGCGCGGTAAATGCGCTGTGCAGCGCAAAAAAGCCGCTTATTCTTGCGGGAGGCGGTCTGTTTACGGGCAGTGGCGTTCAGCTGATGCGCCGTATGGTTGAGATGACACATATCCCCGTTATTTCAACTATGATGGGACTTGGCGCAATGCCCTCAAAAAGCCCGCTGTACTACGGCATGGTGGGAATGCACGGGTGCAAGGCGGCAAACACTGCCGTAAACACCTGCGATACATTGCTGCTGCTGGGCGCCCGCGTAGGCGACAGAGCAATTGCGGCAATGAAGGAGCGCAGTGATTTTACTGTTATACATATTGATATCGACCCTGCCGAAATCGGCAAGAATATAGAAGCTCACATTCCGATAGTCGGTGATATAACGCTGATACTTAATCAGCTGATTGAAGCGTTTGAGGGTACGCAGCTTGCTCGGCATGACGACTGGCTCGAAACACTTGACGCGCTGCGCACGGATAATGCTCCGCTTACTGCGGGAGAGGGCTATGTAAACCCCAAGCTGTTCATCAGAACGCTTGACAAATACCTGCCCGAGCATTCGGTTGTGGTTGCTGATGTCGGTCAGAATCAGATTTGGACAGCGGCAAACATCACGCTTAACGGCGGGCGATTCCTCACGTCTGGCGGAATGGGAACAATGGGATACTCTGTTCCTGCGGCAATCGGCGCAAAGTCGGCAGACCCCGAGGCGCAGGTAATTGCCGTCTGCGGCGACGGCTCGTTCCAGATGCAGCTTATGGAGCTTGCAACGGCGGTACAGCACGGAATTAACATCAAGGTAATCGTAATGCGCAACAACTACCTCGGCATGGTGCGCGAGGTTCAGGAGCGTACATACGAGGGTCGTGAAATTGCGGTATCGCTTGACGGAAGCCCCGATATCTGCAAAATCGCAGACGCATACGGCATTGAGAATATGCTGGTGGATTCTGCGGAAAAGGCAGAGGAGGCTGTAAAAAGACTGCTTGCTTCCGAAAAGCCGTTCCTGCTGGAGGTAGCGGTTGAAGAAACCGAAAAGACCATTCTGTAACGAGGTGTTCGCATGAAGCATACGATTTCTGTACTTGTAGAAAATCACGCGGGCGTACTCGCGAGGATTTCCGGATTATTCGCAAGGCGCGGGTTCAATATAGACAGCCTTGCAGTGGGCGTTACCGATGACGAAAGGATTTCAAGAATCACAATCGTGGCAGACGGCAGCGACTACACGCTTGAACAGATAGAAAAGCAGCTCAACAAGCTGATAGATGTCATAAAGGTAAAGACGCTGTCTGCGGACAGCATTGTTTCCAGAGAGCTGGTGCTGATAAAGGTAAGCTGTACGCCAAAGCAGCGCCCCGAAATAATCAGCATTGCGGAAATCGCGCAGGGTAAAATTGCCGATATATCCGCAAACTCTATGACGATTGAGTTATCTGACAGCAAGCAGCAGCTTAACAATTTTGAGGAGCTGCTGCGCCCCTACGGCATAAAAGAGGTAGTCCGCACGGGCACTATCGCAATGCAGAAGGGTGAAGCCACCGTAAGGGTGTAAAATAAGTTTAACCGCGCTGAAAAGCGTTGTATAAAAATATCAAAGGAGATATCACCAATGGAAACAAAAACATGGAAGATGTACCACTCCGAGGACTGCAACCTGTCCTACCTTGACGGCAAGACCGTTGCTATTATCGGCTACGGCAGCCAGGGTCACGCTCACGCGCTCAACCTTAAGGACAGCGGCGTTAACGTAATCATCGGTCTGTACGAGGGCTCCAAGAGCTGGAAGAGCGCAGAAGAGGCAGGCTTTAAGGTTTACACAGCTGCCGAGGCTGCAAAGCGCGCTGACCTCATCATGATTCTTATTAACGATGAGAAGCAGGCTGACCTGTACAAGGAGAGCATCAAGCCTTACCTTACAGCAGGCAAGACGCTTGCATTCGCTCACGGCTTCAATATTCACTTCGGTCAGATTGTACCCCCCGCTGACGTTGACGTTATTATGATTGCGCCTAAGGGTCCTGGTCATACGGTTCGCTCCGAGTACCAGATTGGCAGAGGCGTTCCTTGCCTTATCGCTGTTCACCAGAACGCAACAGGCAGAGCTTATGATATCGGTCTTGCATACGCAGCAGGTATCGGCGGTTCCAGAGCGGGCGTTCTTGAGACAGATTTCAAGACCGAGACAGAAACCGACCTCTTCGGTGAGCAGGCTGTTCTCTGCGGCGGCGTTACAGCTCTGATGAAGGCAGGCTTTGAGACTCTGGTTGAGGCAGGCTACGACCCCAGAAACGCTTATTTCGAGTGCATTCACGAGATGAAGCTGATTGTAGACCTTATCTACAAGGGCGGCTTCCAGATGATGAGATACTCAATCTCTGATACCGCTGAATTTGGCGACTACGAGACAGGCAAGAGAATCATCACAGCTGAAACAAAGGCAGAGATGAAGAGAGTTCTGCATGAGATTCAGGATGGTACATTTGCCCGCAACTGGATTCTCGAGAACAAGATGGGTCGTTCGCACTTCAACGCTTGCCGCCGCATCGAGTCCGAGCATCAGCTTGAGCAGGTAGGCGCTGACATTCGCAAGCTCTATGAGTGGAAGGATGATATCGACACTGCTTCCGGCACAGAGAAGAAGGCAGCTCCCGCAAAGAAGGCGCCCGCAAAGAAGGCTCCTGCTAAGAAGGCACCTGCAAAGAAGACTGCAAAGTAATTTGTACATAAATAACTATCCCCTCCGCGTGAACGGAGGGGATTTTGTTATTTCAGCAGCTTTTCTGTGATATACGAATAAAGCTCGCAAGCCATTTCTTCCTGCTCGGTTGCGCGGGGATGCCCGTTTGTGGCGTCGCCGTTGCGGCGGAACTTAAAATGAGAAACGTCGGGGCTGTTAATCTCGGTGCAGATTTCTTCAAGCGCGTCGTCCCATGTAGGGTCATGGCGCAGCAGGGTAAGGATGAGTATGTACTTTGTTCCGCGCGGATTGTCCTTGTACTTTTCGCGGATATCATTGAGCATACCGATATATGCGTCCTTCCATTTACGGCGGTATTCGGGCGT
>JBJESB010000064.1:9710-15022 GCA_051882575.1 Oscillospiraceae bacterium
GATATATGCGTCCTTCCATTTACGGCGGTATTCGGGCGTTTTGATTCGCTCGGGCTCGGGGTTTGCGTCGTTCTGACCGATTGCGATTACAACGATATCGGGCGTAAATCGCGAGAAATCCCACCCGGTGCGCTCGTAGTACGGAGAATACTGAACCTTGTCGTAGCACGAGAGCATTCCCGTCAGTTGGTCGGAGCAAAACCAGCCTGTGCCGTCAAACAGTGCAATACCGCCCTGTCCGCAGATATGCGCCCGTGCGTTAAGCTTACGCGCCAGAGAAGCGGCATAGCTGAAATGCGAATTGTCGTACTCGCTGCAATGATTGGGGTCGCACTGACCCTCATACCAGATAGCCTCGGTGACTTCGCCTGCGGTTACGCTGTCGCCGTAAAACTCTATGTTCATATCAAATTCGTGGTTGGGATTGCGCACGGAAGCGTCTGCGTCGATTACAATTCCGCAAAGGTCAACGTAATGCCCCGCCGCCATTCTCTTGAATATCTTCAGAGTATGCTCCTTGTCCTCAAGACCCTCTGCAAAGATGTACAGCTCATCCTCTCTGCTGCCGCTCATCTTCACCTTTTGCTGAACGCCGTCAATGATTACACCCAGCCAGATATTCTCCTGAAAATTTATGCTCTTTATCACTGCGCCGATTGATGTACCCGTAAAAATCGTTTCAACAGAGCTGTACGGCCATGCAAGCACGGGGCGCGTCTTGTCAGCGTCGTTTATTCTGCCGACATACTGCAGGCAGTCGCTGTCAGCGGGAATCAGTTTTTTTGTTTCGTCAAGTGAATATGCCATTTTGTACTCCTTTTTACAGCTGCGAAAGCAGAACTGCGATAATCTCGTTTGATACGGCAAAGCCGTCGCTTGTCAGCGATAACCTGCCGTCGGATATTTTGTAATAATTTTTCGGGATAAGCCTCAATCGGCTTTCGTACGGCTGATAAAGCTGCTGCGCAACGCCCTCGGATAATCGCAGACCCAGCATCAGCTGTTCTTCGGCATTGCCCGCTTCGCTGTCCGTAATTTCCGTCTGCTGAAATTCATCCTGCATAAAAGCCCAAATATTCCTCTGTACCGCAAAGCGTATTCCGTCAACAAACGAATGCGCCGCAGGACCTATTCCCAGATATTCCTCGCAGCGCCAGTACTTCAGATTATGACGGCATTCTCTGCCTGCTTTGGCAAAATTGCTGATTTCGTACTGCGTAAAATCCCTTTGTGCAAGCAGCTTTACCGCAAGCGCATACAAATCTGCGGTTTCATCCTCATCGGGCAGCGGCGGGGGATTTTGCCCGAACGGCGTTGCAGGCTCAATCTTTAGCATATACGCCGAAATGTGCGTCAGCGGCAGCTCCGCAAGCCCCTCGATTGTTTGCGTAAGGCTCGCTTGATTCTGCCCCTGAACCGCAAGCATGATGTCTGCGGAGATATCGTCAAAGCCGCATTTTTTCGCCAGCAGCACTGCGTCGCGCGCCTGCTGCGAGTTGTGCCGCCTGCCCAGAAGCGTAAGCTCTGAATCAACCAGCGACTGCACACCGAAAGATATTCGGTTGACGCCTGCGTTTTTCATTGCATACAGCGCACGTTCGTCTGTGACGCATGGGTTACATTCGGCGGTGATTTCCGCATTCGGCGCAATATTTGCCGCGCGGAGCATTTCAGCCATTTTTTCGGCTAACAAAACGGGCGTTCCGCCGCCAAAGTAAACCGTGTCGTATTCGCCGCCGTAATGCCGCAGATTGCGCACAACCGCCGCTGAATAAGCGCTTGCGGCTTCCTCGGAGTATTTCACGGAGTAAAAATCGCAGTACGGGCATTTTGACAGGCAGAACGGAATGTGAATATAAAGACCTCTCGGCTTACTCATCATCCAGCTTAAGCACAGCCATGAATGCCTCCTGCGGAACCTCAACCGTACCGAAGGCTCTCATGCGCTTTTTGCCCTCTTTTTGCTTTTCAAGCAGTTTTTTCTTTCGTGTGATATCGCCGCCGTAGCACTTTGCAAGCACGTCCTTGCGCAGCGCTTTAATCGTTTCGCGGGCGATTATCTTGCCGCCAACCGAAGCCTGAATAGGTATTTCAAACAGCTGCCGCGGGATATGCTCCTTGAGCTTTTCAGCCATTTTGCGGGCGCGCTCATACGCCTTGTCGGTATGCACGATAAACGAAAGCGCGTCAATTACGTCGCCGTTGAGCATAATATCAAGCTTCACCAGCTTTGACGGCGCAAAGCCGCTCATCTCGTAATCATAGCTTGCGTAGCCGCGTGTGCGGCTTTTCAGCGCGTCAAAGAAATCATATACAATTTCATTCAGCGGCAGAACATAGTGCAAATCAACGCGGGTATCGTCGATATATTTCATATCCTTGAACACGCCGCGGCGATTCTGGCACAGCTCCATAATGCTGCCCACATAATCCGACGGAGCGTAAACATGAGCGTTAACCATAGGCTCATACGCCTGCGCAATAACCGAGGGGTCGGGGTAGTTGGTGGGATTGTCAATCATAACCGTAGAGCCGTCGGTAAGCTCAATTTTGTAAACAACAGACGGCGCTGTCGTGATGATATCAAGATTATATTCACGCTCAATGCGCTCCTGAATTATCTCCATGTGCAGCAGTCCCAGAAAACCGCAGCGGAATCCAAAGCCGAGCGCAATAGAGGTTTCTGGCTCAAAGGAAAGCGAAGCGTCGTTCAGACGGAGCTTTTCAAGTGCCTCGCGCAGGTCAACATATTTTGCTCCGTCGGCGGGGTAGATACCGCTGAATACCATCGGATTTACCTCGCGGTAGCCTGCAAGCGGCTCTGCGGCGGGTCGGTCGGCGCTTGTTACGGTATCGCCCACCTTGGTATCACCGATTGACTTGATAGAAGCGGCAATATAGCCAACCTCACCCGCGCGCAGGCAGCCTGCGGGCACCATATCAACCGCGCCCATATAGCCCGTTTCCACCACCGTAAACTCTGCGCCCGAAGCCATCATGCGAATCCTGTCGCCGGGCTTTACCGTACCCTCTTTTATACGCACATAGACTATTACGCCCTTGTAGCTGTCGTAATAGCTGTCGAAAATCAGCGCCTTAAGCGGAGCCTCGGGGTCGCCCTTTGGCACGGGAATCGCCTCTACAATCCGCTCCATTACCGCGTGAATGTTAATGCCCATTTTGGCGGAGATTTCGGGCGCGTCCATTGCTTCAATGCCGATTACATCCTCAATCTCTTTTTTTACAACCTCCGGCTGTGCCGAGGGCAGGTCAATCTTGTTTATAACGGGAACAACCTCAAGGTCGTTTTCAACTGCAAGATAAGTGTTTGCGAGCGTCTGCGCCTCGATTCCCTGCGAGGCGTCAACAATCAGAATAGCGCCCTCACACGCAACCAATGAACGCGAAACCTCATAGTTGAAGTCAACGTGACCGGGTGTATCTATAAGGTTGAAGATATATTCCTCGCCGTTATCAGCCTTGTATTTCAGGCGTACTGCGCGCGCTTTTATCGTAATTCCGCGCTCACGCTCTATGTCCATATTATCAAGCAGCTGTTCTTCCATATCACGCAGCGCAACGGTCTGCGTCTGCTCCAAAATTCTGTCGGCAAGAGTTGATTTGCCGTGGTCGATATGCGCGATAATGCAAAAGTTTCGTATTTGATTCAGATAGCTTGTGTCTGCCAAGTTATTGTCTTCCTTTCTTTTATTTAATCAGAACAATCCTTATTATGATGTTCATAAAGTCATATAAGCCATGACCCAGCGCCGCAGAAATCAGCGTGCAGTTTTTGATGAAATACTTCATCAGACCGATAAATGCGCCAATCGCAAATGTAAACAGCACCTGCACAAACGAGCCGTTAATCCAATGCCATAGACCGAACAGCGCTGCTGCAATTACCGCACCCAGCCACTTATGCCTCGGCAGGATATCCACCAAAAGCTCCTGAATATACCCGCGGAAGATTAGCTCCTCAACTGCGCCGACAAAGCCTATGTAATACAGCGCAGCATAAGCAATTACCGTAGCGGGCGGCTCGGCATGGTCGCCGATAAAGCTGATTCCGAAAAGTGCGGGAATTATCGCAATGGTAAGGCTTAAAGCCGCAAATATCACAAGCGCCCAGAGATACTGCCTGACATTTGCGAAATCAAGCTGCTTTTTTATGCTCATGCCGCTTAACTTCATGCCAACGACCGCCGGCACAGCCATAACAGCGTACTGCAGGCAGTTAAGAAATCGCCTTAACCATATATCCTCGATAGCTGCAAGCATACGCCCGCCGAATGTCACACAGACCACCGCTGCCATTACAGCTGCGAGAATTATCAGCTTTTTATTGATACTGACCTCGCTGCGGTTTTTTAGAATTTCATCCATATTTATTCAATATCCTCGTTGTATTCTGCGTCTAAATACCACTCGATTTTCTCCAGCCTGTTCAGAAATTTCTGTTCGGTTACTTCGCTGTCTGCGGGCAGCTCAAAATTCTTGTACGCCTCGGTTTTCATCAGCTGACGGACTACGTACAGGTCGTTCTTGCGCGAGGTTGTGCTTTCCTTGTAGTCGCGCAGCGGCGCAAATACTCCGTACTGACCCTCAAGCCTGAACAGAATAAACTCGCCGAACTGCACACAATACAAGCCGTTGCCGTTCATCAGCGTCTTAATTGTAATATCCTCAACCTTCGGCGGCTTTTCGTTCATAATGAAATACACCAGCGGCTTCTGCTGAAAATGCGCGTCGTTATGCTCGCCTGCGGCATTTTGAAACTCGTCGGGATTATAGGAGTAGCTGCCGTCGTATATGTAGAAGGTAGTAGAGGGATTCTGGAAGCATCCAACCACCGTGAAGCTTTCCTCGCCGCTGGTCTTGCTGTAAACGGTATCCTCTGGCGCGTAGAAGGTATTTACTATCCACTTTGCCCCCAGCGTAAACAGCCCAATACTTGCAAGGACTATCAGCATGGGCAGGCATTTCAAAAAGTTTTCCTTGAATTTAGACATATTTATCCTTTCGTTTGCTGTTGACTATACAATCATCATATATTATATCATATTCTGTTCAAAATGTTAAGTGGTAAGTGAAAATTTTCTGCGAATAATTCAAAAAATCTGCTGTATAATAAAAATGCCCTCGCACACAAGCATTGTCAGCATTTGCTCAAAAAAAATAAAAAAATTTCAAAAAACTCTTGACAAACCGGAATATATGTGCTATAATATCATAGTCAAAGACATTGGGGTGTCGCCAAGCGGTAAGGCAGTGGACTCTGACTCCACCATTTCGAGGGTTCAAATCCTTCC
>JBJESB010000065.1:0-46853 GCA_051882575.1 Oscillospiraceae bacterium
GGGGGCAGACTGTAAATCTGTTGCGTTTCGCTTCGGTGGTCCGAATCCACCCGCTCCCACCATGTCGAGTGCCTCGACACGCAATTTCGCGCGCCGAGGCATTTTTGTTTTTTGGGTATCACCCGCGTTAAAAATCTATTTCGTATACCATAGGCAGTTACGCTGAATCTGTTGAAGATTCGGCGAAATTTTTTTGTAAAGTATTCCGATTTCTTTAGCGGATTTCGGATTTTTTTGTGAATATACTAATACCGCCGAGCTTTTGCCCGACGGTATTGTTTTTATGAAAGGCTCACGCCGTTGCAGAAATTGCTGCGGTAATAATTCGAGGTTATGTCAACCTCTTTTACCCTTGTGCCGGGCATAAGACACGCAATCATTATGCCGTCGCCGCAGTAGATACCGCCAAAGCCCGCCGTCGTTGTTCCCTCGCCGTAGAAGAACACCAAATCGCCGCGCTTAAGCTCGTCGTATTCCAGCAGCGTACCCATTGCAGCCTGCGCAGTAACGCCTCTGGGACAGGACAGATACCCGTTTTCGCGAAGAACATAGTAGATAAATCCCGAATTGTCAAACCCGTCTGGGTCGCTGCCGCCGTCTACAAACTCCGTGCCAATCAGCGATTTCGCAGTGGTTATTATCCCCTCGATTACCTCCTCATGCTCGGGAGCAACCGTTTCGGGGTCAGGCTCGGATTCGGTCGCAGTGGTGCTTGAAGCAGTTGTCTGCTCGGGCTCGGGCTCGGTCGTCGTTACAGGTGCTGAACTGCTTGTCTGCACGGAAATCTCCGACGATTCACCGCTGCCGCCCCCTACGCTTAACAGCACGCTTATGACTATTATTGCTATGCTTACTATTGATACAGCTATGATAAGTATTATATTGTATTTCATTTTGCAGCCTCATTTCTTGCGGAACACAGCCACTTCCCCGGTTATCTTATATATATTATACAATAATTCTGCCGTAAAATGCAACTACAATCGGGTTACAAATATCTTACAATTTGGTTACAGCCGATTATTTTTCAAATCTGAACGAGATAAAATCAAACTTTGTTCCCGGCAGGAATACAAAGCTGATATCATTCACGCCCGTCAGCCTCGGTATTTCAAAGCGCTGCTCGGAAACGTCCTCGCTGAATGCAAAATTCAGGAACATGGAGCTCTGCTCGCCGCCCTCTGGTGTGAATCTCAACTGCACGGGGTTCTCCGGCTTTGGTGTGATTCCCTTTATAATCACCGCCGAAGCGCCCTGCGCGCCGAAATCCATAGCGTTCCACGACAGAATTACATTGTTGCCTATCTTCACAATGCTTCTGCCCTGCTTCGTGAACTCGTCGCCGTACATTTCGTCGCATTCCGCCGAGTAATTCTCGTCGAATGCGCGGGCAATCTGCTCAAAGCTGAAGCCGCCGAAAATTACCCTGTCGGCTATCACAACGCTGATTTCATGCACTCCGCGCAGACGCTCCGCAAGAGCGTATTCCTGCGGGCGGGGCTTGTCCCAGCCGCTGTTGTTCTTAAAATCTGCGCTTATAATCAGCCTGCCGTTTTCGGGCGTACCGTCCCAGACCTCTGCGCACATATCAAAGCACGTTCCGATAAACAGCGTCAGCTTCTCCGTGCCGACATCACCGAAATCTACATTTTTGTAGCTCATCACGGTTCTGCCCTCAAAGCTGCCCAGCCAGTTATTGCCAAAGTCGTTTACGGGGACATCCGAGCCGTCAAGCAGCGACGCCGTGATAAATTCGTACGGATTCTTGAACACCTCGCCAAGCCCCGAAGCCTTAAATTCAAGCTGCGAGAACACCTGCGGAACATCACCGCCGTTTGCGCAGGAAGCAAGCACCGTAAACGCGCCGTCGCCGTGCGGTGTGATATCCGCGCCGTCAGCCGTGGGTACGATATCCACCCACTTAATCTCAACGCCGTTCGGGTTGAACGCTTTCCAGCTGATTTCGGTGTAGGTGGTGTTCGCAGGGAACAGCCTTGCGGTTATATGCGCGGCTGGATTCTCGGGAGAAAGCTCTGCGCAGCTGCTTGTAAGCGAAATCATTCTTGCGGGGATTTCAGCCGTGTACTCCGTCTGCTTTACAGGCAGAGTATCCGCTGCTGTGCCGATTCCCGCAGTGTCGTAATGCGGCGCTTCGGTTGAGTAGACAAGCTCGGCAGGCGCAAGCCCCGCAGAGGTCGCCGTTACCTTTACCTCGCCCGCTGTTTTGGTGTGCTGAATCATAGCAAGCAGCCTGCCGCTGAACAGCCTGCGGTTATCGCCCTTGTAGCTGTCGTAATCGGTACTGTCGCCGTTATCCAGACCAACCAGCCTGCCCTCGCCGCTAACCTGTACCTTAACGCGGTTTCGCGCATTGCCTACGGGGTTTCCGTTCCTGTCGCAGACCGAAATCTCCACAAACGTAATGCTCCTGCCGTCAGCCGCCTTGTCCGAATACGCAAGCTCGGCAAGCTGCACCGCAGCGGGGTCGCCGGGAGTGCGCAGCGTCTGCTCGGCAATCAGCCTGCCCTCGGGGTCGTAGCCCTTTGCGGTAAGCTCGCCCGCAGCGTACGGCACACGGAACACAAACCGCATTTCCTCATCGGTTGTGATATCGCATACCTCTGCGCCGACCTGTGCTCCGTTAAGAAACAGCTCTACCCTGCGCGCGTTGCTGTACACAATAACGTCGATAATGCTGCCCTCAACGCCGAAATCCCAGTAGCACGGCGCAATATGCAGCACAGGCTTGTCCGTCCAGACGCTGCGGTAGAAATAGTACACATCCTTCGGGAATCCCGCCGTGTCCACAATGCCGAAATAGCTGTTCTTTGTGGAGTACGGAGTAGGCTCACCGATATAGTCAAAGCCTGTCCAGATATACTGACCGCCGCAGAAATCACAGTCGCGGTCAAGCCGCCACGATTTTCTCGCCGAAGCGCCCCAGCCCACCACGCTGTTATCCAGCGAGGAGCACTGCAAATCGGGGTAAGTCAGTATTGCCTTGTCAATCGGGAAATGGTAAATTCCGCGGCTGCGCACTGCCGAGGCGGTTTCGCTGCCGTAAATTGTCCAGTCGGGGTACTTTGCGTGATGCTCGTTATAAAGACGCTCGGTGTAGTTGTAGCCTGCAATCTTCAGCTCGTCGGAGCAGCGCTGCGCATTCTCGCTGGTCATAAAATTAGAGCCGATAGTAACCCGCGCGTTATGCTTGGGGTCGTATTTGTGAACATAATCGCGCAGCATTGCCGTGATTTCAATTCCGCGCTCGTTGTTGGTGTCCAGAATCTCGTTGCCAATGCTCCACATCAGCAGCGAAGCGTGATTGCGGTCGCGCTCTACCCATGCCTTAACATCCTGCTCGCAGGTATCGTTGAAGAAACGCGCGTTGTCAAACTCGGTCTTGGGAATCTCCCACATATCAAAGCACTCGCTGTCAACCAGCAAGCCGATATGGTCGCACATCTCCATAAACTGCCGCGCGGGCGGGTTGTGCGAGGTGCGTATTGAGTTTACGCCCATTTCAGCCAGAATCATCAGCTGGCGGTACAATGCGCTTGCATTAAATGCGCTGCCCAGCGCGCCCAAATCGTGGTGCATACACACGCCGTGCATTTTCTGAATCCTGCCGTTTATCGCAATGCCCTTATCGGGCACAAACCTGACGTCCTTATAGCCGTACTCAATATCCTGCGAATCCAGCAGCGCTCCGCCGCAAAACAGCGACACGCGCAGCGTGTACAGATTCGGCTGATATATGTCCCACAGCGCGGGCGCGGATATGCTGTACTCGTTGAGGAAGCTCTCCCTGCCGCCTTCAAACCCGGCTGTCTGTCTGAATGCGCCAATCGGCGTGCCGTCTGCGCCGTATACCTCAAGAATAAGCGTGATATCCGCAGCCTCGCCGCAGATATCGGTTTCTACCTTCGTTACCCAGATATCGTTTTCGTATTTATCGGAGTGAATATATATTCCGTCGTTTGCAATGTAGGTCTTGGGTCGGAATTTCAGCGTAACATCCCTGTAAATGCCCGCGCCGCTGTACCAGCGTGAATTGGGCGCGCGGTGGTCGATTCTCACCAGAAGCTCGTTTTCGCCCTCATGCAGAAAATCCGTAATATCAAACTCAAACGCCGTGTAGCCGTAGCGCCAAGAGCCTGCCTGCGCACCGTTAACAAACACCGCGGAATCCATATACACGCCGTCAAAATTGATGAACACCCTGCCCTCAAGCTGCGCGGCGGTGATTTGCAGCTTACGCCTGTACCGGCCCTCGCCTGTCTTGTAGAGATTATCGGTATCGCCAATCAGCCAGTCGTGCGGCAGCGAAACATCATACCACCGCCTGCTTTCAAGCTCCTCGGGCGGTGTTCCGATATCTGTAAGGCAAAACTGCCAGCCGTCGTTAAAAAGAATATCCCTTGCTGTCATCAAAAATCCTCCGGTGAGTAAAGTTCTGCAAGCCGCTGCAGATATTGTTCTTCCGTACGCTCAAACGGTTCGGTGACAAAAATCGGCTTTTCAGCCACATAGGGCGCTGCTTCAAACAGCGCAAGCCCGCCAAGCTCCAGAAACTCATAGTAAAGCATGGCGTCGTCGATTTCGGCAATCTGCCGCATAAGCCCGCCGTCCTCGGGGTCGATTCCGAAACGGCGGTAAATCGTGTCCTGCAAGCGCTTTTCGACTGCGAGGTACTCCGCAAGCCCGCGCTTTACGGGTCGTGTGATATCCGAGATATACGCCTCGCTTGCGTCATGCAGCAGGCATCCCAGCCGCGCCCTGCGCGAAAGCCCCCTCGCCCGCGCCTCATTCTCACAGGCAAGGCAGTGCTGCCCCACCGAATAAAACCGCTTGAAATGCCCGTTTGCACGGCACATCAGCGAAAGCGCGTGAGCTATATCCGCAGGCAGAATGTCCTCACTGCGCGGTGAAAGCGGCGCGAAGCTCACGCCGCTGTATGTATAAATGTTGTCCTTCGGTATCATATCAGTTAGGCACCACTGCCAGCTTGTCGTCTACAATCGTGATTCTCGCGTGTTTTACGGTTTCAACAATGTCCAGCGTAAGGAAATTCACGCAGAATCTCGCGCCCGGGTAAATCACATTCGCCTTTGCGCTTAAGAAGTCCTTGTTGCGGATATCCTCATCCAGCTGTGCAATCAGCGCCGAAAGCTCCTTTCTGCGCATACCGTAAAACAGCTTGTTCTGGGTCGAGCCGCGCATCTGCTTCTGCTGGGAATCATCCAGATGCCCGCCCTGCCTTATTTTGCGCTCCTGAAGATACTCAATATTTCGCACAGCTGCGTCGTACTGGTCGTTGGCTTCCGCAAGCTCCTTTTCTGCCTTGCGCTTTCTGGAAAAAATCACCGAGCCGTCGCCGATATTTATTTCTGTCTGCGTGTATTTCTCCGAGCCGATTATCCCCGCGGTGATATCGCGCATAGAGGTAATCTTTCCGCCGACAATCATGCCGCGCGCGCCCTTTGTGGAAAGCGCGCCGTAGCAGAATACCTCGCAGAATGCAAACTGCTTGGATTCGATATTGCCGCGCGTGGTGATTTTGCTGTTTTCGCAAAAACCGATTGAAGCGTTGCCCTCGCAGTCGATATCGCAGTTGATTGCGCCGCCGATAATCGTGATATCCTTGCCCGCTGTAATCTCCGCGTTGAATGCCGTGCCGTCAATACGCACGCTGCCGCCCGCCGTAATCTTAAAGCCCTCCATAACATTGCCCTTAATGACGATATCGCCGAAAAAGGTGATGTTGCCGAATTCAAGGTCGAGGTCGCTCTTTACGGTTACGGTATCCTCAACGTTAAAGCAGCCCGCGCCGTATACAATATGACCGTCGCAGGAGGATACTATCGAGAGCCCGTCAACGGTAAGCGCGGTATTTTTACCCACCGTTATTACGGGCGCTTTGCCCGGCTGCGCGGGAATCGGCTTGCCGAAAACATTCTTGCCGGGCGTGCCCTCTGTCGGGGGAGTGATATCCGCGATAACGTCGCCCTTTCGAATCGGCACGATTTTATCCAGCTCGCGAAAATCCACCATACCGAATTCATCACGCTTTGGCGCGGTTTTACGGTCCTTGTCAAAGCGGAACTTGATAAAGCCGTTCTTGCCGTTTACGGGGTCCTGCGCGCGGGCAACGCAGATTGCGGTTTCGTACACGCCTGCGTCAATCATATCCTTGATGTCAAATTCGTCAATTCCGAACACTACGCCGTTTTTGTGCAGCTCCTCAACAACCGTTTCGGTGCGCAGCGGTCTGCCGCCGTTTAGCGGGGGATACAGCGTCATATTGGCAAGCATACCCTCGGGGTCGTAGGTTATTTCAACCCTGCCGTCAACAGCCTTACCCATGCCTTCTTTTTCGGGAAGCTCCGCGCCCTCTGCCGGGAGTACCATAGGCGGTCTCTGATATCCGCCGCCTACTCTTTCATCAAATGCCAAAGCTATCACCTCGCTGCTAAAAATTAAATTATGCTTATTTTTATTATAACATAACATTTCATAATCTGCAAGGCTATTTTAACAAAAAAATATACTTTTTGCACAAAAGCGCCCAAAACGGAACAATTCCGCAGATTAGCGTCTACTGCCCGTACAAGCCGCTTTCAAGCGCCGCCGCGAGATAATCCCCCAGCATACTGCCTGCGGCGGAGCTTAAACGCTCGTCCAGCGGCGCGCCGTTAAGACGGCGAAACTGCGCGGAGAAATTCACCCCGTCCTCGGAAAGCTCTGCTTTTATGCCGTAGGCTTCGCAGGCGGATTCCGCGCCGTAGAGCGAAACATTCAGCGGCAGACGCTCGGTTTCGCCGCTTAAAAGCATCAGCCCGACAGTCTGCTTTGGGTCGGCGTAGCCGCCGATTTTCCCCCTGCGTATCAGTGCGCTGCCGCACAGCACCGCCGTTTCGCCGTTATCGTCATCGCTCATGCCGTAGCCGTTATTGCTCTTGCAGAACATCGGAATCAGCGAGCTTCTGCCCGCGGCGTTGTCGCAGAGAATATCGAACACCGTGGTCTTTGGCGAAGCGCCCGCGCGATACGCGTTTTCAATCATGCTGACAGGCTTTTCGGCGGCGGTAATGCCCTCGGTAAAGCGGATATCGGTCAGCAGCTCGGCTTTTTCGGCGCAGCACACGGGCATATTAAGGCTGCAGCGGTGGTCGTAATACAGCGTATTCAGCGCAGAGATTACATCCGCCCGCTCAAACCCCGCGCCGAACACCAGCAGCTTTGCCTCGCTCATATACACGCGCTTGCCGTCTATCAGCGAAATATCTTCGATTGCTGCGCTCACCGTTTCGCCCTCGCCCGAAATCTTAATCACATTGTCCTGCGAGGAATCAATTCTCTCGCCGCTGCCGCCGCCGCTGAACATCAGTGCGCTTACGCGGTAGACGCCGCCCGTGCAGTCAATCGCCGCCGCCTGAATGATTGCCCTGTCGCCAAGCTCGGTCATGTCTGCGCAGCCGCACAGCGAAAGCGTCAGCAGCAGCGCGGCAAAAATACGGATTTTTCTCATGCGGCTTCCTCTGCGCTGTGCGCGGGCTTTCCGTGCGGAATCACCTGTGCCATGATTGCGTACGCGCCGAAAATCATTACAGCACACCGATACGCTCCGCACAGCGACCACACCGCCGCAAAGAATCCGTCCAGCCGCTTGAACAGCGCAATATCCGACATGGAAGCCAGTGCCGTGTACGGAAATTCCGCAAGCCCCATAAACTCGCCCAGAACAATCCCCGCAAACAGCGTAAGACAAAGCACCGCCGCCGCAGATATCCCCGCGAATGCAAGCACGGTTCTGCCCGCAGCGCTTTTTGTGTTCTCCCTGCGGATATACGGCAGGAACGCCGCAAAAATCAGATACTCGCCGCCGCGCCTTGCACGTTCCCAGATATTGCCTGCCAGCGCGTCTGTCCGGATTACCCCGAGTGAATACTCGTCAAAGCGCATGAACGGTATGTCGGCTAAAATCACAACCAGCGTAACCGCGCCCGCGCCGATAAGAAACAGCACCCCCGCCCTAGCCAGAGCCTCAGCGCCCTTGAATGCGCCGTATGCCGCGTAAATCGCAAGCAGACCTGCCGTCAGATACAGCCCCGAGCCGAAAAGCAGCGTTCTTTGCGCCATAACCGCCGTCGAAAGCGCCGAGCGCACGGCAAATCCCAGCAGAAGCAGCGCCGCAGCAATTGCCGAAATCCAGCCCCAGAGCCTGTTTTTGCGCTTGATTGCCGCGTAGAAGGAATCCCCCCCGAACGAGAAAATTATAATCGGCAGCGCCGCCAGAAACCGCCCGATTTCCGTCAGCAGTGCCGCAAGCAGATTATCTGCGCCCATTCCGCCCGAGGACGGGTACACAAATTCTGCGGCAAGGCGTGAAAGCAGCAGCAGGCAGAAAACCTGTGCCGCGCTTATTTTTCCTTTCATAGCTTACCTCCGTCCGCGCCGTTAAGACCCTGCATTGTAATATCGCCGCGCTCCAGCCTGCGCCAGCCCGCCCTTACGAACATATCGCGGGAGCTTTTTGGCGTAAACGGCGAAATCGGCGCCATATACGGCACACCGTAGGTTGAAAGCGAGCACATTTTTATCACCACCGCGCCCACCGCAAGCGCAATGCCGTACAGCCCGAAAAATCCGCCCGCAAGAATATACAGGAATCTTAACACCACAATCTTTTCGTACATTGTAGGCACAACAAAGCTGCATAAACCTGCAAGAGCTACAATCAGCACCATAGGCGCTCCCACAAGCCCCGCATTCACCGTGATATCGCCGATAACGATACCGCCCACAACGCCTATCGCATGACCTATGGGTCGCGGCAGGCGTATTCCCGCCTCGCGCAGAATCTCATACATGAAGTGAATCACAAGGCATTCCACCATAAGCGAATACGGCGCGGTCTGCTCGGCTGAAGCGAGATTCAGAATCAGCGACGAGGGCAGCATTTCGGGATTATACGAGGCAATCGCGACATACGCGCCGGGCAGCAGCAGCGTGATAAAATACGCCGCAAGCCTGATTATCCTGATAAACAGCGCATAAAACGGCTTCTGCGTGTAATCGTCCAGCGTCTGGAAGCTCTCGATAAACAGGTGCGGCACGACCAGCGCAAACGGCGTACCGTCAACCAGAATGCCCACCCTGCCCTCATACAGCTTTGCGGCAAAGGTATCCGGGCGCTCGCAGGTGCCGCATTCCGAAAAGAACCACCCGCCGTCGCCCTCTAAAAACGGCTGCACATAGCCGCTTTCCAGTATCGTATTCAGCTTGATTTTCCCGATTCGCTCCTTGACATTCGCAAGCAGCTGCGGTGAGACCTTGTCGCTGAAATAGCAGATACAGATATCCGTCTGTGAACGCTCGCCCAGCTGCGACATCTCAAACACCAGCGTGGGGGACTTGATTCTGCGGCGAATCAGCGCCATGTTCGTTCGTATGACCTCAACAAAGCCCTCGCGCGAGCCGCGCACATTCAGCTCCGACGAGGGCTCGTCAACGCTGCGGGATTTGTACCCCTGTATGCCGATTGCAATGCAGCGCTCCACGCCGTCAACGAGTATTATTGCAAAGCCCGACTGCAGCTTAAGCACCAAGTCGCCGAGGTTTGTGATTTCCAGCTGCTCGGCGGCAATCATGTACACCTCAAAAAAGCGGCGCATAAGCTCTGCGGGCGAAATGCTCTGCTCGTTCATATCGTCGTTGAGCTTGTTGTAAATCAGCTCTGCAAGCGTACCCGTGCTTGCCATGCCCTCGCAGGTAAGCACGGCGATATCATTGCTCTTTACCCTGCCGGTTTTTACAATCACATCGGATGAGCCGCCCGTCATTACCCGTACATTGTGAAGATTCTGTTTAAGCGACGCGGCTATGGGCAGCTCGGGCGACAGGCTTGTGCGGACAGTTTCATCAGACATTTTCCGCTCTCCTTTTCATGCTTTTGGTAATAATATTTCCCCGCAAATGCTTGAAATATTCACGGATTTATGCTATGATAAGTACCGAAGAAACGGAGGAATTTATATGAAGCCTGCATTATACCGCCTTTTTGCGGGAATGATTAACTACTTTTCGGGTGACCCGAGGCGTATTCAGCATTTCACGAAGGTTCACGCATACGCGCAGCTAATCGGCTTTGGCGAGGGGCTGTCCGAGGATGAAATGTACATACTTGAAGCTGCGGCGCTGGTGCATGATATCGGAATCAAGCCCGCAGAGCGGCTTTACGGC
The DNA here is from genome assembly GCA_051882575.1 of Oscillospiraceae bacterium. Classification (GTDB taxonomy): domain Bacteria; phylum Bacillota; class Clostridia; order Oscillospirales; family Ruminococcaceae; genus CAG-115. The sequence continues at coordinate 10,243 of JBJESB010000065.1, forward strand.
TACAACAACGGCAAGCTTCAGGAAGAGCTGGGTCCGCCCGAAGCGCGCGGATTTCTGGAGCGGCTTGGGTTTGAGCTTGAAAAGATTGACAGGATTTGCTATCTGGTTTCAAGGCATCACACCTATCACGACATTGACGACAGGCTGTTACAGATTCTGATTGAGGCTGATTTTCTGGTAAATCTCTACGAGGACGAAGCCTCGCCCGAGGCGATTGCAAGCGCATACCGCAAGGTATTCCGCACAGCGGCGGGCAAGGCGGTATTCGTGGATATGTACGGGGAACAGCCCGAATAAAATGACGGCAAATTTAAGGCAATACCGCACAAAGATTGTGCGCATATTGCGCGGACAGATTTTTCGTCAGATTGTACAAAAAAGACGCAGGCGGGCTAACGCCCGTCAAGGAATTTTTGGGCGATATGACGGAAAAGATGCTAGCAAGATGCGTACAAAATCCAATAAATGGTCTTTGTGAGGTGTTGCCTTAATTCTGCATACCGACTTTTTTTTGTAACCAAATCCCGCCTTGCGAATACTATGTATTAGCGCATTCGCGGAGGTGAGCCAATGAAGCGTCAGAGAAAACACAGCTGCAGAATAGGCGCGGTTCTGGCGCTGGTTGCATTTTTAGGCGCGCTTATGTGCATTTCATTCTTTTCTGTTAAGGTACTGCTTACGGTGGTTGCAATCCTGCTGATTGTGATAGGCATTTACCTTATGCGTTTATGAAAGGGGCGTTACATAATGAAAGTCGTTATCGTAAGAAGTCCAAAGGTTTTCGCGGGTATTCTGCGGCTGATGTTCGGTATTAAAAAGCACAGTGACGAGTTATAACAAAGGCGGGGAGTTTTCTCCCCGCTTTGCTTGTTGGAAAGCCGTGCACAATCCGACATAAATTACCGCAGACAGTGCCCTGTAACCGCGGAGCGTCAACGTTTTTGGCTACCTTTTGTCGGACAAAAGGTAGCAGGGGGCGCGGGGGGCGGCGCCCACCGCACTGGAGCGTAGCGACCCAGCAGGGTGTGGTTCAGCACCAATCGTACCAGAACGCAGCGACCAAAATGCCCCAAGAAGCGCTAAAGGGGGAAGGGGGGAAAAACAAGAGTTTTTCCCCCAACAGCAACGCATAACCCGGATGAATCTCCCCTCGCAATCAGTCCGGTGGACTGATTGTGACAATGCAAGCCGATAGATAGTACCGCGGGGCATTTCAATTGCACGTCAAGAAACAGTCCACCGGACTGTTTTTGAGGAACACCTTATAAAGCCGAGGTGTTGCATGGGGGAAAAACTCTTGTTTTTCCCCCTATCCCCCCTTTAGCGCTTTTTGGGGCTTATTGGTCTGTGAGCTTTGAGCTTGGTTTGTGCTGAATCACACCCTATCGGGGCTCTGCCCCGCACCCCGCAAGGGCGCCGCCCTTGACCTGCTACCTTTTGTCCGACAAAAGGTAGCCAAAAACGTTGACGCTCCGCGATTGTTGGGCGATAGTCTGTGCAAATTTATGCTATATCTTCAAAAAAAGTGCGGGGAGCTTACTCCCCGCTTTGCTGTTTATTTCACGCCCGTTACGCCGTCTGACCCTGCGTCTGTTCGCCCTCGGGCGGTACTATCTCCTCGCGGTCGCCTCTTTCAAAGTCCCCCGGTCTTTCGCCGCCCGGGAACTCCGGTTTTTCACCGCCGAACCCGCCCTCGGGCGGAGTGGGTCTGTCGCCGCCGCCAAAATCCCAGCCGTGATTGCCAAAGCCGCCCATGCCATTGCCCGAAGCTCCGCCGCCGCTGACCCCATTCTCGGCTACAACCGAAGCCAGCAGAGTTTCATCCGCATAAATGCCGTACTCCGTGCCGACTGTCATCTCGGACGCCGATAAAATCAGCGACTCGCAAGCCTTTGGCGTAACAACGCTGATTATTGCATTACCGTCAGGGTCGCGCACTTCAATCGAGCTGCCCGCGCTGACCTGCGAATATATCGACAGGCAGGGCTGCGAAAGCGTCGAGGGCGCTGCAGCCATTCCCGCCGAGCCAAGCGCCGCAAGTGTACCGCCGCTTAACGCAAACGAGCTGCCGTAATCCAGCGCGCCGTTGCCCGAATTTGTCGGACCGAACACTACCACAACTCCGCCGCTCATGGCAATCGTGCCGTTGGAATCAATACCGTCGCCGCTTGCATTCACTGTAAGCGAGCCGCCCGATATGCTGATGTAGCAATCGTTGTCAACATCGCCAAAGCCGCCCGAGCCCTCGCCTGCGGCGTTAAGCCCGTCATCAAAGGCGGTAAGATTGATTGTGCCGCCCTCAATCTCAATGCACTTGCCCTCAAGACCCTCATAGCTGCTTGTAATCAGAATATCACCCGCAGAGATAAAAAGCTCGGCTTCGGCATGAATGCCGTCGTCGCCCGAAGCAAGCTCCAGTGTGCCGCCCGAAATTGTCACGCTGCCGTTGGAATGTACGCTGTCGTCGGCAGAATCAACGGTTATCGTGCCGCCGCTGATAGTCACCGCGCTGCCTGCTTTTAAGCCCTTTATGCTCTCGGTGTTATTTCCCGCAGTATCTTCCCACTGCGAAAAATCCTTGCCGCGGTCGCCGAAGAACCCGCCGCGGCTGCCGCCCTCCTCGGTATGCTCAACCGAGGCGCTGCCCTCGCCTGCCGTAATAATTATGCTGCCGCCGCTTACGATAAGCTCCGTCTGCGCCTGAATGCCGTCGTTGTTTGCGGCAATGGTGATATCTCCGCCCGTGATATTGACATAGCCCAGCGTTTCATCCTTGTCATTGGTGGAAACCAGACCGTCTTTACCGCTGCTGACATTTATCGTGCCGCCCGCAACAATCAGATAATCCTTGCCCTTTATGCCGTCGTCAACGGAATTTACGGTAATGCTGCCGTCGCAGATTTTAAGACCGTCCTTGCACTTTATCGCGCCGAGATACCCGCCGTTTACCGTAAGCGAGCCGCTGCCGTTTATCACGGTGTCCTCGCGGCTGAAAATCGCTGCGTCGGGCTCGTCTTCTTCGGCGGAAATATTGTAGTTTGCGGTATCGGAAATCGTGTTTTCGGTACCCTGCGCAAGCGTCAGCGTGAATTTGCCCGCGTTGTCGCAGTAAATTGCCGAGCCGCTTTTTGAGGTCAGCGAAAGACCGTTGAGTATCAGCGAAACCTCGTCCGATTTATCGGCGTCAATCACAATTCTGCCGTCGGAGCAGCTGCCCGAAACCGAATACACGCCCGCCTTGCTTATGGTAACAACAGCGCCGTCTGCGCTTGCGCCCTTGCCGGCGATATCAGCCTTGCCCTCGGCGAAGGTTATCTTACAGTCTGCCGATTTTGCGGGCGTACTGTCGGAATCATTAACGCGCTCGGGTGTTATTGCACAGCCGCTCTGCGGATTGTTCAGCATAAGTCCGCCGGTGTCGCCGGTGCTGCCGGATTGCTCGCTGCCGTTGTTGCAGCCGGACATGAATGTCGCTGCCGCGGTGCAAAGCGCCGCAAGCATTCTGAAAGAGGTTCTCATAGTATCACTCCTGTATTAAAGCTCATCTTTGTTTTCGGGTAAAATTCCGCAGGAAATCGTAAGATTACCGTTGCGGCAGCGCAGCTTGTCAAGCATTTCCTTTTCGCGCTTTGAATCCTTCTCAATAATCTCATAACGCAGCTCAAACAGCGTACCCATGCAGGTGCTTTTTGCCTGAAGCAGTTTAGCCCTTGTGCAGTATTCCGCAAAAATATCGTCAAAGCAGCCCGAATAGTCCATATTCTCGGGGATAGTCACCCTTAACAGGCGGGCTTCGGAGCTTTTGCCGAACAGCGGAATAAACCCAAGCAGCATCAGCGCAAGCCCCACAACAGCCGCAATCAGCGCGGCAAAGCCGATATAGCCCATTCCCGTTGCCAGACCTATTCCCATTGCGTAGAAAATATAGCAGATATCGCGTGAATTACCGGGCGCGGAGCGGAATCTGATAAGATTGAACGCGCCCATAACGGCAATGCCCGCGCCGATTGAGCCGTTAACCAGCATAATTACCGCCTGCACCAGAATCGGCAGAACAACCAGCGAAATCATCATATTTTTTGAAGCGGCGGGATTTCTGAACCTGTAAAGCACAGCCGCAATAAATCCCAGCGCCAGCGAAGCGCCCGTGCAGATTAACGCCGAAGCCGCCGTAAGTCCCTCTGTTCCAATCACACTGTCAAACATTCTGTCGTATCTCCTTTTGGAATATTATTTGCAGCGCTGTTAAGAAAAATGCTGCCGTACTTTGAAAACGAGCCGTGATAAATCCCGAGCTCGCTTAAAATGCGGGTTATCCATAACGGCATTGCGCCGCTGACCTTAATCTCCATGATGTAATCGGGCGCACACGCAAGCCTTTCGCCGCTGTCGCCGTTGCGCAGGTCAAGCCGAGTGGTGCGGCTTCTTACACAGCTGTCAAAGGTCACGCGGAACTCTCTGTCGTCGTTTGCGAAAAACGCGCGGCGGTCGTAGCAGATAACGATTTTCGGCTTGAGCCCCAGGCGCTTTATCATATAGTCAATCTCGTCCAGCTGCTGCGAATGCTCCGCGGGCGGCGTTCCGTGCATGAGATAATTCCAAGCCTCGTCGTATTTAAGCTCCGCGCGGCGCTTGTACACCGTGCCCTTGAACTTTTTCTTGATTTCCAGAAAGGCTGTGCTGCCGCTCTTTGGCGTGCCGTAGGTGCGCAGGCGCAGCTTTTCTTTATAAACGGGCTTTTCCAGCGACGTGCGGATAAGGTCGTTATTGTCGCTGTCGCAGTAAATATTGCAGATTGTGTGCTTGCCGTAGCAATCCTCGGTCATGTACGGAGCAAGCGCCTGTCTTACCGCGAGGTATTGGCTGCAGGTAAGCAGATACTTGACTTCCGTGCGCTTAAAGGTGTTTGAGTAAGCCATTGCCGTTCTCCGTTTCCGATTTTGTAATGCAATTATAACAGGCGAATGTGTAAGTTTTATGATAAAAGAAAAAATATTTTTTGTAAACTTGTGCCGAATCCAATGAAAACACGGCAGAGTGCAGGCTGATAATCTGCGCAGTTACAGGGCACAGTCTGTACAGATTTACTCGGCTTGTGCAAGGGCGAAAGCCCGCTAAAAATTCTTTCACAGACAGAAAAATCCGCCCCCTATTGAGGACGGATTAGCAAAATTTACTCACCGATAAACAGCTGCGACCAGTAATATGTATACCCGTTGTAATAGCACCCAATGCCTATGTACTTCGCGTCGGGATTGAGTATGTTCGCCCTGTGCCACGGGTCGCTCATCCAGCAGTTGAGCGCCTGCTTCGCCGTGGTATAATAATACGCCAGATTCTCCGCGCGGACACTGCGCTTAAGCCCGTTCGCCGCCAGCAGCGAATCCCACTTGGTGCCGTTTGCCCGCCAATGCGAAAAATACGTCGAGCTTTCCGCTGCGCGCTGCTGCGCAAGCTCCGAAAGCAGCGGCAGCTCTTTAAGCGGCGCAAGCCCGTACTCCGCGCGGGTCTCGTTCACCAGCTCGAACAGCGTTTGCCTGCGGCTGTCGGAATACACAGCGCTGTTGATTTCATACCGTTCCTCAACAATCGCACTGCGCTTTCTGTCCTCGCCGAACGACGCAAACCGCAGCGTACAGCTTTCCTTTATCTTTATCGCCTTTTTGTACCGCTTGGATTCCTGCGTCGGCGCAGTGCCGTCGGTGGTATAATAAATCTCTGCGGTTTCGTCGGCGCAGGTAAGCTCTACCGTAAAGCTCTCGGCGTACTCCCCGCCCGAAACGCTCGCGGCGGGCGCAGCGGTTCTGATGTTCACCGTAAGCTTGTCCCGCTCGATAAGCTCGCCCTCGCAGTAGGTCGCCGTGCGAATCACCGTGTTTGTCCTGATAATCAGCGGATAGCCCTCATACAGCTTGTCCTCTGCCGTGGGCTTGTCGCCGTCAAGAGTGTAGTAAACCTCATGCCCCTCGCCGTGATTGATTGCAACCACCTGCGGCGCGGAATATGTGCCGCTTTCAATCGAAAAGAACGGCACGGCAGGTTCCTCGGCAGCCGCCGAAAACAGCGGTACCGCCAGTATTGCCGCCGCAGCAAGTGCGGATATCATCTTTTTCAATCCGTAATCTCCTTGTTTTTTTGTCTGCATATTTTGTCGAACTATATGGTATTATACACTATTTTTTCCAAAATGTCAATACGGTTACAAACGGTTACAGAACGGTTACAAAAATTATTTTGCGCAGCGTGAAATATGAAAACGTTATCTATCGCATAATATCAAGCGAAAGCTTAAAATTCGGCAATACACAGCTTTGTAAATTTCATCAATTTTTCACTTATAATTTATTGACAATAACGAAAATTGTGTTACAATATAATTGATAATTAGAAAGCAGAATTATGCGCCCGCACTCGGCGCATATTCGGGATAACAGTCATGCGAAAGGATGAACGAAATGAGCAGAACAAACAATCATTTTAAGGGCAGCAGTGCGGTAAGCAGCCTTAACGAGGCTTCGGGGCTCTTTGCGGAATATGTCGGCAGAAAGCTGGATGCGGTAGGCATGAGAGCCTCATACCGCAGCGTAATCAGCCCGCTGATAGAGCGCGACGGCGTTACACAGCTGGAGCTGGTGAATATCACAGGGCTTAAAGCGCCTACAATCAGCATTACCCTGCGCAACATGGAGCGCGACGGCATTGTTCGCCGCGAGAAAAACAGCATAGACCGCCGTGAAACACACGTTTACATCACCGACAAGGGCAGAGAGATGTATAAGCTTGCCGTTGCCGCTTATGAGGAATCCGAGCAGGCAATGCTCGCGGGCATGACCGACAAGGAGCTTAAAGCGCTTGTTGAAATTGCCGGCAAGATGTCGGCGAATCTTATGGGCGCATTAAACGCAAAGGTCGGTAAATAACGGTGAAAAAGGTACTGCGATACTTAAAGAAATATTGGCTGATTGCAGCGCTGTCGCCGCTGTTTATGATTCTTGAGGTAAGCATGGATTTGCTGCAGCCCGCGCTTATGTCCCGCATTGTGGACGACGGCGTGCTTAACATGGTTGACGGCGTTTCCGCGCCGGATATGGAGCTTATTGTAAGCGTCGGCATACAGATGCTGATTTTCGTGCTGCTGGGCTGTATCGGCGGCGTGCTTTCGGGTGTATTCGGCACAATGGCTTCGCAGAAATTCTCGTGCGACCTGCGCAAGGACGCCTTCGCAAGAGTAATGGGAATGTCGTTTCAGCAGGCGGACAAATTCACTGCGGGCTCGCTTGTTACGCGTCTTACCAACGACGTTACCGCCTGTCAGGACTTTGTTAACCACGCGCTGCGTATGATGGTGAGAACGCTTATGCAGTTTATCGGCGGCGTGGTTATGGTGCTTACAATCAATGTAAAATTCGGGCTTGTGCTGCTGGTAACGCTGCCGGTTCAGATTCTGATTATCGCCGTGGTAATCAAAAAGGGCTCGCCGCTGTTTTCTGTCGTACAGCAAAAGCTCGACAGGGTTAATTCTATCGTGCAGGAGAATGTTTCGGGCGCGCGGGTGGTCAAGGCATTCACCCGCGAGGACTACGAAACGCAGCGCTTCGGAAATGCCAACGACGAGCTGTGCAACACCAATCTTCGCGTACAAAAGCTGATGGCGCTGCTTATGCCCGTGCTTTCGATTCTGATGAACGCCACGGTAATTGCGGTAATCTTTATCGGCGGCAATCAGGCGGCGGCAAACGAGCTTGAGGTCGGCAAAATCATGGCTTGCATTACCTACATAACACAGATTCTCATGTCGGTTATGATGATTGGCATGATGTTCCAGATGGTAACGCGCGCGAATGCCTCCGCGCAGAGAATTGCCGAGGTGCTGGACACAGAGCCCGCAATCAGAAGCGGCGCTGTTACGCAGGGCGAAAGCGGTAAAGAGGGCACGGTTGAATTTAAGAATGTTTCGTTCCGTTACCTCGGTGTGCAGTCGCGCCCCGTGCTGAACAACATCAGCTTTAAGGTGAACAGGGGCGAAACGGTTGCGATTCTGGGCGCTACGGGCTGCGGCAAAACGTCGCTGGTAAGCCTGATTGCGCGTTTTTACGACGCAACCGAGGGCGAGGTGCTGGTTGACGGCGTGAATGTCAGGGATTACGACCTTGATACGCTGCGCGGCAAGGTGGGCTTTGTGCTGCAAAAAAGCGAGCTGTTCAGCGAAACAATCAGCGAGAACATACGCTGGGGCAAGCCCGACGCCACCATTGAGGAAATCCGCCGCGCGGCTGAAATTGCGCAGGCTTCGGAATTTATCGAGGGCTTCACGGACGGCTACGACGATATGATAACCGAGAAGGGCTCGTCGCTTTCGGGCGGACAAAAGCAAAGACTTTCGATAGCGCGGGCAATCGCGAAAAATCCCGAGATTCTGGTATTCGACGACAGTATGTCGGCGCTTGACCTTGCAACCGACGCAAAGCTGCAAAAGGCTCTGCGCGAGAATCTGAAGGGCACTACCGTAATTATGATTGCGCAGCGCGTGGCAAGCGTTATGAACGCAGATAAAATCGCTGTAATCGAAAACGGCAGTCTTGCGGCGTTCGCCGACCACAAGACGCTTCTTGAAACCTGCGAGGTCTACCGCGACATTTACAGCTCGCAGATGAGAGAGGGGGATGAACAGGTTGGCTGATGAAAGAAACAAGCCCGCTGTTAATCTCCGCCCGGGCAGAGGTCACGGTCCGGGCGGTCCTCACGGCATGGGAATGCCCAAGGAAAAGCCCAAGAACACACGCGCGGTTCTGGCGAGGATAATACGGTATATCGGCAAAAGCAAGGGGCTGCTGTTCGGTATGCTGGGCGTTATGATTCTGGCGACCGTGCTGAATGTATTGTCGCCCTCGGTGCTTGCAAACGCCATTGACGCAGTTACCGTAACGCCCGAGCACCCCGTGGCAAGCGTTGAGGAAATGCTGCGGTGGCTTGCGGTTCTTGCGGTGATGTACCTGCTTGCCGCGCTGTTTACATATTTCCAGAGCCTGTTTGCGGCAATGCTTTCGCAGCACACGGTCAGAATCATGCGCAAGGACCTCTTTGCGAAGATTTCACGCCTGCCGATAAAGTACATGGATACCCACAAGCACGGCGATATTATGAGCCGCATGACAAACGACGTGGAGAATGTTTCAAACTCTGTTTCGCAGTCGCTGGGCTCGCTGATTTCGGGCGTGATTATGCTGGTGGGCTGCCTGTCTATGATGCTGTACTACTCTTGGCAGCTTACGCTTATCAGCATGGTTACGATTGCGCTGACGCTGATTGTAACAACCTTTCTGTCGAAGTTCATGCGCAAGTACTACCCGCTTCAGCAGCGAACACTGGGCGAGCTCAACGGGCAGATTGAGGAAGCCGTAAGCGGCTACAAGACCGTAAAAGCATTCACGCATGAGCAGGTAATCTGCGAGGATTTCAACCGTACAAGCGACAAGCTGTGCGAGGTTGCAATCAAGGCGCAGACTCTGGGCGGAATTATGGGTCCGTGCATGAATTTTGTCGGAAATATCGGCTTTCTGCTTATCGCGGTATTCGGCGGGTGGTTTGCAATTGAGCATATCATCACAATCGGTACAATACAGGCGTTTATCACCTACTCAAAGCAGTTCACTCGACCGATTAACGAGATTGCAAATCAGTACTCCATGATTCAGACCGCGCTTGCGGGCGCAGAGCGAGTTTTTGAGATAATGGACAGCGAGCCCGAGACCGACGAGGGCAAATCCGACCTTGATATTGAGAGCGTACGCGGCGACCTGAATTTCAAGGGGATTGATTTCTCTTATGTTCAGGGCGAGCAGGTGCTTAAGGACTTCGACCTGTGGGTAAAGAGCGGTCAGAAGATTGCGATAGTAGGCGCAACGGGCAGCGGCAAAACCACGGTTGTAAATCTGCTGACGCGCTTCTACGACATTGACGGCGGCGAAATTACGCTGGACGGCACAAGCATTTACGATATTCCCAAGAACAAGCTGCGCGGCAGTATCGGCATTGTTTTGCAGGATACGGTAATCTTCACCGATACAATTGCGCAGAATATCCGCTACGGAAGAATTGATGCCTCTGACGAGGAGGTACGCGCGGCGGCGCGGTTTGCCAGAGTAGATGAGTTTGCCGAAAAGCTGGAAAACGGCTATGATACCATGCTTACCGAGGGCGGCAGCAACATCAGTCAGGGTCAGCGGCAGCTGATTGCAATTGCCCGCGCGGTTCTTGCCAACCCCAAGATTCTGATTCTGGACGAGGCTACATCCAGTATCGACACGCGAACCGAGATGCATATTCAAGAGGCAATGCTGAAGCTTATGAAGGGCAGAACCAGCCTTATCATTGCGCACCGCCTTTCTACAATCCGCGACGCGGACAAGATTGTGGTTATCAGCGGCGGCAAGGTGGTTGAAGCGGGTAATCACGAGGAGCTGCTCAAACAGCACGGCTGCTACTACGACCTGTATCAGAGCCAGTTTGCGGGTATCGCAACCTGACGCAGGGTATCAAATACTGCAAAGTCACCTTTGGTATTAAAATCAAGGGTGACTTTTTTCTTATCCGTCACATCTATCCGCAGGATTGATTGATTGATAGATTAAGATTATATATATTTAGATTTATTATATTAGGATTTAAAGTAATAAGTCACATTTTGTTCCAACTTGTTGTACGTTTTTGCGCCAACTTGTTGTACGTTTTCCCGCCAACTTGTTGTACGTTTTCCCGCCAACAAGTAGTTACATTTTGTCACCGCAAGAAGTTACATTTTGTCACTTCTGGCGGTGCGAATGCCGAAAAGGTGTTTTGCAGCGGAATTATCACCAAAAGAGCGCTGCGGCATAGAATAACAGTAGACCAATCAACAGAGGTGAAATACTATGTACGAATGCTGTCTTGCGGATTTACCGCCCGGCAGGAGCGCTGCGGTAGTGCGGCTTTGCGCGTGCGGGTCTATGCGCAGACGTCTGCTGGATTTAGGGCTGGTTGAGGGCGCAAGGGTGGAATGCGTTGGCAGAAGCCCGCTGGGCGACCCTGCCGCATATATTATCCGCGGCGCGGTTATTGCAATACGCTGCGAGGACAGCCGCAGGATAATCGTGCGCACGGATATTTGAATATTGCAGTCTTTTACAGCTGTAATACAATGATAATTTCAGGTGCGGGATTAAGATATAGTTTGAGGTGCAAGATGGGACTTACTGCAAAATCAACCGGCGCTGCCGCTGTTGACAGCGGGCTAACCATAAAAAAGCGCAGCGCCGCTGACCATGTTGTTGCCGTCGCGGGTAATCCGAATGTCGGCAAAAGCACTCTGTTCAATGCGCTGACGGGTATGCATCAGCACACCGGCAACTGGCCCGGAAAAACCGTAGCCTGCGCGCAAGGGTACTGCAAATCCGACGAAAACAGCTTTGTTCTGGTTGATATTCCCGGCACATACTCGCTTATGGCGCATTCAGCCGAAGAAGAGGCTGCGCGGGATTTTATCTGCATGGGCGGCGCAGAGGCAACCGTTGTCGTCTGCGACGCTTCCTGCCCCGAGCGCGGACTTAACCTTGCCCTGCAGGTAATGGAGCTTTGCCCGAATACCGTTGTGTGCTTCAATCTTATGGATGAAGCAAAGCGGCGGCGGGTAAGTCTGGATTTGGGGGCGCTTTCAGCCGAGCTTGGCGTGCCCGTAATCGGCACAACCGCACACCGCAAAAAAACGCTGCGCGAGCTTACCGAAACGCTCGACGATATTTTTGCCGGGCGAATAACCCCGACCCCGCGCAGGCTGCGTTACATCCGCCCGATTGAGAACGCACTGTCGCTGCTTGAGCCTGCCGTAAGAGCGAGCTTTGGCGAAACAATCAGCCCACGGTGGCTGGCGCTGCGGCTGCTGGAGCGCGACGAACGGCTGATTGAGGAGCTGAACGGCTTTTTCGGGCGCAGTATGTACTTCGCCCCCGCCGTTGCCGAGGCTCTGCCAAGGGCGCAGATTCTGCTGCAGGAATCGGGCATTACCGCAGAAATCCTCAAAGACCGCATAGTGAGCTGCATCATGCTGAATGTGGAAGAAATCTGCGATGGCGCGGTCAGCTACGGCAGAGAATGCTGCTGCTCCGAGCGAAAGGCAGACAGAATCTTCACGGGACGGGCGCTGGGGTTTCCGATAATGCTGGCGCTGCTGCTGGTTGTGTTCTGGCTGACTATCGTGGGGGCAAACTACCCCTCGCAATGGCTAGCCAGCGGCTTCGGCTGGCTTGAAGAACGCCTTGATGAGCTGTTCGTCTTTCTTAACGCGCCGGATTGGCTGCACGGAATTGTTATTGACGGAGCGTGGCGGGTGCTTTCGTGGGTGGTTTCGGTTATGCTGCCGCCTATGGCGGTTTTCTTCCCGCTGTTTACACTGCTTGAGGATTCGGGCTACCTGCCGCGCGTGGCGTATAATCTCGATATGCCGTTCAAGAAGTGCGGCGCGTGCGGCAAGCAGGCTCTGACAATGATGATGGGCTTTGGCTGCAACGCCGCGGGAATTATCGGGTGCAGAATTATCGACTCGCGGCGCGAGCGGCTGATTGCAATGCTTACAAACTCGCTTGTGCCGTGCAACGGCAGATTCCCCATGATAATCACGCTGCTGACGATATTCTTTGTGGGCGTACAGGGCGGATTCTTCGGCTCGCTGCTGTCGGCGGCGCTGCTTACGGGTGTGATTCTGCTGGGCATTGGCATGACATTTCTGATATCCCGCATTCTTTCCAAAACGATTCTTAAAGGCGAGCCAAGCTCGTTCACGCTGGAGCTGCCCCCGTTCAGGGCGCCGCAATTCGGCAAGGTGATTGTACGGTCGATTTTTGACCGCACGATTTTTGTACTGGGCAGGGCGGCTGCTGTGGCGGCACCTGCGGGTGTTGTGATATGGCTGCTTGCGAATATCACGGTTGACGGCGCTTCTCTGCTCTCGTGCTGCGCTGCGTTTCTGGACCCGTTCGGCAGGGCGCTGGGTATGGACGGCGTGATAATACTGGCGTTTATTCTGGGACTGCCCGCAAACGAGATTGTAGTACCGCTGATAATAATGTGCTACATGGCGCAGGGTACGCTTACAGAGCTGTCGGTAGCGCAGATTGGCGAGTTGTTCAGGGCTAACGGGTGGACGTGGGTAACAGCGGTCTGCACGATTGTGTTTGCGCTTATGCACTGGCCTTGCTCGACCTCGCTGCTGACGGTGAAGAAGGAATCGGGCAGCATAAAATGGGCGGCAGCGGCATTTGTGATTCCCACAATTGCGGGTTGCGCGGTATGCTTTGCGGTTGCGACAGTGGCGGGAATCTTAGGATTGTAGGGCGTTTTTTTGGCGGGATGATAGTCTGCGCACTATCCGATTAAATCTGCGCAGGCTATCGCCCTGTAATAATTCACATCAGATTGCGGTTTCTTCGTAAGCCCTCAAAGTAATATTCCCACCGCAAGCACCCGAAAAAATTTCATTTTACCTATTGACAAATTCAATCGAATGTAGTATAATATAATGCGTAGTCACTTTACTGATAAAAAGCATAAAAGCGCTAAAGTGCAAGAAAGGAACAACAATATGAAAGAAGTATCGGTACTTATGGGTTACAGACCCAGCATAAAGGTAGTAGACGCAACTATGCGCGACGGCGGTCTGGTGAATAATTTCCGCTTCACCGACGAGTTTGTAAGAGATTTGTACGCCACTAACGTTCGCGCAGGCGTTGACTATATGGAATTCGGCTACAAGGCTTCAAAGGAAATGTTCAGCGTGGATGATTTCGGAAAGTGGAAATTCTGCGACGACGACGACATCAGGGCAATCGTCGGCGCAAACGAAACAGACCTCAAAATCGCTGTCATGGCTGACGTCGGCAGATGCGATTTCCGCAAGGATATCCGCCCCAAATCCGAAAGCCCCGTTGATACAATCCGCGTTGCAACCTACCTTAACCAGATTCCTGCCGCTGTCGAGGTTATCGAGGACTGCGCCGCAAAGGGCTACGAGGTTACCTGCAATATCATGGCAATCTCCAACGCACAGGAGGGCGACATAAAGGTTGCGCTGGATATTCTGGGCAAGTCCCCCGTTGATGTATTCTACATTGTTGACAGCTTCGGCGCACTCTACCCCGAACAGATTCAGAGAATCGCCGCTATGTACTGCGAGTTTGCCGCAAAGTACGGCAAAAAGGTCGGCATTCACGCGCACAACAATCAGCAGCTCGCCTTTGCCAACACAATCGAGGCTGTCGGCGACGGCGTGGACTGGCTGGACGGTACATACAGCGAAATGGGCAGAGGCGCGGGCAACTGCGCTATGGAGCTGCTGCTCGGCTTCCTGCACAATCCTAAATACAACATCTACCCCGCCCTTCAGTTCATCGAAAAGCACATGAAGAAGCTGCGCGACGAGGGCGTGGTTTGGGGCTACGATATGCAGTACCTGATGACCGGTCTGCTTAACCAGCACCCCAGAACCGCTATCCAGTTCACCAAGGACGGCAGACACGACTACGCAGAATTCTACAAGGAAGTTACCGCGCAGGAGTAATTCATCATAACACCAAACGCGCCATGCAGGTCTTTTGACGGCTGACATGGCGCGTTTTTTTATTGTGCAGTTTCAGCCAATGCGCGTGAGCTCATAGCAGCCTTAACGCGCCCTCGCCGTTTTCGCAGAAAATCACCAGCCGCTGCCCGCACACGCACTGCAGCTCATAGCGGAGCAGCCCCTGCGAAGAACCGTTTATTTCAAGCAGCGGCGCGGTTTCGGCTTGTATGGTCATATCACCCTGCTTCACCAGCGCACGGATTTTGTCAATCTCATGCCAGAACTGCGACGGAGCGCTGAACCCGCTGTGCAGATGAAGTATAGAGCATTTTTCGCACATAGAATCCCCCCGTTTATTCCGCCCTGTGCAATGACAGAGTGCGCGCCAAACGGCAATCAGAAGCGCTCTGCGTTTTCGGCTGCTTTTATCCGCGAAATTCCGCTGTCAAATCCTTGATTACCTCGCCCGCTATAATCAGCCCGACAACCGACGGCACAAATGCGCAGCTGCCCGGCGGCTGCTTTTTGCTTTCAAGAGCCTCATTTGCTGTCACCCTTGCAATCGCTTCGGGTGAGGGTGAGATTGGCTTTTCTTTGGAATACACCACCTTAAGCCGCTTTATGCCGCGCTTTTTAAGCTCCGTGCGCATTACTCTCGCCAGCGGGCAGACGCTCGTTGAATAAATATCCGCAACCTCAAAAGCCGTGGGGTCAAGCTTGTTGCCCGCGCCCATGGAGCTGATTATCGGCACGCCGCAGCGCTCGGCGTTCATTACAAGCTCGATTTTGCCCGTGACGGTATCAATAGCGTCAACAACGTAGTCATACTGCGTGAAATCAAGCTGCGGTGCGGTTTCGGGCGTGTAGAACATATTCAGCGCCCTGATTTGCGCGTATGGGTTGATATCCAGAAACCGCGCTTTTGCGACCTCGGTTTTGTACTGCCCGACCGTGCTGTGCAGCGCGATAATCTGTCGGTTGAGATTGGATTCCGAAACCGTATCGTTGTCGATAAGGTCAAGCGCGCCTACCCCGCTTCTGATTAGCGCCTCTGCTGCGAATCCGCCCACGCCGCCCACGCCGAACACCGCAACGCGCGCCGCCGCGAGCCTTTCGATTGATTCCGCGCCGAGAAGAAGCTCCGTGCGGGAAAACTGAAGCAAAATATCACCCTCTTGTGCTGTTATGTAAGCCGATTACGAAATCGTCATCTCAAATCTGCCGATTTCCTTGTCGTCAGCCGCGTCGTAGATTATAACGAGCATTGTTCCCGCCCTTGCAGACCAGCCGCTGCCCCATTCCAGACCAAGCCAATCGTCGTATGAAACATCTGTCCAGTGCCATGAGTCCTTGCCGTCTTCAGCAGTGCTTCCGCCGGGGAAGAAGATTTTATGGTAGAGGTCGTGTTTTTTATCGCGAGTGCCGTCATATTTGCATCCCGAAAAATAATGAAAGGAAAAATGAGCAAAATTTGTTTTGGTGGGCAGAGATTCCGCAATGGTATCCGTGTCGCCCCTTGTGTTGTTAAAATATGACAATTCTATGCATGGTCCGTAAATATAGTCGTACAGCTCCTCGCCGTCGGCATAGCCCGAATCCTTCAGCTCATTATAAATCTCCCAGACATCATCCGACACTGTGGCGGCGTAATGGTGTTTTTCTACATACGCGTTAATATAATTCAAGCCTGCTTCAAGCGCTTTTTCCCTGCTGTCCTTAAAATTTCCAAGCTTTTTGAACTCCTCATAAGCCAATGAGTATTGCACATAATGAATATCTTCGCCCGAAAGATACTCCATAGCCTTATTGTAGCGGTTCAACGGCTCTAAATATGTGACAAATATCACTATGAACGCCGTGATAAGCGTCGCCGCTCCCGCAATAAGCGAAATCACAAGGGGTTTCTTGCTTTTCTTCGGAGCTTTCTGCGGGGCGGGCGCACTTTGCCGAACCGGCTCACTCTGCCGAACCGGCGCACTCTGCCGAACGGGTACACTTTGTTGAACGGGCTCACTTTGCCGAACGGGCTCACTCTGCCGAACGGGCTCACTCTGCCGAACGGGCTCACTCTGCCGAACCGGCGCACTCGGCTGAACGAACGCCGCATTTTTAGCCGCAAGCTCGCCGTTAAGCCTTGCGGGGTCAAGCGCCGAAATCAGCTGCTCAAACGTGCGCGAGCATTTTGAGCACGGCTCACCCGCGAGATTCGGCGTTCCGCAGGTGCAGAGGAACAGCCCGCCCGCAAGCTCCGGAACAAACGGGCAGTTTCCGCCCACATCGGCGGCGTACTGTGCGGCAAGCTCCCTGCCGAGCCTGTTCTCGACAGTATCGCTGTAAGACGGCATCTGCCAGTTGGTGGAAGCGCTCGGCTTCCACTCATAGCCGTTGCTGAACACTACGGAGGTTATTCCCGCAACAATGCTTTGCGTTCTGTTGTCGGGCAGATAGAACAGCTGCATTGCGCCGAATTCCCCGCCGTGCTCAACCGAAAGCCCGTTGAATGCAAAGTCCTGTACGCCGTTAAGCTGATTGTCGCTCTCATCAAAGGCATAAACATTGATTTTGCAGGAAATAACAGTATTCTGCGAAAGGTTCTTCATCACGACCTTACCCACGGGTCTGCCCGAAGCGGTTTCCGTCAGAAGCTCGCCGCCCGTTATCATAACGGGGCAGTCCGCAGAAAAGACCATTGAAAGCTCGTTTACGGTCTGTAAACCATTACCCATAATATCACCTCATAATAAGCCGCTTTTTGAATATATTAGCATATTTTCGGGAAAAAGTCAATTACATGATATTCATAAAAGTATTATGATTATTTTTTCACAAAATGCAAAAAAACACTTGCAAAATCAGACAGAATATAGTAGAATATATTTGTAGGCGAAAAAGAGACGGTTTTGCCGTTCGGAACGGGCAGAGCAGAAAAGCCCCGCCGCCGGATGAATCTGCCGCGCGCTTTGTAACGCCGGAATGTTCAATATTTCATTATGAAAGGAAATAACTAACATGAGCAAGCTTAACAAGAAGAATGTAGAAGACCTTAACGTAAAGGGCAAGAAGGTTCTTGTCCGCGTTGATTTCAATGTCCCGCTCAAGGACGGCAAAATCACAAACGACAACAGAATCGTTGCAGCTCTCCCCACAATCAAGAAGCTGGTTGAGAACGGCGCAAGAGTAATCCTGTGCTCCCACCTCGGCAAGCCGAAGAACGGTCCCGAGGACAAGTTCTCCCTTGCACCCGCAGCTGCAAGACTTGCAGAGCTTATGGCTCCCGTAAAGGTTACATTCGCAAAGGATGATACGGTTGTAGGCGACAACGCAAAGAAGGCTGTTGCAGAAATGAACGACGGCGAAATCGTTGTTCTTGAGAACACACGCTTCCGCGGCAACGAGGAGACCAAGAACGGCGAGGAGTTCAGCAAGGAGCTCGCTTCTCTCACAGACGGTATCTTCGTAATGGACGCATTCGGTTCTGCGCACAGAGCTCACGCTTCCACAGCAGGCGTTACAAACTTTGTTCAGGAAACAGCAGTAGGCTACCTGATGAACAAGGAAATCGAGTTCCTCGGCAACGCTGTTGAAAGCCCTGTTCGCCCGTTCGTTGCAATTCTCGGCGGCGCAAAGGTTGCTGATAAGCTCAACGTTATTTCCAACCTGCTCGAAAAGTGCGATACACTTATCATCGGCGGCGGTATGGCATACACATTCCTCAAGGCAAAGGGCTACGAGGTTGGTACTTCTCTGGTTGACGAGGAGAAGATTGACTACTGCAAGGAGATGATTGCAAAGGCTGAAAAGCTCGGCAAGAAGCTGCTTCTCCCGATTGATACCACAATCGCTGCTTCCTTCCCTGACCCCATTGACGCTGAAATCGCTGTTCAGGTTGTTGATTCCGACAAGATTCCCGCTGACATGATGGGTCTGGATATCGGCACAAAGACACAGGAGCTGTTCGCTGCCGAAGCAAAGGCTGCAAAGACGGTTGTATGGAACGGTCCGATGGGCGTTTTCGAGAATCCTGTTCTTGCAAAGGGTACAATCGCAGTGGCAAAGGCTCTCGCAGAGGCAGACGCTACAACAGTTATCGGCGGCGGCGACTCCGCAGCAGCTGTTGTTCAGCTCGGCTTTGCTGACAAGATGAGCCACATCTCCACAGGCGGCGGCGCTTCTCTGGAGTACCTCGAGGGCAAGGTACTTCCCGGCATTGCTTGCATTCAGGACAAGTAATTCAATCCGTACGCAGGGGGGCAGTTTTCTGTTCCCCCTGTTTTGGGTTTTAGGCTATATTCTAACTATCGCTTCACTTAATGCTTTACTACACAGGAGGGTATTTATATGAAATTTCGCAGAATCGCAGCGCTGTTTACGGCGGCTGTAATGTCGGTATCGGCAATGAGCGCCGTCTCGTTTGCAGACGAGCCTGTTGTGCTGCCTATTGTAGAGGATGTCAAGGCGGATACGGTAAGCCTTTTCGGCTGTGACGTACCCGTAAACACAAAGCAGGCTTGCTTTATCACGGGCAATAAGGATGACTTCAGCACCCGTATGTATCTGGATTACTCCCCCGATTACGGCGAGGATTACTACTATGTGCGCGAGGGCACAACGGTCGACTGCGCGCAGATTGCCGAAAAGCTGCCGAATCTGAAATCGCTCTCGATACTGATTTCCGATGTTGAGAATTTCTCGGAGCTTAACAAGCTGAAAAAGCTCACGACGCTGGAAATTCAGGTGAACAAGGGAACGACGGACATTTCTTTTGTGAAGGACATGAAGCAGCTTACAACGCTGAAATACATTGATGTGGATTGCACGGATATTTCTGCGGTAAAGGGGCTGAAGAAGCTCACGACGCTTGAGCTTAACGGCGCGTTTACGGATATCAGCGCGGTGAGCGGGCTTACAAGCCTGCGCAGACTCAAGCTGGACGGCGCATTTGAGAACATAAAGCCGCTCAAAAAGCTGACAAAGCTGAAAAAGCTCTACCTTGACAGCGGCAGATTGAGCGACATTTCAACGCTGAAATATCTGAAAAAGCTCACCGAGCTTTCGCTGTTTGACCGCAACAATATCAAGGATATCTCGGTGGTCGGCGGGCTGACGAATCTTAAGACGCTGGAGCTTCACACGCTTAAGCTGAAAACGCTTGCGCCCATTAAAAAGCTGAAAAAGCTCGAAACGCTTGCAGTTATGTATGTCAGCTGCCCCGATACAAAATCGGTAATCGCCACCAAAAAGAACCTGAAGAATCTGTACTTCCTTGAATCCATAAGCGGCGACTGCAGGTTTTTAAGCAAGCTGACAAAGCTGGAGAATCTTGAAATTATGGTTTCGGATGTGAAAAGTCTGGATGGTCTGCAAACGCTGAAAAAGCTGAAAAACCTTAGCATAAGCTACAATTTCAGAGATTTTGACCTCACGCCGATTAAGGGTCTTACAAAGCTTGAGGGTCTGTACATAACGGGCAACGACATTTCCGATATTTCCATGCTTTCAGGGCTTAAGAATCTCAAGGTGCTTTCGGCGTGGAATACGAGGATTACCGATTATTCGGTAATTCTGAATATGCCCAAGCTTGAAAAGCTGATGCCCGATTACCTTGACCCCGAGCTTGAAGCGAAATTCCGCGAGAAGAATCCCAACTGTGAGATTATTTTCTGACGCATAATATGAGCGATAAATTCACGCTGCGGCAAGCCGCTGTGCTCTTTTGGGCGTGAAAAAGCGGCTGTGAAGCTTTCGGCGCAGCAAACGACGGTATCAGCTTGAATGAGCTGATTGAATATAACAATACTAATCACAAGGAGAACAAAACAATGAAGAAAAATGTAAGAAAAGCAATTATTGCAGGAAACTGGAAGATGAACAAGACCAGACCCGAGGCAAAGGCTCTGCTGGAGGAGCTCAAGCCCATGGTTGCAGACGTTGAGGGCGTTGAGATTGTAGCCTGCGTACCTTTCACAAACCTTGAAACTGCGCTTGCCGCAACAGCAGGCACAAACATCAAGATTGGCGCAGAGAACTGCCACTTTGAAAAGAGCGGCGCATTCACAGGCGAGATTTCCGCTGATATGCTGGCAGAAATGGGCGTTGAGTACGTTGTGCTGGGTCACTCCGAGCGCAGACAGTACTTTGCCGAGACAGACGAAACTGTAAACAAGAGAACAAAGGCTGCTCTTGCAGCAGGTCTCAAGCCTATCGTATGCGTCGGCGAGCTGCTCTGGGAGCGCGAGTGCAATATCACCGAGGAGGTTATCGCGCGTCAGATTAAGCTGGATTTCTATGATGTTTCCGCCGAAGACCTCAAGAAGTGCGTAATCGCTTACGAGCCTGTATGGGCAATCGGCACGGGCAAGACCGCAACCGCTGACCAGGCAGAGGAGGTTTGCGCATTCATCCGCGCTACACTCGCAAAGCTCTACGGCGCTGACGTTGCAGAGGCTGTTACGGTTCAGTACGGCGGCTCTATGAATGCAGGCAACGCTGCCGAGCTTCTCTCCAAGACAAACGTTGACGGCGGTCTTATCGGCGGCGCTTCGCTTAAGGCGGCTGATTTCACAACAATTATCAAGGCTGCACAGAACGGCTAATTTAATCCAAAGGAGATTCACAAAATGGCAAAACCCGTATTATTGGTAGTTATGGACGGCGTCGGCTTTTCCAAGACAGGTCTTGGCGACGCTGTTACAGAGGCTAACACCCCCACACTTGACCGGCTGCTTGCAAACTGCCCCAACACTCGCTTAAAGGCTCACGGCGACGCTGTCGGTCTGCCCACGGATGACGACATGGGCAACTCCGAGGTTGGTCACAACGCAATCGGCTGCGGTCAGATTTACTCGCAGGGCGCAAAGCTTGTAAACGAGAGCATTGAAAGCGGCAAAATGTACAGCTCATCCGCATGGCAGGAGCTGGTTGCAAATGTTAAGTCCAAGAACAGCACAATGCATTTTATCGGCTTGCTTTCCGACGGTAATGTTCACGCAAACATCTCGCACCTTATCGACATGGTTAAAAAGGCAAAGGCAGAGGGCATTTCAAGAGTAAGAATCCACGCGCTGCTTGACGGTCGTGACGTCCCCCCCACCACAGGCGCAACCTACATTCAGCAAATGGAGGATGTGCTTGCCGAGCTTAACGACGCTTCCTTTGACGGCAGAATCGCTTCCGGCGGCGGACGCATGAAGGTAACAATGGACCGCTATCAGGCTGACTGGCCTATGGTAGAGCTTGGCTGGAAGACTCACGTCAAGGGCGAGGGCAGACAGTTTGGCTGTGCAATGGAAGCGTATACAACTCTCCGCGAGGAAACAGGTCTTGTTGACCAGGATTTGCCCGCATTCGTTATTGCTGAAAACGGCGAGCCTGTCGGCAGAATCGTTGACGGCGATTCCGTAATTCTGTACAATTTCCGCGGCGACCGCGCAATCGAGCTTTCCATGGCGTTTGATATGGATGAATTCAACTACTTTGACCGCGGACCCAAGCCCGACGTATGCTATGCAGGTATGCTGCAGTACGACGGCGACCTCAAGCTGCCCGCGCGCTTCCTTGTAAATCCGCCCGAGATTACCAACACCATGTCCGAGGTATTTGTAAACGCAGGCATGAAGCAGTACGCAATCTCCGAGACGCAGAAGTACGGTCATGTAACCTATTTCTGGAACGGAAACAAGAGCGGCAAGTTCAGCGAGGAGCTGGAAACCTACGTTGAGATTCCCTCTGACAACGTAAGCTTTGACGAGCGCCCGTGGATGAAGTCCGCTGAAATCACCGACTGCCTGATTGAAGCAATCAGGTCGGGCGAGTATGATTTCCTGCGCTGCAACTTCCCCAACGGCGACATGGTAGGTCACACAGGCAGCATGGCTGCTACAATCGTTGGCATGGAGTCGGTTGACCTTGGTCTTGCACGACTTATGAAGGTTTGCGACGAGTGCGGCGTTACCATGTGCATTACAGCAGACCACGGCAACGCCGATGAGATGCTTGAAAAGAACAAGAAGGGTGAGATTCAGGTAAGAACCGCGCACTCCCTCAACCCTGTTCCGTTCATCATCTATGATAAGGATATCAAGTACACCATAAAGGACGGCAAGTACGGTCTGGCAAACATTGCCCCCACTATCGTCAAGATGTTCGGGCTTGAAGCTCCCGCTTGCTGGGAAGAAAGCATGATTTGATTTTCCCTGTTAAATAGCGATACCGCCCCCTGTTTGCGCAGAGGGCGGTAATTTTGTTGGTCGAAAGGTTCACAGGATAATACCCGTCAGCGCTGCGTAGGCAGTTACAAACCAAAACCGCTCTGATTTAACTCGGAGCGGTTTGTGATTTATTGAAACACTCGTCTTCCCAAAGCGTGACAGCGCGGGCATTTATACTCTTGAAATGCAATAAGTAAAGGCTTTGCTTTCGCCGGATTCCAGCGTTTCAATGCCGCGCTTTTCCGCGAACACGCCGCTGTCCGTGTCGTAGTCCTGACAGCCGCACCACGGCTCAATACACAAAAACGGCGCGTCCTTTGCCTGCCATACTCCCAAGCCCGTAAAATCGGGGAAATCCACGCGAACACCGTGATTACCTTTAAGCAGCTCAACCGACCGCGAGGCAGGATTCTCAAAATACAGCACATCATTATAGAACAGCTCGTGCTTTAACGGAAGAACATTGTCGCCGCTCATAATTCTTGTGCGGCTTTCATTCTCATAAACACCCGTCTGCGTGTTATACAGCGGTACATCAGCGGTTTCCTTCTGTCGGAATACAAGAGCGTACTCCGTGAAATCGCCGTCTGCCGCAAAAGCAGGATGCCCGCCTATGCAAAACGGCATTTTCTCTGCGCTGTTGTTCGTTACCGTAAAGGTTACGGTAATGCCGTCGCTTTTCAGCGTATACTGCACCGCAAAGCGAAAATCAAACGGGAACATCCCGCGGGTTTCGTCGTTCTGCTCCATGGAAAAAACTGCCGTGGCAGGAGTTATCTTCTCGGGCTTAAGCTCGGTATCACGAACAAAGCCATGCCTGCGAATCGCGTACTCCTTGCCGTTTATCACGGTTTTGCCGTCTTTAAGCGTACCTATCATCGGGAATAAAATCGGTGATGTCTTGCCCCAGAATGCGGGGTCTGCGCTCCACATAAGCTCTTTGCCGTCAACTCGCAGCGATTTTAACTCCGCGCCGAATGAATCTATCACAGCGCTTACATTGCCCGAATTAAGCGTTACTTCCATGTTGTCCCTCCGTCAAATCAATATCTGTTTACTATTCTTCCGTCGGCTGAAATTACAACCGTTTCCGTCGGAATTTCAAGCCCTGCCAGCGCACGCTTGACAGCGTTTTCAAGACCGCCGCAGCACGGTACCTCCATTCGGGCTATCGTCACGCTCTTAACAGCATTTGCGCGGAAAATCTGCGACAGCTTTAACGAATAGTCGGTATCATCCAGCTTCGGGCAGCCGATTAGCGTTACCCTGCCCTTTATAAAATCCCTGTGAAAGCTTCCGTATGCAAACGCCGTACAATCTGCCGCAATAAGTATATCGGCATTGGCGAAAAACGGCGCATTGACAGGCACCAGCTTTATCTGCACAGGCCACTGCGAAAGCTCGCCCGATACGGTAGGAGTTTCTGCCCCGCCGATACGCTCAAGCTGCTTGGAAAGCGAGCCGGGGCATACGAATTTCGGCGCTGACGACGCGCAGGAATGAGCGTTTTTCTCGGCAAGGTGCTTCTTCACCGCAGCCTCGTCATAATCTGCGGCTTCGCGCTCCACGAAAGAAATTGCATTAACCGGACAGCTTGGCAGGCAATCGCCCAGACCGTCGCAGTAATCATCACGCAGCAGCTTTGCCTTGCCGCTTACCATACCGATTGCGCCCTCATGGCAGGCATTTGCGCACAGACCGCAGCCCGTGCATTTTTCTTCATCTATCTGAATTATTCTTCTTATCATATTTTCCTCCGAAAATTATTCATTTTCGGCAATATCCTCAATTATTTCGCGAAGCTGCTCCACGCCCTCGCCCGTCTGCGAGGAAAACTCAATCATGGTTATGTCCTCCGCGCAGGGGATTTCGGTTTGCAGCGCTTTAAGCCGCTCGGCGCGCTGTGTCTTTGAGAGCTTATCCGCTTTGGTAAGTACCACAACAAACGGAGTTTCGCTGTCAATAAAGAAGTTTATCATGTTAATGTCATCCTTTGACGGCGGATGTCTGAAATCTACCAGCTGAACTACCAGAGCCAGATTTCTGCCGCTGCCAAGATAGCCGCCTATAAGCTCCGACCATTTGTTTTTCTCACCCTGCGAGACCTTTGCGTAGCCGTAGCCGGGCAGGTCTGCAAGAAAAATCTCACCGAGCTTATAGAAATTTATCGTGGCTGTTTTGCCCGGCACGGCGCTTACTCTTGCAAGCGAGCGCCGATTGAGCAGCTTGTTTATAAGCGAGGATTTGCCAACATTTGAGCGCCCCGAGAATGCAATCTCGATACGCTCCGACGGCGGAAGCTGATTCAGTCTTCCGTAGGATGTGTAAAATTCCGCTTGATTAAAATTCATCTGTCAATTCTCCGTCTGCCCTTATGAGTTAAGCACGGGCTGTTTTCTCTGCTTTACAGCAGGCTTGTCCGCTTTTGCGGAGTTCCTCCTGCGCGGCTTGCTTTCTGTGCAGTTGGGAAGCACCAGCGCGGTTTCAAGCACGGTAGAGATGTCCTCGGCGGGAACAAAACGCACTGCCTTCTTTACGGTATCGTCTACCTCGTCAAGGTCGGGCACGTTTTCCTGCGGAATGCAGATTGTCCGTATTCCCGCGCGGTACGCCGCCATGGATTTCTCCTTAAGTCCGCCGATTGCAAGCACCTTTCCGCGCAGAGTTATCTCGCCCGTCATTGCCACATCGCGGCGCACGGGGATTCCCGCAAGCGCCGATACCAGCGCCGTTGTAAGTGTTACGCCCGCAGACGGTCCGTCCTTGGGTACTGCGCCCTCGGGAGCATGGATATGTATATCCTTATCCTTATAGAACGCGGGGTCTATTCCGTACTTTGCGGCAAGGCTTCGTGTAAGGCTTACCGCTATCTTTGCAGACTCCTTCATTACCTCGCCCAGACTGCCCGTAAATTCTGTCTTACCCGTACCCTCAAGCACAAGCACCTCAAGCGGCAGCATTGTACCGCCTACCGAAGTCCATGCAAGTCCGTTGACCAGACCCACCTCATCCTGCGCGGTAAGATGCTCGGGCAGGTATTTGCGCGTTCCGAGGTAATCTGCAAGGTTCGCGTCTGTTACGCTGACCTTTGTTTCTTCGCCCGAAACCAGCTTTTTAGCCGCTTTGCGGCAAATCTCGGCTATGCGGCGCTCCAGCTTTCTTACGCCTGCCTCGCGGGTGTAGTAATCAATCACGGCGTACAGCGCCTTATCGTTGATTTTAAGCGTGGACGCTTTCTCGCCGTGCTTTTCAAGCTGCTTGGGTACAAGGTGCTTCTTCGCAATATTGAACTTTTCCTCACGGGTATAGCTGCCAAGCTCGATTACCTCCATGCGGTCAAGCAGCGGAGCGGCAATGGTATCCAGCGTGTTTGCGGTTGTGATGAACAGAACGTCGCTTAAATCCAGCGGCACTTCAAGGTAGTGGTCGGTGAAGCTGCTGTTCTGCTCACTGTCCAGAACCTCCAGCAGCGCAGAGCCCGGGTCGCCCTTATAATCGCTGCTCATCTTGTCAATCTCATCCAGCAGAATCACGGGGTTCATGCTCTTTGCCTGTGTTATCGCCGCAGCAATTCTGCCGGGCATTGCGCCGACGTATGTCTTGCGGTGACCTCTGATTTCAGCCTCGTCGCGAACGCCGCCCAGCGAAATACGCACATACTTTCTGCCAAGCGCCTCGGCAATCGACCTGCCGATTGAGGTTTTGCCGACTCCGGGCGGTCCGTACAGGCAGATAATCTGACCCTTGACCTCGGGCGCAAGCGCGCGCACGGCAATTGTTTCGGTTATGCGCTCCTTTACCTTTTCAAGCCCGTAGTGGTCCTTGTCAAGCTGCTTCTGTACCCTTGCAAGGCTTAACTTGTCCGTTGTGCGTATATTCCACGGGATATCAAGAACGGTATCAAGATATGTGCGGATTACAGAAGCTTCCTGTGATGTATAAGACATCTTCGCCAGCTTCTCGGCTTCTTTAACAAGCTTTTCCTCGCTCTCCTCGGGCAGACCCAGCGCCTTGATTTTATCAATGTATTCCAGCGATTCCTCATACGGGCTGTCGCCCTCGCCAAGCTGCGAGGAAATCACACGCAGCTGCTCGCGCAGGTAATACTCGCGCTGATTCTTGTCAACAGCCTCTCGCACCTGCTCTTGTATCTCCATTTCGGTGCGGATTATTTCAAGCTCGGACTGCAGCATGGAAATAAGCGCAAGGCAGCGGCGCTGAAGCCCGTTGGTTTCAAGCAAGGTCTGCCTGTCCTCAAGGCGAAGCACGGTATTGAATACCACCTTGTCAAACAGCTTGACCGTGTCGTTTTCGGTCAGAATGCCCTCGTACAGCTCACGCGGCATTTTCGGCACGGACTGCGCATACTCAATGAAAATGTCCTTAATCGAACGATTGAGAGCAGCCGCTGTGCTTTCCGTAATCGCCGCGCCGCGCTGCGGGAGCTCCTTTACCTCAAAGGCAAGGTATTCATCTGTGCCCTTGTATGCGATTCGTCCGGCGCGGTACAGACCCTCAACCAATACTCTTGTAGAGCCGTCGGGCGTGCTTAACAGCTGGCGCACCTCGGCTACCGTGCCTATCTCATAAATGTCATTCAGGTCGGGGTCGGTAACAGAAGCGTCCTTCTGCGCTACCAGAAACACCTTTCCGTCATTTTCAGCGGCGTGTTTAAGCGCATTCACGCTGCGCTCCCTGCCGACGTCAAAATGCAGTACCATTGACGGGAACACTACAAGTCCGCGCAGTGATATTGCAGGCATAATTTCAGTTTTATTGCTCATATATAATAACCTTTCTCGATATGTGCTTTTGCTGTTAAGGAATCGCCGATTAAATCAGATTCGTACGCTCAAATACGCTGTAATCAGCTCGTCCCTGATACTATTATATAACATTTTTCACAAAAAAGCAAGCCTGTTTTTGTGGAAAATCATTTTCCGATAATCGGCGGCTTAATGCTTGAAAATAAGTGAGAAAATCAGGTAAAGAATGGGCTGGTGCAGTACATAAATCCAGATTGTGTATCTGCCTACCGTTGCAAGCCATTTTATATGTGTGGGATAGAAGAATTTAGGCAGCGAGCCGTTCTTTGCCCATATTCCGAAATAACTGCCGCCGATAAACACGAACATCCATGGCAGCAGCGGGAAGTAGTCCGCCGAGGCAAAATACGCGTTGTGCATACCCAGCGGGAACAACACGCCCACATTGTAAAGCTCCTGCGGCAGATTCAAGTAGAACACCCCGCCGATACCTATGTAGCCGTACCTTACGCCGTAGGTTGCAATAAACAGCAGCACACACAGTATGATTCCGACAAGCGCGGGCAGCACATCAAAGCCCTTTTCGCACAGACCGTATATCATCATGCAGATTCCGAGGAAATGCAGTATTCCGAACAGAATCGTTCCGCTGCTGAAAAAAGGCATGATAAAGGTCATTGCCATGCCGATAAAAAAGCACTGCACTCCCCTTTTCAGATTGTTGTGCGAATAGCGGCAGACCGTGCCCGAAATGAAAATGAACAGCCCCGCGAATATGTCTCTGATAATATCAAACCAGCCGTCAAACACTATCGGCACATCAACGCCGAACAGGAATTTCAGGTCGTACAGCGCATGATACACCACCATGCATATAATCGCAAAGCCGCGCAGCTCGTCAAGCAGACCTACTCTGGCAGAATTGCCCGCAGAATTTTTTGCTCCCATTGTAACACCTCTTTTGTAATAATAACAAAGTAATTGTAACACATTTTTTGAAAAATTACAATAAGGTATTGAACAGTTTATAAAAATGTGTTAAAATATTGTGGGGTATTGTGTCGGAATCAACCCCAATAGGTTTACAGAGGTGTTTATTATCGCAGCAATCAGGATTGGAAATGTTGAAATAGAAAAAACAGCGGCGCTTGCGCCTATGGCTTCGGTGGCGGACAAGGCTTACCGTACTGTGGCAAAGGAATTCGGCGCGGCTTATGTTGTGGGAGAAATGGCAAGCTGCAAGGGGCTTTGCTACAACGACAAAAAGACAGAGCTGCTGCTTTCGGTAAGTCCCGCAGAACGCCCTATGGCGGTTCAGCTGTTTGGAAACGAGCCTGAATTTATGTACAGGGCAGTAAAAATAGCCGAGCAGTTTTCGCCGGATATAATCGACATCAACGCGGGCTGCCCCATGCCGAAAATCACAGGCGGCGGCGCGGGCAGCGCTCTTATGCGTACGCCCGGGATTTTCGCGCAGGTGGTTTCGGCGGCGGTAAAGGCTACGGATATTCCCGTTACGGTAAAGCTTCGCGCGGGCTGGGACAGCACCTCGCAAAACGCGGTTGAGATTGCGCACATTGCGCAGGAATGCGGCGCGGCGGCTGTGGCGGTTCACGGAAGAACACGCGAGCAGCTGTATTCGGGGCTGTCGGACTGGAGCATAATTAAAGCCGTAAAGGAATCGGTCAGTATTCCGGTAATCGGCAGCGGCGACGTCTGCTCGCCCGAGGACTGCGCAAGAATGTACGCTCAAACGGGCTGCGACCTTGTGATGATAGGCAGGGGCAGCTACGGCAGACCGTGGCTTTTCGGGCAGATTTGCGATTACCTTAACGGGCTGCCCGTGCGCAGCGAGCCGACGCTTGACGAACGAATCGCAATACTGCGGCATCATATCGACCTGCTGTGCGAGGACAAGGGCGAAAGCACAGGTATGCGTGAAGCGCGCAGGCAGGCGGCGTGGTATGTAAGAGGGCTTAAGGGCGCGGCAAGGCTGCGGAATCTTTGCGGTACACTCTGCACGCGCGAGGATTTGGAACGATTCATAGAGAAAATATACAGCGAACAAAAAGGAGAACAGCAATGACAGATTACAGATTTTTACTTTCGGGTCTTTGTATTTACGATATACAATCCGACCCGCTGATTGAGGGCTTTATGAAGTTAAGCGACGGCGCACAGGCTGCTGCAGAGGGCTACGCGCAGATTGTCAGAACGCTGCTTTGCGCAAAAAAGGATATCGGAGCGTACCTCACTGCGCTGCTTTGCAAAACCGGCTTGCCCGAGGCGATACTTGCAAACAAGGCATCGGATAAATACGCAAAGCTTGCAATTGCAAGCGATTTGTGTACTCTTGCGCAGCTTGCGGATATCAAGCCGTCGCAGCTGAAAAAGGAGCTTTCGGCACAGTACGGCAAGAGCTTTTCTTCGCTGCCCGATTACTGCTCAAAGGGCGCGGGAGAGAACTTCAACGGCAGATTTTTCGTTACCTATGCGCTCAAAAACGGCTCGGGAATCTTTTCGCAGAGCAAAACGTTCTCATGGTGCAATCATGTGCTGGAGCCCGTGGACTGCACCGACGCTGTGCCGTTTGACGAGCTTCAGGGCTACGAAACGCAGCGCCGCAGAATCTACGAAAATACCGAGTTTTTCTGCAAGGGACTGCCTGCCTGCAACGCGCTGCTGTACGGCGACAGAGGCACGGGAAAATCTGCGACAATCAAGGCGCTTTCGGCAGAATTTGACAACCTGCGCATGATTGACCTGCCCAAAACCTCGCTGGATGAAATTCCCGAGCTGTTCGGGATTCTCGCAAAAAGCAGCCTGCGTTTTATCGTAACTATCGACGACCTTTCGTTTGCCGAAAACGACGACCGCTTCAATGCGCTGAAGGCTGCGCTGGAGGGCTCGCTTTCGTCACGACCCGAGAACGTGCTGATTTACGCTACAACAAACCGCCGCAAGCTGATAAAGGATGAACAGCGACCCGACGACGTAAGCCGCAGCGATTCGATTGACGAGAGTATGTCGCTTGCCGACCGCTTTGGTCTGTTCGTAACCTTTGCGCGCCCCGACAAGCAGGATTATCTCGAGCGAATCGCAGCAGGCAGAGAACGCCTTGGATTAAGCTATGACGCAGACGAGCTTGAGCTTGCCGCAAACCGCTTCGCTGCAAGACGCGGGGGATTTTCTGCGAGAATCGCAGAGCAGTTTCTGGGCTGGGCAAAGGCAAGAGATGAGAGCGGTCTTGACCTGAACGACTAATGGAGATAAAGATGAAAAAATTACTCCCACTGCTATTATGTATCACACTGCTTACAGCCTGCGCCGACGAGCCCTCGCAGAGTATCCCCGAGGAGCTGGTGGTATCATCTGTTCCGCAGACGGAAAGCGAAGCGCAGCCTGAATTTTTCGCGCAGGTATGCGGGGTGAAGCTCGCAAAGCAGGTGCAGACCTGTGTGAGCCTTTCGCCCGCCGTAACCGAGATAATCGCGGAGCTTAACCTTGCCGAGCGGCTTATCGGCACAAGCACCTACTGCGATTATCCCGAGGAGCTGAACACAGCAGTATTCGGCAGCGCGGAAAACCCCGATATAAAGGGAATTATCGGCGTAAATCCCGACGCGCTGCTGACCCTTTCGCCGCTTTCCGAGCGCGATATTTATGCGCTGGAGGATGCGGGAATTGCGGTAATTCAGCTTGAACAGCCCACGGATATTGAGGGCTACGGAAAGCTTTACAGCGATATCTCGGCTTGCTTTTTCGGCGGCGAGGCTGCCGCTGTAATATCCGAAAGCTCCGTTGAAGCGCTGCAAAGGGCTGCCGAAAACGTTCAGCTGGGCACGTTTATCTACGTCACCGACAAGCTGACAATTGCGGGCAAAAACACGCCCGAAAATGCCTTTCTTTCGCTGTGCGGCAAGAATCTTGCAGGCTTTGAGGGCTACGCGGGTGCAGATGAAATTGAGGAAACCCCGAGCTATATAATCATCAGCGATACGCTTTCGGAATCCGACCTC
Organism: Oscillospiraceae bacterium; assembly: GCA_051882575.1. Classification (GTDB taxonomy): domain Bacteria; phylum Bacillota; class Clostridia; order Oscillospirales; family Ruminococcaceae; genus CAG-115. The sequence continues at coordinate 41,822 of JBJESB010000065.1, forward strand.
TGGGCGGACAAGGCGCTTTCGACTATGCTGTATAACGGCGCAAAGCACATTTTGGTTACATCTGCGAGATTTGAGCGACCCTGCGCGCGCACGGCTGATGTTTACACGCAAATCACAGAGCAGCTCGGCTGATTACATGGGCGTTATTACATACCCCTCGCCGCGCCAGTAATCTATTACCCTTGCGAGTATCGCGGCGTTGGTTTCGGATACCGCATGAAGCAGATATACCGCGCCGTTATGCGTTTTTGATGTGATTTTATTGAATGCGGCTTCCTGCTCGGGCTGCGCGTTTACGTCCCAATCGGGATACGCAAAGCTCCACAAAACCGTTGTGTAGCCCAGCTGCGCGGCGCACTGCAGCACACGCTGAGAAAATTCGCCCTTTGGCGGGCGCATAACATACATATCATAGCCAAATTCCTTTTTTACATACTCATGCAGCAGCGAAAGCTCCGCAACAAGCTCATCGTTGGAGCATTCGGGCAGCGACGGATGAGAAAAGGTATGGTTTCCTACTGTATGCCCCTCGTCTATCATTCTTTTTACCAGCTCCGGATTTCGGCAGCAGTAATCATAGGTCACAAAGAACACCGCCGATACTCCCTTGGCTTTCAGTGTATCAAGGATTTCGGCGGTGTAGCCGTTTTCATAGCCCTCGTCAAAGGTCAGCCACAAATGCGGCGGCTGTGACGCTTCGCCTATGAACAGCGCCCTGTTATCCCCGTATTCCCGCTGCGCGGATATCGCTCCCAGCGGGCGGTTTTCGGAATCGGTTTCCACGCCCATTCCGTAGGCAATCCTTGTGTTGTCGTACTGCGAAAGCTCCGAATACTCGGATAACCCCTCGGCAGAGCCGCTTATTGCGAAAAAACCGCATAACAATGCGGCTGCTGCCGCTGTACTTAATTTCATAATATGCCTCCTTTTTGATTATTCTTTGCAGGAGGCTTTGCATTAAACAAGAGATTTTTTTCAAAATCCTTACTCAATTATTAAGAAATTTGTAAGATTTTTGTCGAGTTTTTTATAAGAATTAGGTGATATAATTCTTTTTGGAAAGGAGAGATAACATGGCTGATATCGGCGCAAAAAAACCGCAGGTGCTTGTGGTTGACGACGACCGCGAGATTGTCTGCGCAATAAAACGCCTGCTTAATTTGGAGGGTATCGACGTGCTGACCGCCTCAAACGGACTGGAAGCAGTTGAAACCCTTGCGGAAAACGAGGTTCATCTTATTGTGCTGGACATTATGATGCCCTCAATGGACGGTCTTTCCGCAACAATAAAAATCCGCAGCGAGAAAAACATTCCGATTATTCTGCTTTCGGCTAAAACCGAAGAAAGCGATAAAATTCTGGGGCTTTCCGTAGGCGCGGATGATTACATCACAAAGCCGTTTTCACCGCCCGAGCTGGTTGCAAGAGTAAAATCAATGCTGCGGCGCTACATGACGCTGGGCGATTACGCTAACCGCACAATGGGCAAGGATATCGCAATAGGCGGTCTGCTGCTGAAAACCGACGAGCGCATGCTGTACCTGGACGGCGAGCCCGTAAAGCTCACCGCAAAGGAATACCGCATTCTTTCCCTGCTTATGAACAACGCGGGAAGAACGTTTTCAGCCGAGGAAATCTACGAGCGCGTCTGGAACGAGCAGCCCTTTGAGGTTGAAAACACCGTTATGGTACATATCAGACGCATAAGAGAAAAAATCGAGATAAATCCAAGTGATCCGAAATACTTAAAGGTGGTGTGGGGAATTGGCTACAAAATGGAAAAACTTTAGAAAAAGCAAGTCCCTGAAGGCTCTGCTGATTATCGCATACCTGATATGCTTCTGCGCAATCGGCATTATCACGGGCTTTGCTCCCGCAAACGGTTATCCCGATAAGGGAACGATGTTTGATACCCTGTTTGCGGACAATTATTTTACCTCCGAGGAATACGCATTGAAAATCCGCGCTGCGGGCGAAAGACTGATGAGCTCTTTTAAGCTGCCGGTGAATTACGGGTCAATAAGCAACGACGAGTTTCAATGGAGCTATGATGGATTCGGCAATATAACCGAGGACGCTGTTGCTGTTTACAGTTTTAAAAACGGCGCAGTAACCGCCGAAAAGGGAATCCTGCCAAGCTCAAGATATGATATGGCATACTCCGACGAAACATACAAAATCGCATTCACGCAAAGCCAGCTTCAGCCGCATATTCGGTACTGGGAGGCTGTGCAGTGGAATCTTCGCGTGATTGTTGTGAGCGATATTGCGCTGTTTATTCTGTCGGTGGTGATACTTGCAATTCTCTGCCGCCTGATAAGCGAAAGCAGCGATGTCAGCAGCGAAAAACGCCTGACCTTCCTGTCGGTATTCTACGAGCTTGAGCTTGCAATACTGGTTCTGACGTTATGGGCAGCAGTCGTTTTCCTCGGGAATTATCGGTATACCGTTTTCATTACGGATTTGCTGAAAAGCGAGCTGGGCAGAAACTTCTTCATGTGCATATTCGGCGCGTGCTTCGGTATTATCGGCTTGGTGCTGCTCTGGCTGATTTGCAGCGTTGCCTCACGCTCGGGCGAAAATTCCGCTGCAAGGGGCAGCCTGCTGTTTCGTCTGCTTTCGGCGCTCTGGCGCGGAATCAGATACTGCGCAAAGCAGATTTCACGTTTCGCCCGCTTTGTCAGGGAGCTTTTCACGGGCGAACAGTTCAAAACTACGGCAGCAAAGAAGCTCGGCATTATTGATTTGATTTACCTTGCCGCAATGCTGTTACTGGGCGCGGGAATCCTGTGCATTTGTACGGGCTCCAACGATTACAGCTTCGGCTTGCTTGTGATTGTTATTCTCCTGATTACCGCTGCAATTGTAATCACGGGTCTGTTCATATTCGGCAGGTCGCTGATACTTAAGGACTGCGCGCAGCTTGAAAAGCAAATCAGCAGAATGTACGACGGCGACTATACATACACGCCTGCGTTAAGCAAAAATTCACCCTACTCCGACAGCTGCGAGCGGCTTGGCAAAATCTCCGCGCAGTACCGCGAGAATATCAAAAAGAGCATTCAGGCGGAGCGCACAAAAATCGAGCTTGTAACAAACGTGTCGCACGACCTTAAAACTCCGCTGACATCCATTATCAGCTACATTGAGCTGCTTTCAAAGGAGGAGCTTTCCCCTGCCTCGGCTGACTATGTGAGCATTCTGAAAAACAAGTCCGCAAGGCTGAAAGCGATTATCTCGGATGTCTTTGAGCTTGCAAAAACCACAAGCGGTGAAATTGCCGTTGAGCATGAGAAAATCGACCTTTCAAAGCTCTGCCACCAGACGCTTGGCGAAATGGAGGACAGAATCGCAAAGTCGGGCTTGGAAATCAGAAAAAGCATCGCCGAGCCGCCCGTGACGATAATCAGCGACGGCAAGCGAATCTACCGCATTTTGCAGAATCTGCTGGACAACGCGCTGAAATACTCGCTTGTCGGAACAAGAATATATTTCACGCTTGAAAAGGGCGAAAAGCAGGCGGTTATCACAATCAAGAACATTGCCGCTTATGAGATGACCTTTACAAAGGAAGAAATTCTCGAACGCTTCACACGCGGCGACAAGGCGCGCTCAACAGAGGGCTCGGGGCTGGGTCTTTCCATTGCGCAGGGCTTTACAATCGCCTGCGGCGGCTCATTCGATATTGAGCTTGACGGCGATATGTTCAAGACTATCATCACCTTCCCGCTGGAAGGCTCACAGCCCGAATTGTATGAATCCCCTAAAATCATTGAGCCCATTGAACAGGCGGTCTCCGTAAGCGAAAAGCATTCGCAGAACGCTGCGGAGAGTATTGATTCAGCGAACAGCTCCGATTCTGCCGAAACCGGAATCTCACCAGACACTTCACCGGATAACGAGGTCAAGGCATGAAGAAAAAGAGCTTGTTCAGGGGCAGCGGCGACATCTTCCTATTCCGCGAAAATTCGCTCATGATTGCGGCGGCGGTGGTGTCGCTGATGCTCCAGATAATTTCTTTTTTCACCACTCTTGACGGCGCGAGGGCATACTTTGAAGCTACATTTGCCTTTGCGCCGCTTCTGTTTGCACTTGCCGTGCAATCGGTGGTGTATTTTCTGGAAAACAACATCGGCAGGCGCGTTACATTCGGCAAGGCAGCCGCGCTTACAATGGCAATAATCTGCTCAAGCTATTTCTCCTATGTGGGAATTTACAACAATATCAATCCCCCGTCGCAGTATCTGCAAACGACCTACAAAAGCTACGCCAAGCAGCTTACAGCGCAGCTTGAATCGCTCACAGACAACAACTCAACCGAATATTCGGACACTGTGAACAGCGTATTCAACGGCGTTATTGCACAGTACACACGGCTTTCTGCCGAGATAACCTCGCTTGAAACGCTCGCAGAGCAGATAAACTCTGCAAAGCCCGAGGCAAGCGCGGGCATCACGCCGCCCAGACGCGCGGATTATGAAGATTATGCCGATTACGCCGAGGCTTACAGCGCGTACATTGCGGGGTACTCAAGCAGCGCAAACACCGAGCAGGCGGCGCAGATTAAGACTCTGCTTGAGAAATACGGCTTTGAAAGCGCCGACGAGATTACTCCGAAAATCGCAGAGATGACCGCGCAGCTTTCGCTGATAACGGGTACTGTAACCTCGCTTTCGGGAAACGGCGACTTTTTCACCGCCTCTGAAAGCCTGCGGGCGCGCGCACTGAACGGCGATAACGATACTGCAAAGCGGCTTGCCACGCTGTATCGGCAGCTTACGGGCAATGATACCGAAATCCCGCAAAGAACATCAATAAAGGCGCTGAATCTGCCGGAATACGACGAAATCAGCGAGGGGCTGCCCGACGCTGCCGTGCGTGAAAAGCTGCTGTCAATTATCAGCGCCGCCTGCGACGAGCTGAACACCGCGGGTATTCCCGCAAACGCCGAAAGCTATGGGTTTGAAAACATCTACACCCTGCCGATTGCGGCGCTTTCGCGCAGCGGGCTTGCCGATACCGACGCATTGGT
>JBJESB010000066.1:0-14897 GCA_051882575.1 Oscillospiraceae bacterium
TTACAGTTGCGGGCGCGCTGATACTTGCTGTGTATCTTGTGGCTGTGTATGTATTCGGTCGATATCGCCCGAACCGCTATGTTCATCTGTACCCGCACGAGCAGGTACACGGCGTAAAGGCGCACAGCGCGTATATTCAGCAGCTTGCAAAGCAGATTTACGAAAGTCCCGACAGGCAGGGCAAAAAGGCTGACGAGCAAACCCGGCTGGAATGGCCCGATGTCGAGGAACAGTTCATGGACAGAAAAAAGTACGATTTCAGCAAGCGCAAGCCCAAAAAGCGCACCTCGCACATCACCGAGGATGACGAGGCGTACCGCGTATTAAAGGAGCTTGACGAGCAGAAACGCAACGAGCTGAAATAAGCTCACAGGAGGAAGTATGCATTTAGAGGAAAAGCAGATAAGCAGCGAACAGATATTTAACGGCAGGGTAGTAAAGCTGTTTGTGGATAATGTTGAGCTTGAGGACGGCTCAAGGGCAACGCGCGAGGTTATAAAGCACCCGGGCGGAGTCTGCGTAGTACCGCTCACCGAAGAGAACGAGGTGCTGTTTGTAAGGCAGTTTCGCTACCCGCACAGCAGCGTCCTGCTTGAAATCCCTGCGGGAAAGCTGGAATGGGGCGAAAGCCATCACGACTGCGGCTTGCGCGAGCTTAAGGAAGAAACAGGCTGCACCTGCGACGAGTACACCTATCTTGGCAGCCTTATTCCCACGCCCGCATACTGCGGCGAGGTAATTTATATGTACCTTGCAAGAGGTCTGCACGGCGGCGAGCAGAAGCTTGACGAGGGCGAATTCCTTGATGTTGAAAGGATTCCTCTTGACAAGGCGGTTGAAATGGTAATGAACAACGAGATAGGCGACGCGAAAACGCAGATAGCCTTGCTTAAAACAAAGCTGCTGCTTGAAAAGCCTCACTGAACATACTGATTGTACGCCTGCAGTATCTGATCCTCGATTTTCTCACGCACATTAGCCGATATAGGATGTATGATATCGCGGAAAACGCCGCTTTCCTCGCGTCGGCTGGGCATTGCAACGAACATTCGCTCATCGCCCTGCACCAGCTTTATATCGTGGATTGCAATGGCGTTGTCAATAGTGATTGATACAACGGCGCGCAGCCTGCCCTCGTGCATGGTTTTTCTGATTTTGATATCGCTGATTTCCATAGTAGCTTCCTCCGTGATTTTGGTTTCGATGTTATTTTGGGAATTTTTCGGTGAAATATACATAAACTTTTTACAGAGTATAAATAACGCGCGCAAGCGTTCTGGGGGTTGATTTTTTGGAGAATTTTCTTCTTGGTAAAAAGCACATTCATTTTATCGGTATAGGCGGCAGCGGAATGTATCCGTTGGCGCAGATTCTTCATTCGCAGGGCTATTATCTTACCGGCTCCGACAACAACGAAACCGCAACGCTGGAAGCTGTTCGCAAAATGGGAATACCGGTATTTCTGGGGCATTCGCCGTCGAATCTTGAGGGAGCGGACCTTGTGGTTCACACAGCGGCAATCATGGCTGATAACCCCGAGCTTATGGCGGCGCGTGCAAGCGGCGTTATGACCATTGAGCGCAGCGAGCTTCTGGGGCTGGTTACAAGCCGGTACAGCAAGGCTTTTTGTGTATCGGGAACACACGGCAAGACCACCACAAGCTCCATGCTTACGCACATTCTGCTTGCCGCGGGAATTGATATGTCTGCGGTTATCGGCGGAAAGCTGCGCGCAATCGGCGGCAGCGGCAGGGCAGGCAGCAGCGAGTATATGGTCTGCGAGGCGTGTGAGTTTGTCGATACATTTCTCAAGCTGTTCCCGAATATCTCGGTGATACTTAATATCGACCGCGACCACATGGACTATTTCAAGACAATGGAGCGCCTTAAGCAGAGCTTTTCCGAATTCTGCACCAAGACCACCGATTTGATAATCGCAAACGGCGACGACGCCAACACCATGGAGGCTGTCAATAACTCCAAAACTGCGGCGCGTGTAATTACCTTCGGCAAGACCGCAGGGAATGATTTCTACGCGGAGAATATCGCGGTGCTTGGCGATTTTCATACCGAGTTTGACCTTATGCGCGGCGGAAAAGCCTTGTGCAGAATTGCAATCCATGTGCCGGGAATCCACAATGTGTATAATGCCGTGGCTGCCTGCGCGGCGGCGTATTCCGCAGGGATACCCGTTGAAGCGCTTGTAAACGGTCTGGAAGAATACAAGGGTACTATCCGCCGATTTGAGCGGCTTGCCGAAATCAACGGCGTAACAGTTGCGGACGATTATGCTCATCACCCCGCAGAGATTGCGGCAACGCTTAAAACCGCGAAAGCAATGAGCTTCAAGCGCGTGTGGGCGCTGCATCAGCCGTTTACCTATTCCCGCACGGCAATGCTGCTTGACGATTTCGCACAGGCGCTGTCAATTGCAGACCATGTGGTGCTTACGGAGATAATGGGCAGCCGCGAGAAGAACACATATAACATATACGCCGCCGACCTCGCCGCAAAAATCGAGGGCTGTCATTGGTACAGCACATTTGAGGAATGCGCGCGGTATATTGCCGATAATGTTAAGAGCGGTGATTTGGTGATAACGCTGGGCTGCGGCGATGTTTACAAGGCAGCGGATATTTTGATTGATATGCTGAAAAGCGAATAAGGCGCATCTTACAACGGAAAGGAAGTGCAGCAATGGCAGACGCTCGCATGACGGTAGTAAAAATGCTGCTCAAGCTGGAAAATTCGGGCGCGTATTCAAACCTGCTTTTGGATAAGACATTGAGCTCGTTTGACGATACGGAGTTAAGTGCGCGTGACAAAGCGTTTGCTGCGGCGCTGTTCTACGGTGTTATCGAGCGCAAAATCACGCTTGACCATATTATCAGAACCTGCTCGTCTGTTCCGTTTGAAAAGATTGACAAAACCGCGCTTGCGGTGCTGCGAATGGGCTATTATCAGCTTATGTATATGAATGTCCCCGAAAGCGCCGCGGTAAACGAGAGCGTCAAGCTGTGCAAGCGGCTGCGGCTGTTTTCTGCGCAGGGATTTGTAAACGGTATGCTGCGCGGCTTTATCCGCGGCGGCAAAAAGCTGAACTTCAAGGGCTTGGGTACGCTGGAAGCGCTCTCGGTGCAGTATTCCTGCCCCGAGTGGCTGGTACGGAAATGGATTGGCGAGTACGGTCAGCAGAATGCCATAAAGATTATGAGCGCTTCCGTGGGCAAGCCGCCCGTGTATGCGCGCGTCAATACTCTGGTAACAACTACGGACAAGCTGATTGCGCAGCTTGCCTCCGAGAAGATTCCCGCAAAAAAGCATTCGCAGCTTGATAACTGCATAGTGCTGGAAAAAACGGGCGATATCGAAAAATCCGAGGCTTTCCGCAAGGGAATGTTCCATGTTCAGGATATCTCGTCGCAGCTGTGCTGCCTTACGCTTCGCCCCGTGATGAACGAAACGGTGCTGGATATGTGCGCAGCGCCGGGCGGAAAAAGCTACACAATGGCAGAGCTTATGTGCAATAACGGCAAAATTTTCAGCATGGATTTGCATGAAAACCGTGTGCGGCTGATAAACGAGGGCTCTGTACGGCTTGGAATCCGAATAATAACCGCATTTCGCAATGACGCCGCCGAGTATAATTCCGAGCTTCCGCAGGCAGACCGTGTTCTGTGCGACGTTCCGTGCTCGGGGCTGGGCGTGATACGCCGCAAGCCCGAAATCCGCTACAAGGAGCCCGGCGAGCTTGACGGTCTGCCCGTGATTCAAAAGCAGATTCTTGAAACCTCTGCAAGGTATGTCAAGGTGGGCGGCACGCTGGTGTACTCCACCTGTTCGCTCAACCGCGCGGAAAACGACGAGATTGCCGACGAATTTGCCGCGTCACACCCCGAGTTCAGCCCGATTATACAGTCCGTGCCGTGGCAGGGAGCGGAAGGCAGCTTCAAGCGTACATATTTCCCCGATGAAAACGGCGGCGACGGCTTTTTCACGGCATCATTCAGGAGAATTGAGTAATGGAAGAAAAAATTGATATTCTCTCGCTGACCCGCGAGGAGCTTACAGTGCAGATTACCGAAATGGGCGAAAAGGCGTTCAGGGCAAAGCAGATATATGATTGGCTCCACGAGAAAAAAGTAAACGATTTTTCGCAGATGAGCAACATTTCTGCACAATTCAGAGAGCAATTATCAAAAAAATTTTGTATAAAATCCCTAATTATCAAAAAAAGACTTGTATCTAATATAGACAATACTGTAAAATATCTTTATGGGCTGCCCGACGGCGAGGCGGTAGAAACGGTCCTTATGGAATACAAGCACGGCAACAGCTTGTGCATATCCACGCAGGTGGGGTGCAGAATGGGCTGCCGATTCTGCGCGTCAACCATAGCGGGCTTTGTGCGGCATTTGCTGCCCAGCGAAATGCTGCTGCAAATCTACGAAACCGAGCGCGACAGCGGCAGAAGCGTTGACAGCATTGTGCTTATGGGTATCGGCGAGCCGCTGGATAATTACGACAATGTGATGAAATTTCTTAACGTGCTTAACAGCGGCGGCGAGGGAATGAGCCTGCGGCATATTTCGCTTTCGACCTGCGGCGTAGTGGATAAGATTTACGAGCTTGCGGAGCTTAAAACAGGGCTTACGCTTTCGATTTCGCTCCATGCCGCGACCAATGAAAAGCGCAGCGAAATAATGCCGATAAACAGGCGGTATGACCTTGGCGAGCTTATGACGGCGTGCAGGTATTATTTCAAAAAGACGGGCAGGCGAATCAGCTTTGAGTATTCGCTGATTGAGGGCGTAAACGACACCGAGGAATCGGCAAGGGAGCTTATTGAGCTGCTTGGCGGAATGACCTGCCATGTAAATCTGATTCCGATTAACGAGATACGCGAACGCGATTATAAAAAGAGCCGCTATGTCGAGCAGTTCAAAAAGCGGCTTACAGACGCAGGAATAAACGCAACCGTGCGCAGAACGCTGGGTGCGGATATCAACGCTGCGTGCGGGCAGCTCCGCAGGGATGACGGCATGAATGCGGAGCAGTCGTGAAACAGGTGGTGAATCAATGAAGGTATTCAGTAAAACCGACGTAGGGCTTACGCGCACCGAGAATCAGGATACCGTGTGGTCGGAGATGATTGCTCCGAATGCCGCTGCGGCGGTACTTTGCGACGGTATGGGCGGTGAGCATGACGGCGGTCTTGCGAGTAAAATGGCTGTTGAAATCATTTCACGGCATATAAAAGAGAATTTCTCCGACAAGATGACGCATAATTCAGTCAGAAATATGCTGGTGATTGCTGTAAACAAGGCGAATGTCGAGGTTTACGCAAAGGCGCAGCAGCTGCGGGACAGCGAGAATTTTGTTATGGGAACTACCTGCGTGGCTGCGATTGTATTTGAGGGCTGCGCGCATATCATAAATGTCGGCGACAGCCGCGCGTACCGCATATATGTTGACGAGGAGGGCGACGAGTGCCTGCGTCAGATAACGAAGGACCATTCGCGCGTGCAGATGCTTATGGACAGGGGCGAGATAACCGAGGAAGAAGCGCGTCACCATGAGGAACGAAGCTGCATTACAAGGGCGATTGGCGCGGATGAGGATGTAAATCCCGACTATTTCGAGCAGCCGCTTGAGCGCGGGAATCTTATTCTGCTGTGCTCTGACGGGCTTTCAAGCTACGGCGACGACCTTGATATTCTTGATATTTGCTGCGAGGCGCGCCATGAGGATATCTGCGAAACGCTTGTGCGGTATGCCAACAACAACGGCGGCAGAGATAATGTTTCGGTTGCGATTGTGGCAGCCGATTAAACAGGACACAACCCCCGCGCTTCCATACGGCGCAGGGATAATATATAAAGGCGCATGGGGCGCTTATCATAAAGAAAAATCGTATGGAGAAACGGCGGAAAATACATGGACAGTAATATTGGAAAGAGGCTCGACGGAAGGTACGAGCTGCTGGAGCTTATCGGCACGGGCGGAATGGCAAACGTCTATCGCGCTAACGATATTGTTGAAAACCGCGACGTGGCAGTAAAAATTCTGCGCAACGAGTTCGCAGACAGCGAGGAGTTTCAGCGCCGCTTCCGCAACGAATCAAAGGCGATAGCTGTGCTTTCGCACCCGAATATCGTAAAGATTTACGATGTTGGATTTACCGATAAGGTTCAGTTTATTGTAATGGAATACGTTGACGGCATAACTATGGCTGACTATATTGAGCAGCAGGGCGTGCTCAAATGGCAGGACGCAGTGTATTTCACAATGCAGATGCTCAAAGCGCTTCAGAATGCTCACGATAACGGGATTGTTCACCGTGATGTAAAGTCGTCAAATGTAATGCTTATGCGCGACGGCAAAATCAAGATGATGGATTTCGGCATTGCAAGCTTCAATCGTGAAAGCAGCAAGACCGTCAGCGATAAGACTATCGGCTCTGTTCATTACATCAGCCCCGAGCAGGCGCGCGGTGACCTTACCGACGAGCGCAGCGATATTTATTCCACGGGCATTGTATTGTATGAGATGCTGACGGGCAAGAAGCCGTTTGACGGCGATACGCCCGTGCAGATTGCGCTTATGCACATGCAGAGCACCGCTAAAAAGCCCAGTGAGCTTAACAGCACTATTCCCGAGGGCTTGGAGCAGATTGTGCTGCACGCAATGCAGAAAGAGCCCTCCGCAAGATATCAGACGGCGGGCGAGATGATAAAGGACCTTGAGGAGCTGCGCGCAAATCCCGGAATTGTGTTTGAGTATAAGTACAATTCCACCGACGGCACCACAAAGTATTTTGACCGCCCCGCAGCGGCAGCGGCTGTTGCGCCCTCAAAGGGCAAGCCCGCAAAGACCAAAAAGGTTCCCGTGTACGAAGAACCCGAGGATGACGAGGACGAATATGACGACGATGACGACGAGGTTGAGGAGCGCCGTTCTCCGCTGATACCGATTCTGTTCGCAGTAGGTACGGCGTTTATTATCGCGACGATGTTCCTTGTGGTTACGCTTGTAAACCAGAAGCTGGGAATCACCCAGAGCGATATTACCAGCGTGTTCAATCCCAACGCGTCGCAGTCCGATACGTTAAGCGTCAACGACTATGACGAAATCCAGATGCCCGACCTGCTTGGCATGAACTTCCTTGAAGCGCAGGAGCAGTACCCGCAGATAAAGCTGGTAGCGCAGCAGGAGTGGTCGCAGGAAGAAAAGGATACGATTTTCTGGCAGCAGTACCCCGGCAGCCGCCGCGTAAAGGTTGGAACAGAGGTTACCGTAAAGGTCAGCAAGGGTATCAGACAGGTTGAGATTCAGGACCTCACCGACAGAACCGCAGCCGCAGCAAAGCAGCAGCTTGCAAAGGACGGCTTCTATGTAAAGACCGTATACGAGGAAAACGACGAGGTAACCAAGGACTATGTAATCCGCACCGAGCCTTCCGCACACGAAATGGCGCCGCAGGGCTCTACGGTAGTGCTGATAGTAAGCTACGGTCCGAAGGAAACGGCTGTTAATGTAATCAATTTTGTAACGCTCCCGCAGGAAACCGCAATCGAGCGCTGCAACGAGCTTCACCTTGTACCGATAATTGATTTGGTTGACATGGAGGAGGATGAGGGCAAGGTAATTGAGCAGAGCATCGAGCCCGGCTCGATAGTAGAGCGCAATACCGAGATTACGCTTAAGGTAAGCACGGGTAAGATTCCCGAAAAGACCGCGACAATCAGACTTACGCTGCCGACCAAGGCAAAGGGCGAGTTCACCTTCAAGTACTATGTTGACGGCATTCTTGACGAGGAGCGCTCTGATGAGACGCGCGAGATAAGCCTGTCCGCGAACAAGACGATAAAATACCCCGTAACGGGCAGACCGGGTGAAACCAAGCAGATTGCAATTATGGTAACCTCCACCGCAACGGGCAAAACAGGCACTTATTATGAGGTTGAGGTATCGTTTGCCGAGGATGAAGAGGGTGAGGATACCATTACGACCATTACCAAGAACAGCAAGATATTTGAAGAACTGCTTGACGGCGCGCCGATTGAGCCCGAGCCTGTTGAAACCGTCGAGCCCGAGGGCGAGCCGAGCGACCCCGACGACACAAGCTCCGATACAAGCTCCGAGCCTGCTCACACAACAAGCAATCCCGCTGAAAATGTTGAGCCGAATCCCGGAATTGCAGTAGACTGATATGGAAATAATAGAAGGCATCATAATAAAGGCTGTTGGGGGAATCTACTATGTGGATTCCCCACAGTTGATTGAAAGCCCGCTGAAATGCGCCGCGAGGGGAATATTCCGTCTTGACGGAATCAGCCCGTGCGCGGGCGACAGAGTGCGCGTTGAGCGCGAGGGCAGCGAGGCGGTAATAACGGAGATTTTTGAGCGCAGAAACTACCTTGTGCGCCCGCCGCTTGCAAATCTTGACGGAATTGTATTTGTGTGCTCCAGCTGCGAGCCCGCGCCGAACAGGTTTATTCTTGATAAGCTGATTGCAATTGCGGACAGCAAGGGCATTGAGCCTATGATAGTATTCACGAAGATTGATATACGCGCGTTGGATGACATAATCGGCGTGTATGAGGATATCGGAATAAAGTGCTGCTGCGTCAACAATCTCACACACGAGGGCGCTCAAAGCGTCATGGAGTTTATCAGCGGCAGAACAACCGCGTTTATCGGCAATTCGGGCGTAGGTAAATCCAGCCTGCTGAACACACTGTTTCCGCAGCTTGAGCTGGAAACGGCGCATATCAGCAAAAAGCTGGGCAGAGGGCGTCATACAACGCGTCAGGTGGAGCTGTACAAGCTTGCGGGCGGGTATGTTGCGGATACTCCGGGCTTTTCGACGGTGGACACCGAGCGATACTGCCGAATACCGAAGCAGGAGCTTGATTTGAGCTTTCGTGAGTTCGGCAGATATGCGGAGAAATGCCGTTTTGCCGACTGCGCCCATATCAGAGAAAAGGACTGTGCCGTACGCGCCGCCGCCGAAAGCGGCGAGATTGCGCGTTCGCGCTACGAAAGCTATTTGAGAATGTACGAGGAAGCGTCGAAGCATAATGACTGGGAATAGAATCTGTTCAATCATCTGCGGTGCGCCCGACGGCAGGCTTGAAACCATGCCGCAGGGGTACATAATCTGCGCCGACCGCGGGCTTGACCATGCGCTTGCCGCAGGGATAACCCCCGACCTTGCAATAGGTGATTTTGACAGCGCGAAAACGGCTGTACCTCAAGGAACAGAGTGCATAAAAGCGCTGCCCGAAAAGGACGACACCGATACTCTGCTTGCGGCGAAAACGGCAATACAGCGCGGGTACACAACGCTTGAGTTTTACTGCGCGCTTGGCGGCAGAGCCGACCACACCATAGCGAACCTCCAGATGCTGGAGTATCTGCGGCTTTGCGGAGTAAAAGCGCGTCTGCACGGGGGCAATACCTGTATATATCTGTTGGAGGGCGAGGCTGAAATCCCGCGGTTTGAGGGGTATTTATCGGTGTTTGCTTTCGGCGGTGATGCGGTAATCAGCGGCGCGGGCGTAAAATATCCCACCGACCGTTTGCGAATCACAGAATCCTTTCCGATTGGCGTCAGCAATGAGATAACTGCGGATTTTGCGAAAATTACGGCGCATGAGGGCAGAGTGCTGATTGTTGAAATCCACGAAAAGGACTGACTTTTGCTGCGCGGATGAATTTTTGCCCGAAAAGCGGCAATAATTAAGGGCAACACCGCACAATCTTTGTGCGGCATTGCCCAAGGTGCGGCATAATTGTCTGAAAGGGGAATATATCAGTGAGTACGAATAAAAGAATTGAAGAATACATTTCTGCGCACAGCGGTGAAATGCTGGATGTGCTTGCAAGGCTGGTCGAAATACCCAGCGTAAAGGGCGAGCCTGCTGCGAATGCGCCGTTTGGCAAAGAGCCGCGCCGCGCTTTGCAGGCAATGTCGGAAATCTGCGGGGAATACGGCTTTGAGACCGCGATTTGCGAGGACGTAGTCGGTTCAGCCGACTATAACCCTGCTGGAGCAGAGGTTCAGCTTGGTATTCTCTGCCACCTTGACGTTGTGCCCGCAGAGCCCGCAGGCTGGAGCGTACCGCCGTTTGCTGTAACCCGGCGCGGCGGTGTTCTGTACGGCAGGGGCGTTATTGATGACAAAGGACCTGCTGTTGCCTCGCTGTTTGCAATGCGGTGCATTAAAGACCTCGGAATACCGCTGAAAAAGGGCGTTCGGCTGATATTCGGCACGGATGAAGAAAACGGCTCGGAGGACATGGCAATTTACCGTAAGCACGTCAAGCTCCCGCCGAACGTTTTTACACCCGACGGCAGCTTTCCGGTAATAAATATCGAGAAAGGCATGATGCGCTCTCGGTTTTCCGGTCAGTATTCGGGCGGCAGCGTAAAGCGATTCGAGGGCGGCAGAATACCCAATGCCGTACCCGACAGCGCCTTTGCGGAGATTTGCGGTATTTCCGCGGCAATAGTCCGCGAAAAGGCAACGGGGTTCGGCGGGCTTTCGTTTGAAATCACCGAAAGCGGCGATACTGTTCGTATTGAGTGTACGGGCAAGGCAGCTCACGCGTCTACACCCGAGGGCGGAGCAAATGCCGTGACGGGGCTGCTTTCTCTGCTTGCGGGACTTCCGCTCGTGCAGGGCGCTCAAACCGATATCATTCGCGGACTGGCTGAAAAGTTCCCGTTTGGCGAGTGGGACGGAGGCAGCTGCGGTCTGAAGGCAAGCGATGAAAAATCGGGCGAGCTGACGTGTGTTTTCAGTATTTTCAGCATGAGCGAAACCGCTTGCGGCGGCTGCGTTGACGTGCGTTTCCCGACCTGCATGAAGCTTGCGGAGGTTGAGCATATTGAGCGCAGAGCGTTTGCGGGTGCAGGCTGCGTGTTTGACGGATTCATGGGCGACGAGCCTCACTGCGTTGATGAAAGCAGCGAGTTTGTTCAGTCGCTGCTTCGGGTTTATGAGCGCTGCGAGGGCGAAAAGGGCAGGTGCATTGCAATCGGCGGCGGAACTTATGTTCACACTGTTGAGGGCGGCGTAGCCTTTGGCGCAGAGCGCGGCGATACGGATTACCACATGCACGGCGCAGATGAATTCATCACGGTTGACGAGCTGCTGCGTGATGCGGTGCTGTTTGCCGAAGCAATAGCCGAGATATGCGGTTGAGAAAGGAAAGACTATGAGCAAATTTGATGTAAAGCTGGTGCGCGTTGTAGACGACAGCTATGAGATAGAAACAGGCTACGCGCTTGAAGAAAAGCTGATTGAGGATATAAAGAACGGGCTTGTGGGCAAAATCAAGCGGTTTGCTGTAATTACCGATACAGTTGTAAAGGAGCTTCACGCAGAGAAGATACTTGGGCTTTTGCGGGACGCAGGCTATTCAGCCGAGCTGTTTGTGTTCAAGGACGGCGAAAAGAGCAAAACGCGCGAAACCAAGGAGTTTATTGAGGATTCCATGCTTGAAAAGGGCTTTCGCCGCGATTGCTGCATAATAGCGGTGGGCGGCGGCGTTGTCACCGACTTATCGGGCTTTGTTGCGGGAACCTACGGCAGAGGCGTACCGTTTATCAATTATGCAACCACGCTGCTTGCGGCGGCGGACGCATCCGTTGGCGGCAAGACCGCGGTCGATACGCCGCTTGCAACAAACCTTATCGGTCTGTTCAATCAGCCGAAGAAGGTGTACATAGATATTGCGGCGTGGAAAACGCTGCCTGCGCGTCAGCTTTCGAGCGGAATGGCTGAAACGATAAAACACGCCTGCCTTGCAAGCGCAGAGCTGTTTGAGTATCTTGAAAAGCACATTGAGGAGATTCTGAACATTGAGCGTGAGCCGTGCGAGTACATTGCCGAGCAGAATTGCCGCATAAAGTACAATGTTGTAATGCAGGATGAGCGTGAAAGCGGCTTGCGCGAGGTGCTCAATTTAGGACACACCGTAGGCAGAGCGATTGAAACGGTAAGCGATTACCGCCTGCTGCACGGCGAAGCCGTAGCGATAGGTCTTGCGGCAGAGGTAAAGCTTGCGTACAGACTTGGCTATGTCACCGCCGAGGAACGCGACCGCGTAACAGACCTGCTTGTGCGTGCAAGGCTGCCTGTTGCGATTCCGGAATATATTGACAGGGAAGCGCTTGTAAAGAAGCTCTACACCGATAAAAAGGTGCGTGAGGGCAGGTTAAGATTTGTGATTCAGCGCGGAATCGGAAATGTGGTTCAGTTTGAGGACGGAGTTTTTGCAGCGCCTATTGAAGAAAGCGTCGCAAGAGAAATAATTATGGATATGTAATCCCCAATCGGCTTGCGGGCAAGGAGAATAAGCCGTGCCGCAGTTATTGAAAAGTTTAAGCGCCGCCCGTGCTCTAATCACAGGCGGCGCTTTTTACTCTGTTACAGAATTATCAGAAGTTGTCGTTCTGCTTCTGCTTGTTCTGCTGGTTCTGCTGGTTCTGCTGATTCTGCTGGTTGTTCTGCTTGTTCTGCTGATTGTTCTGGTTATTCTGATTCTGGTTAGACATGATTAAACATCCTCCTGTGATTATCACATGAACTTAATGCGGAATAACTCCGCAATGATATTTTGCACAGGTATATCGGAAATATTCATCAAAAAAATCAGTTAATAAACAAAATGTTCAAATCTGTGAAAGAGTCAATACCGTCTACCTCGCCCGAGCTTGAATACTGCCAGAGCGCATACTCATACGGGAACGCAGTTTCGGGGCGGTATTCCGCAAGCCACAGCGGGTATTCCGTAAGCTGCGTAAGGTCGTAGCGGAACAGCGCGGTGTTAATTGTTGCATAGTACATCGGCTGATTGCCGGATTCCTTTACCGCTTTGCAGAATTCAATACACGCGGCGGTCATGGTTTCGCCGGTTGTATCGTCGGTTCGCGCAGGCTCACCCTCGGCAGGGTATTCCCAGTCAAACACAATCGGCAGAGTAAGCTCGGCTTGGGCGTCCTCAAGCACAGAAAGCACAAATTCTGCTTCCTCCTTGCCCTCCTCGGCTGAAATCGCCTGCGAGAAAAAGTACACGCCCACATCCAGCCCCGCATTTACAGCTCCCTCGTAATTCGCGCGGAACATAGCGTCCTCAACCATTCTGCCTGTTTCGTAGCCGCGGTAGCCAATGCGCAGAAAAGCAAATTCCACACCGTCGGCTGCAGCCTTGTCCCAGTCGATAAATCCTTGATGCGCGGAAACGTCAATACCGAATCGGGTGCGCTTGCTGCCGTTTTCGTCATACATGGCGCGGCGCTTGTCCTCGGATATTGTAAGGCGCTCCATGTTGTAATCGTTCAGCGCAACGCCTTCAAGCAGGGGATATTCTCGCTGCTCCGCGCCGTTGTCATAGATATAGATATACTGCACCGTCTCTGTGGGAGCTTGCTCGGGCTCGGATATTTCGGCGTAGTGTGTTTCCTGCGGGGTTTCGCTCGGCGGTGAGCTACGCAGGTCTGACGAGGATTGCAGGATATTTCCCGTAAATGAGGCGATTAGCAGCAGCGATAGTACAATACAGGGTATTATCAGTGGATTTTTGGGCATGATTTCTCTCCTTATGCAGATTATATATTATTTTATCATAAAATATGAATTATTTCAACAGCATATCAGCCGATTGTTGAAAATTTACAGAATAATTTGACATTCTATCGCTTTAATGTGACATATTTTTTTGTGATATAAGGGATATTCCTCTTGACATATTAAGGATAATGTTTTATAATATATAGGTGTGAATCTGCGGATAAATTCACCGCAGAAACAATCCAGACGGGAGCAGACAGCTCCCAAACAACAGGAGGAAGACAATGAGAGTTTACAATTTCAGTGCAGGCCCCGCAGTTCTGCCCGAAGAGGTTCTTCAGGAAGCAGCAGCAGAGATGATGGATTACAAGGGAACAGGTATGTCCGTAATGGAGATGTCACACCGTTCCAAGGCATTTGATGAAATCATCAAGGAGGCTGAAAAGGATATCCGCGAGCTGATGAACATTCCCGACAACTATAAGGTGCTGTTCCTTCAGGGCGGCGCGTCGCAGCAGTTTGCAGCTGTTCCCATGAATCTCATGAAGAATAAGAAGGCAGCATACATAATCACAGGTCAGTGGGCAAAGAAGGCTTATCAGGAGGCGCAGATTTTCGGCGAGGCTGTTGCTGTTGCATCCTCCGCAGATAAGACATTCTCCTACATTCCCGACTGCTCCGACCTCGATATTCCCGAGGATGCAGACTATGTATACATCTGCGAGAACAACACAATTTACGGCACAAAGTACAAGACGCTCCCCAACACCAAGGGCAAGATTCTGGTATCCGATGTTTCCTCCTGCTTCCTGTCCGAGCCGATTGATGTAACAAAGTACGGCGTGGTATACGGCGGCGTTCAGAAGAATGTAGGCCCTGCAGGTCTGGTAATCGCAATTATCCGCGAGGACCTTATCACAGACGACGTTCTGCCCGGCACACCCACAATGCTCAAGTGGAAGACACAGGCAGACAACGATTCTCTGTACAACACACCTAACTGCTATGCAATTTACATCTGCGGCAAGGTATTCAAGTGGCTCAAGAAGATGGGCGGACTTGAGGCTATGAAGGCTCACAACGAGAAGAAGGCAAAGATTCTGTACGATTTCCTCGACCGGAGCAAGCTGTTCAAGGCTACCGTAAGACCCGAGGACCGTTCGCTGATGAATGTTCCGTTTGTAACAGGCAACGAGGAGCTTGACGCAAAGTTTGTAAAGGAAGCAAAGGCAGCAGGCTTTGAGAACCTCAAGGGTCACAGAACAGTCGGCGGCATGAGAGCTTCTATCTACAACGCTATGCCTATCGAGGGCGT
>JBJESB010000067.1:0-14699 GCA_051882575.1 Oscillospiraceae bacterium
GCTAAGCGGGAATACCTCCTGTTCGGTCATATTCCGTGTTATTTCGGAGATGCTCTTATCATACATCAGAACATCAGCGGGTGTACCCTCGGGATAAAGCTCGCTGGATGCCACAATTACCAGCTTGCCCGCGCGGCGCTCAAGCAAAGCAATTTCAGGCTTTTCGTGGTCGCCCGTGTATTCCTCGCTCAAATCCGACGTGGCAACTGCTGTTCCGTAATTGTTAAGATAGCTGCTGTATGATTCATAGGAAATCGCTGTATCGGAGTTTTCCAGAGAGCCTTCCATTGAGCTGATGAAAGAATTTGCAATAAGCTGCGTTTCGTGCTGGTAGTTGGTTTCGACAATTCGTTCAACCTGCGGAATAATTACAAGGAACGAAAGCGAATACAGCGCTACGAATATCAGCATTGCAATAAGCAGCGACTGGCGCAGCAGTATTGAAAGCCGCATTTTGAGAATACTGCAGTAGAAATCCCATGTGAGAATTGTAAGCAGTATTACAGCGGCTGCTACTGCTGCAATGGCAAGAAGCCTGTTCATAAAGCTGCTTTCGTCAAAGTGATTTGTATAAACGCGCGACATAAGCGATATACTGCCCGAATACAAGCCCTCGCTGTCGCCGCGCACAGCGCCCAGAATATTGCCTGTGATACCTACCGTTACATCGCTGAAATCATTTGTTGTAAGGCTAGCCTCGGCATTTATAATTTTTGAGCCGTTAAGCACGTTGGAGATTCTGTAATCGGCGGAAATCGCATAGATATCTCCCGTAACAGAATCCATGGTGTACACGGAGCTTATGCCATTCCAGAAATTGCTGAATACCGAACCCGCAGAGCCTGAAATTTTCTTGGTGCCCGACGGAGTGTATATGGTAATCATTTCCTTTCCGCCCACATAAAGCTCCTTTGAGGCAGACGCATATAATCCGAAAACCTCGTCGGATTCCAGCGTGTACTCGCACAGCTTTGTGACAGGCTCGGAATTGTTCTTAAGCGCAGTGAAAATCTCGCACAATTTACCGTTTCTAATCGCAAAATATACGCTTGTATCATCCTCGCTGAACGACGAAATAAGATTGCCGCAGGCGTTGGGATATCCCGATATAGGCTGGGTGAAAATGCGCTGTGAATATGTACCGTCCTCTAAAAACATGTGTACCGACGCTCTTGATATAAACATCGTGTCCGGGTCGTACTCGTATGCGCACAGATATATCGTCTTATCATGCTCAACATAAATTGAGCCGATATAGAAATTCTCGCCGAAATCCTCCTCCGAAAGCTTTTTCTCAAAAAGCGACTTGCCCGAGGAATCCAAGCTGACAAGGGATTTGTTATCGCCGTTGTATTTTACATAGTAAATATCTCCCGCCCTGTCAAGAGCGTATGCATACCCGAATCCGGTCTCGCTGCGGCTGTCATTGAAACCAAGTCCGAAATTTGAGGTTCCAATGACCACCGAAACACCGACGATACAATATGCAAGCAATATTATTATAAAGCTGATAACCTTTTTAACCATTCAGCTTTACCTCCATTCATGTTCTGTATATCAGTTTTTTCGTCTTAAATTGTCCTTTTTGTACTTCGCCTTTCGGACCGCATATTGAACAAACGTCTCTTCAAGGTACTTTTTGTGTATTTTTTCGGCATCGGCAGACACTTTTCGCCAGCGTGAGTATATTTCAACACAGCTCTTGAAGCCGCCCGCTTTCAGTTCCTCAACAAATTCGGTTATCTGCTCGGGATAATACCTGTTTTTCGGGAAAATCAGTCCCAGCATCTCGCCTATACGCTTTGAGCGGAAATTAGCCTCTATCTCGGTATTCGGCTCAACAAAATAGTTGAAATGCACATCCAGCGACTTTGTATCTACCACTATATTCTTTACGGTCAATGCTCCGGCAGCGATTCGGTCGTCAAGCAAATCAAATTCCAACGCCGCCGACAGCATACTTTCCGCATAGAGCATTTTTTCATCGAATTTATCACTCGGATGTACATTGAAAAAGCTTCTGAAATCCTGTCCGCTGAAATATCTGAAAACAGCGGAAATACTGCCGTCTGATGTGACGAGCTCAACAAAATCCCTGAACCTTGTGTCCTTCATGCTGAAATATAACGGCAAAAATTCTCGGATAGTATCTTTTCCGCGATATGTATTAAAAACATACATATCATATCCATTATTTACCATTACATCAATGCACAAACAGGATTCGTAGCTATCGTCAGACCGCAGTACTTCTATGATTTTGTATTTTCCGCTGTCGATAATACCCTGCATAAAACCAAATATCCTTTCAAAGAGTGAGTAAACCTACCGCCTTTGAATTATTCCTCAACAATTACAAACGCCGATGTTCTGCTTTCCTTATCCGCAACAGACTGCGCCACAATCTCGTATGTGCCTGCCGTGGAGGGCGCCTGATACAGACCGTTTTCGTCAATGTTACCGCCGTCTGTATCGCTTACCGACCAGATTACTGCCTTGTCTGCCGTACCCTCAACCTCTGCCTTGAAACGTACTCTTTCAAGCGGGCGCATCTTCTGAATCTCGGGTGAAACCTTGACTACAACATTGTCCTTTGAACGCATTGCCGCTGTATCTCTGGTGGGCTTGTATGCAAACCAGCGCACTCTTATTGAGTGACCCTCAACATAATCAATAAGGCGCAAGCCTACCTTGAATGTGCCGGTGTTGGGATTAAGCAGCGCTGCGCTTTCGATTCGCGGAACAGACTTGAACTCGTTCTTCGCGGAGAAAATGTCGCCGTTGCCGAACAGCAGCTTGCGCGCGCCCTCATCATTGTATTCTATCGAAAGCGTGATGCTTACGTCGCCAATGCCCAGATTGTGAGGTATATCCTCGGATACAAAGCGCGAATTTACCCTGATTGCGCCTGAAATCGGTATCTCAACAACACCCGACGAGGTTGCATAGTCATACGCTTCTGACGAGGGAATGCCAAAGCGGAAATTGATGCTCTTGTTCTTCGCGCTGTATGCGGCGGAAACCTGCGGCTTCTGCCAGTATTCAAGGGTTTCTACTTCAGTAGTCACGCCACCCTTGAGAAAATTCTCACTTTTTGTCAAAACAGGAGCAGTTCCTGCCGCGGGCGCGGTTTCAATAACTCTGTGCTCCTCGGTTACTGTACGCATTCCCGTGATTCTCTGGTCAAACGGAAGCGACGTAATGTGTCTGATAATATAGCCAGTGCCTATGTTGAGGCAATCGATTTTTGCAAGGTAAATCGGCGTGCTGCCGCCCGAAATGTGATTCTCAAGCGTACTCATGCGGGTGTTCTTCATTACGGAATAGCTGTCGCTGCCTGCGCACAGATAAATTTCGGGGCTTTCGGCAAGCTGTACCTTATCGTTGAAATCACCCATCGTTACCGCTACCGTGCTGCTGCCCTTGGCAAGAGGTACGGCAGTTTCGGATACAAACGACGTTTTCAGCGTAGCTTCAACAGAGAATACATCCTTATCGGAATTATTGTCCTCGGTGAATGTAATGCTTACTTCATTGCTGTCGCTGTTAAGCTTGAAGTACTCCGAATCAAATTTGTAGGTGAAGGAAACAGGCTGGCTGTCAATGCCCTTCAGAATTATGAAACGGATGTTAAGCTCGTCGCCCGAAAGCGCAATCTTTGGAATAATTCTGATTATTCTCAGTCCCTTTGCGCTGTAAATAAGGCTGACATCGTTTATGCCCGATTCACCGTATATCTCCGAGGTATCAGGCTCGTCGGTACTCAGATAAAGGCTGTAACCCTCTTCAATCTTATTATACTGCTCGCTCTGCTTGTCGGCAGCTCCGATATTATTTACAGGCTCCTTGGGCGTCTGCGCATATTTAAGGCAAAGATAAGCCTGCTCTGCGCCGTTAAGCGAATCATAGCCCTCTACCATCTGCAGCTTTCTGATAACGGGAGCAGATACCACAATCTCTCTGCCCATGTAATCCAGCGCCATGCCTGTTTCAAGCGAAAAGGAGGTATCGTCATTCTGATACACGCCCAGACCGCATACAACGCCTGCGCCCAGAATCGTGCGGTTAATCAGACGGCGCTTGTTGTTATAGTAGCGCTGCTCAATCTCAAAATCCCTGGCGGTAAGCATCTTTCCGTAGAAATATTGGTTACGCTCCAGCGGGAAATAATTATTGTTGTTCATTTGGGCTTCCTCCTAAAATAATGTCGTGAGATATACTCGTTCCTGCATCAATGTTTGCGGTTGAATACCTGTTTATCACGGTGTTTACGCCGAGGTATGTGTGGTCCTCAAGGATTATGCTGTCCTTGGAGATTATAACCTCCGCCTCGGTATAAGCCGGAATGTTCTTTTTAAGCTTCTCCATAAAGATATTTGATTCGTGCGTGTCCGCGAAAACATTCTCGGGCAGAATTATGAAGAACTTATATGGGTCGTCGCCGAAAAGTCGTTTGTAAACCTCGCGGTCCTTGCCCTCGTGTACGCTTTTCTTTACATCAAAGTATTCAATGATGTTGGGCGTTACACCATACTCGTTTTCAATCCACTTTATCAGACCGCGCTTTACGCCAATGGTACGATAATCGGTAATCGCCGCTCTCATTCGCTTACGCAGCTCCTCGTCATCAAGATATGCGGAATCCTCTACGCATATCCACTCGGAAAGATACTGTAACAGCTTGCCCTTGGCTATGCGATAATCAAGACTTCGGCTGAGGTTTTCAATCGCATTGTCCATCTCGAAAAAGATGCTGTCGAATATTGAGAGATACCTGCTCAAAAATCCGTTTTCGCCATCCTCCACCGCGTATATCTCGGGCAGATAATTCATTATTCGCTCACCGCGCAGCAGCAGCTTGATTTTGCGAATTTCTATCTCGGTGCTTTCCAGCATGATAAACTCCAGCTTAATCCAGATATATCTTCCGCGCAGGTTCACCAAGCCGTCGGTGCAATTGGTGAACAGCGGCCGGAACAGCCCGTCAAGCAGCTTAAGGCGTTCCTCGGGCGGAGTAGCAGCGTCTGCAAGCACGCTGTCAAGCTCAAACACTCTGCCCTCAACAGAAGCTACCGTTGTGTCCGCCGCATAAGCCGACACCTTTATAATAGTATTATCACCGCAGCTTAAATCAAGAAGAAGATTGCTCCACGCAAAATTATGCTCGCATGAATCAATAGAGCCTGTAATCATTACCGCTGTGCCTGATATATCGTCACGGGGCAGAGCGGTTATCACATTACCCTGCACTTTTAGTCCGCTCAACAGACAGCGCTGCCACTCGCTCTCGCGGTTAAGAGTTATGTACAGTCTGTTGCTTTCCGTCATAGACTCACTCCTTTACTCCTTATGCAAAGCCTTACGCATCAGCCGAATTTATGCTTACTTCTCCGCAGTACGCTACTGCATGAGGAGGAATTATAATTCTTCCGTATTTATCCCGCTTGCAGCGTGTGTCCGTTACGTTTATCTGAAGGCTCTTGACAGTGAGAATGCCCTCGACCGAACAGATTGCCGCTGTGATATCCACATCCGATACAGGCGCGCCGAATTTCGTGCCCTCTGCGCCGTTGTACAGCGAAAACTGACCGCGCAGAACCGATTCCGCCTGCTGAAGTACCCTGCTCACCTCGCGTACCGAGCAGACAACCTCTGCGTTTATATCAACCTTGATGTATACAGGTGCGCAGACCTTTAATTCCGTTGTGATAAGCCGATAATTCTCAACATAATCACGAACAGAGCTTAAGAATCTTTCGTCGGGCATTGGGAATCTCGAATTGCTGTACGGCAGCACCACAAGCGTTACTATATTCGCCAGCTTATCCTCGGAAGCAACCGGAGCGTCAGGGTCAAAGTGAGGTATCGCCTTAACGTCGGCTATTCTCACTCCGGGGGTTTTCTTTGCAATTGTTCGGTAATCCTCGGCGGTTACCGCCTTTACGCAGGCGTTCATCGCTGCCTTAAGCCGCTCCTGTGCGTGTGCGGTGGTTTCCCTTGTTCTTCCGCCCGAGCAGTCGCTGTGCTGTGTAACGGGGTATGTATGTATGCCGTCGGTAATCTCGCGGAGATTGCCCTTGATTACATTGCCCTGTGCTCCCTGCGTTACCTCGCAGCGGATAACCATTATGTTCTCATCGCCGACTGCGGGTACTTCACCGTTTTCATTGTCTCCGAAAAGAATAACCCTGCGCTTAAGGTCATAGCTGAAAACTCTGTCGTACGGTCCTGCAAGCGCTAAACTGCTGATGAATTTATACTCTCTCCAGCGCGGATTCTGCGAATTTTCCCTGTCGCACACCATCAGCGCGAAGGTATCGGTCAGTATTTCCTCGCTCGGGTCGAACTCCATCTGCTGACATGGCAGACCGTTGGAAGAACCGAACATTATCGTTCTGCCAAAGCTCTCCTCGCAGAATATTACCCTTACATCGGGCTTGCCGTCTGCGGCAGCAATTGAGGCATACTGCGAAAGGTCAAGCTCTGTATCCAGACCAACACGCCTGACGCTTGCATTCTGCGCATACAGCCAGCCGTGCGAATCGCGAATCAGAACAAAGTACAAACCCTCGGTCAGCAGCTTGTCACGCAGCTTAATCCTGCCGTCGCTCATTACAAAATCGGCATAGTCGCTCAAACGGCGCTTCTGCTCCAGCTTCAGAGTATTGCAGCTGATGTAATTGATTACCGGCATATCCTCGCAGCCGCAATATTTCAGCACCGCGCGGATTCTCTCAGCGTTTTCAAGCTTGCCGTCAACCGTGTTTGCGCAGAAATCCTCGCCTGTGCGAAGCGTTATTCTGCCCGAAAACGAAAGCGCAAAGGTTTCATCAGCAATTATCTCACATTCCTTAAAACCGTCGGCAGTGCTGTACTCCCACACGATATCGCGCGGTGATGCGGCGCCCTGTACAAAAGGATTTCTTGCAACGGGATTTCTGTCCGTTACCTCAAACATCATGCTTATACCGTCGGAAATCCGCGATTTATCAAGGTTTGCGATACCTATGTACATACTGCGCTCGCCTGCTCCGAGAAGAGTGCCGAACGGATAGAAGCCGGTGCCGTAATCCTTAAGCAGCTCGGTCGCATTTACAAGACCGCTGTCAGTACCAAGATAAAGCTCGCCTATCGTGAACGGAGCTTTTCTGAAATCCTGCGCCGAAACATACTCCGTGCCGTTTTCAAGCCGCGCCAGTGAGCCCTTTGCAAGCAGCTCGGGAACTGTATCATCATCAAAGCAGACCTCTGCACGGGCAGGCAGCGCACTTTGTATCTCTATTCCAAGCAGCCGCAGCATATTTTCGTATGTGCAGTCGGATATGCGGTTGAGGTAATACTGCTGCATTTCTTTGAGCCACGCAAATGCCTCAAGCATGGTAATGCCCGGGTCGTGCTCGTTGAAATCAGTCCATTCGGGAAAGATTACGGGAATACGACGCTTCGCCGCTTCGACAATATCTATGTAATTCTGGTCATCCAGATTTGGCAGCTTTATCATTAGTCGTCCGTTCCTTTCTATTTAGGATTTTCCATATTACAGCTTAACGGTATGCGTACCGCTTGCCGCAACAAGATATCTGTAATCGGCATTATCATCAAGCGGCACGGTAATGCGCTCGTTATCCTTGTAATACTCGCCCTCAAGCACCACACGGCTGATAAACGAGATATGCTCAAGTCTGCGCAGCGTTGAGATAATATCGCTTACCGTAGGCATAACTCCGATTCGTCTGCCCTTGCTGCTGCTTAACAGTGATGTTACAGCCGCAATTATCTTACGCTCTGTTTCGGCTGCAAACTCATAGTCGTCAATCTGCACGGTTATCTCCGAGCTTACTGTCATAGGCACTGCGGGTATTACCGAAAGACGCTTGCCGCACAGCAGCTCACAGCTTGTGCACTCCTCCAGAAAACTGCGGATTTTCTTGCAAAGCATCAGTGAATACGACGCATTTTCATAATCATTCGGCATTACAACCACCGTTACCGCGCCTAATTCCTGTTTTCCGTCAGCGTTGCGGTTGCTGTAACAGCAGACCTCCGAAACCTCGCAGAATTCCTCCAGTATGAGATTCTCAAAATCCTCTGCGGTAACTGCCCTGCCGCGGTGTCTTAATCGCTTTGTGCCGATTTTGCGGATTGTATCAAGGCTCTGCTCGTCGCTTCCGCCGCAGGTCGGTACAACATTTGTCACATCCGTCACAAACGGAATGCCCACAACCAGACCGTCTATCTCACCGATACCGAGATTGCCGCGCTTGCCGCCGCCGAAGGTGTAATTTACGCTTAATTCCAGAGTTGAATTATATGACGGCACCTTGCCGTTTATTCCGTCGCCGAAGCTGATTATTCCGTTGGTGCATTCCAGCGCATAGTGCCTTTCATCACCGGCGGATTCGGCAAGCGTTGTTTTCGGAGTCCACTTTACCCAGAACTCCGATACCTGACCCGCGTCATCTATCACCTTATTTACGCCTGCGGGATTAAGCGCTTCCAGCTGCTGAAGCTCTGCAAACGGAGTTTCGTTCAGCTCGTTTACCCAAAGCTCGCAGTCTATTATCGGGTGGTTGCGCAATGCAAACCGCTGATTTATCACGCCCGCGCGGAATTCCAGCGGCTCGCCCTTGATGGTCTCCTTCTGGGTAATATCAACCGTGTTCTTGATAATCCTGTTAAGCTTCGGAAATCTCTTGCAGTTCGGGTTGAACTTCATGGAACGATTGATTACCCTTATCCAGTAGCCCGTTTCGCCAAACAGCGACGTCTCACCAAAGCCCTTCGGCGTGTAGAGTGAGATGATTCCGCTGTTTTCAAAGCCGTTTGTTCTGTCAACGGTTTTCAGCTCGCTCCAGTAGCTTCTGCCGCTGCGGTCGCCCGCAAGGTACTCAAAGGTCAGCACACGCTCCTCGCTTGTTGTTCCCGAAAAATCAAAGTACAGATTTATCGGGTAGCCGCTCGGCTCTTTATCAAACAGAAGATACACCGCGTGATGCTTTTCGGGCAGTGTTCTGAACAGCGTCATATCCATTTTTGAGCCGCGCGGCTCGTAAAGATGATTTACGCAGTTGTTGCTTACCGCTACGCGCTCGGCAGGCAGGAATTTCATGCCGTAATCATAGCGTATGTCTATGTTCTTGATATGCGGGAGAAGCATTCTGGCGCGTACGCTGTACCGATTCTCCATTGAGCGTATTCTTGCGCGAATCCACAAGCCCGAATACGCGTTCTGCATCAAAGGGTCCATATCGGTCGGACAGCGGAAGCTCATTACGCGCTTGCCCGGCTCTTCAAGGCAGGAAAAGGGGTTGATATCCCCGATGACCTCAAGCAAAGCCCAGCCGAATCCGTTCCAGTACTCCCATATTACATCCGAAATATAGATATCGTCAAACGGGCGTATCTGCGAATCTGCCTTATCTACCAGCAGTCTGCGGTTGAATTCAATGTTCTCATCATCGGAGCCCTCGGTCGTGCCCAAGATAATCGTATTTATGAACATCTCGACGGAAACTTCGGCAAGCCCCTTGCTGAATGCCTCCGAGCAGCAGATATAAAAGCTGTCATAAATGTTGGGGTCCTGACCAAAGCAATAGCCGCCCGCGGTTGTGCTTATTTCGGTATCGTTGAAGAAGATGTGGTCGGGAATTATGCCGCGCTGGGTATCAGGGTCGCTGATACTGCGCGAATTGAGCAAAAGACTGTCAACCGTAAGCTCCTCTGCGCCTTCGGACGCCGTCATATCGCAGAAAATCCACGGGTGATTCGGCTCATTCTCGGATACATGACAAAACTCGTCGGTAAAAGCAATCTCGGCTCTGTCGTTCTTGGTAAGCAGTATATCACTGCCCTTTTTCTCAACTGTGAGCGGGACAAATCTCTCGCCGTCAAAGAAACTCCAGCTTGTTTGCTTAGGGTCGGTAAGTCTGTCTATGTACGCTTCCTTGCGGAACATCATTGCGGAATTCTCGGTTCTAATCACAATTTCAGCCGCATTTTTCAGCTGAAGTACCGCGTCGTTTGAAACAGCAAAGCGGTGTCTTTCAATATTGTCCGATTCCTTTGCATGGAATAGCTCAATCGGCATTGCGTTCGGGTCGGAAATATCGGTGCGCGTGATGATATCGCGCACAGGGTCTGTCATATACAGCGCAGTGATTTCGGCGGGTGTTGCAAACACGCCTGAATCCGTTTCAAACACTACTCTGAATTCTCCGTCATCATCCGACATATCCTTGAAAAGCTGCGTTCCCTTTTTTACGAACACATTCTCCTCAACATTATCCACAAGCGTAATATCTGCCATGCCCACAGCGGGAGTAACCGACCGTGCGCTTACGCCCAGCATATTAAGAAACTCAAGGTAGCATTTGTCGGGGAATCTGTTGTAGCGGTCAATCGTATCGTAAAACATCTCGGCAAACAGCTGCGCCAATGCTGCGCCTGCATCGGGATTGTCAAAATCGAACCGCCATTCGGGTGTGTAAAACTCGCTCTTTTTCTTGATTTCAGCCAGAATATCGTTTACGGTTCTGCTGTCAAGCTTAGGTATTGTCATTTGCCCTCACCCTCCATCATGTAGAACGGATAAACCATATTAAACTGGTTGTTCGTGGTTCTAACCGTATAATTTATGCTTATATCAACGTAATTTGTGCTTCCGTCGTCATTCGAGGCTTTTACCTCAATGTCCATAATTCTGGGCTCCCAGCGCTGCAAAGCCTCTCGTACGCCGGTTTCCAGCTCCGCAACCTTTTCGGCTCGGCTGTCCGAAAACACAAAGTCGCCCGCAGAGGTTCCAAAATCGGGCAGCATTACCCGCTCGCCCAGATTGGTGCGGAGTATCAGCCGTATTGCCTCGGTGATGTCTTCCTCGGCGCTGCTCATTGCAAATCTGTTGGTTGAGGGATCTACGCTTACAGGGAATTTGAAGCCCCTACCCATAAAGCTCTTGTTGTCATTGTACGCCATAGCATTTATCCCTCCGTATTTCAAGTTATCAGTTTATCTTCGTTGCGCTGCCCTTTAATGTAAGCAGTCCTGTGCTCTGCACCGTAATTGAGCTGTTTGATTTCACCTCGGCAGTGCCCTTTGCCTGTACCGCAAACTGCGAAGTGGAGATTTCCACCTTTTGCTTGGAATCTATGGAAATCTGACCGCTGCCGTCAATGGTTATTGTGACGCCGCTGCCGACATTGATGACCATTTTCTTATCGGCTTTAATCTCTATCTGCCCGGACTCCTCGTTCATGGTAAGAGTATTTTTGCCGTCGGTTACGGTAATCGTCTTTTTCTCGTCGTCAATTCTGATTTTGCGGCTCTTCGGCGTTGATACCTCAATCGCCTGCTTATCCTTTGTATCAATAATATCAACTACATTCTTGCCCGGCGTGATGAGCTTGCACTCCTCGTTCTTTCCGCCTGATATCGCAACGGGCGGCTTTACCTTATCAAACCACGCGCTGCCTATTACAAACGGTCTGTGCGGGTCGCCATCCTCAAAAGCTAATACAACAAGGTCGTTTACATTAGGATGAAAGAACGCTCCCGTCTCTGTGCCGCCATACATTGTCATGCAATATATCCAGCCCGTTTCGCCTGCGTCTTTGTTAGCTGAAACATACTTACACTTTACTCTGCCCAAATTCTTCGGGTCCTTTATATCGGTTACCGTTGCAAAGGTTATACCCTCTCTGACCGCGCCTTTGCCGGGCTGACCCTTTGAAGCGGTAAGTCCCTCAAATAAATCTGCCATGTTTTCCTCCGATTTATGCTGTTCCTCTGCAGAAATTCACAGTGGTTATATATCCGCTGCTGTCAAACTTATGCGTTACCGCCGACACCAGATACTGTCCGTCTATCGCGGAATCCAGCTTGCCAAACTTTATCTTCTTGCCGGGCATAATCGAGCTGTCGCCCACCATGGAAGCCGAACCGTTGACCAGCTTCATGGAGCTTGACGTGATAATGGATTTTGCGTACGCCTCTGCTTCCTTTTTGGTCTTGATTTCAGAGCTTACTATCTTCAGCGTCTTGCTGCCAATGTTCGAGCAGAGCTGCTTTGCATTCTTTCCGGGGCCTGAGGGCAGCTTTTCGCTTGCCGAAAATGTTTCCAGCGTATCGGGATTACGACCGCTGACTTCAACCTCGCCTATCTGCCCCGAAAGCTCTACCTGCCTTGAAAACGATAGCAGATTCTTTCCCCATTCGTAGGTCGTAAACATCGGTGTGCCCTGCGTCAGAACATTTTTGCCGAATTTCAGCACATTATCCTGCATCAGAAACGAACAGTTATTGCGCTTGGCAAGATTGCAGATGTATGTATAATCGTCATCCTCGCTCGCAGCCTCGGGGTGCTCTTTATCAATAGCGCCGGGCAGCGAGACCGAAATGCCCTGTGTGTACTTTGAAAGCGGCAGCAGCAGCTTATTGATTATCTGGCTGGGAGTTGCATTCTCAAATACCTTCCACAGCCTATTACCCATAAGCAAGCCGCGGGCATCCAGGCATGATACCGTAAGATATACTCCGTCCGAGCTGAATTCAACATCACAAGAATTGATATACCCCAAAAACACCGTAGAGGTAAACTTATATCCCATTTCAATCTTGACCTTTGCTCCTGCATTCAGCTTTTTCACAAGATTGCTTTCTATTTTGCCCTTTTCAATGTCGTATTCCGCCGAAACGACGAAATCGGCGCTGTTGGCTTTTTCGGAAATGCTAAGCTGAACATTTACCGAAAGTATTTTGTATGTAGTGCCTTTTAGCAGGCTGTTATCTATATAAATCTTAAACTGCGGCAAATGCTGGTCTGTCAGCACCGTATTCGCCTCCCTTCAGCCGATTGTCTTATAATATCGGCGGTATGACTATATTTGTTCCCGGTTCAAGTCTGCGGGGATTGTCTATGCCGTTTTCAACCGCAATTCTTCTCCACTCGCCGCAGTCGCCGTATTCCGCATAAGCAAACATATACAGCCTGTCGCTTTCGGTTATCGTGCGCGCTTTGGTTCGGTCGGGCGAATTTCTTACAAAGTTCTGCTCCTCTGCGGAGATAAGCTGCAAATCCACAGTCGCTCTGGTGGGTGTGCCTCTCATGCTGAACATCGTGAATTTCTGGCTTACTGACTGAACATAGCCCTTAAAGCTGATTGCTCCCCATGTAAACTCAACAAGGTTGGGCGCATGAGTGCTGGAATCTACCATTGTCAGCTTAAGAAATGCGTCGGTGTATTTGCGTACATCCAGCTTTGCAGGGTCGGGCAACAAACCCGAAGCAGCCGCGTCCAGACGATAGGTATCTATTGTTGCACTGTACATATCAAAAATCAGGCTGAAGCTCAATACCTCTGCTTCACCGCTTATGTACTGCAGAATCGGTCGGTCAAGTCCGGGAACCTTGTGCTGCGCGTAATTCACCCCGCGCTGTATGGTGAAATCAGCCGGATTGAACATACACGGAACACCGTCCGAGCCTAAATACGCGGTCGCCATCAGAACCTTGTTCATTCCGTCAAGAACCTTGATTTTTGCTTTTGTCATTCCAAGCATAATATCACCTCATTAAAATCCCATTCTTCTGCGCTCTCGTATTATCCGCGATTCAATCTGCGCATATACCTTATCGGCAAGCTTTGAAACGTCCTCGCGGCTAAGGCTGTCAAGTCCGCGCGGCGCTTCTGCCTTGATTTTGCTTTGCTCTTTCATAACCTCGTTAAGCACACGCGGCTTTGCGGTCTGCTTGGGCGGCTCGGGCTGCGGCTGCTTTTCGCGGAATTCTATCGGCGGCATCTGACGATACCCGCTCTCGGCTGTAAATCTGTCCATTTCCACAGGCGGTACAAGCATTACTATGCTGTCGCTGTTATCAACCGTTCTGAATGAAACCGCGCTGTTCATTGCAAGATAGCTGCGATTATCCTCGGGATGAGAAATGCTGACATCGGATGCATTTATCAGATTTATCGGACGCTCTGCAACAATCGTGCCCGAAATGCCTCTGCCAACAGCGTCGGCGGCTTTCAGGTGAGTCAGCATCATTCGCATTGTCTGCGGATTGCTTCTGCCCAGCATTCCGACTGCAGCAGCTGTAATTGCGCCATCCGTCGGTATAGGGCTTGAGAGATAATCCAGCGTCTCGCGGCGATATTCGTAAACCATACGCTTGATTTCACCCTCGGCTTTATACTCGGGGGATTTAGCCTGCGCTCCTGCCACCGTAGCAAGCATTGAATCGATTGTTTCAAGCGTTTTCTCATCCAGCTTGCTGCGATAGGAATTTTTGATTGCTTCCTCCCGCGACACCCTTCTGAACTCCACGGATGAATCAGATTGTCTGCGCTTTTCGGATGCTTTTTCCGCCGCTTCATTATGAACCATTTGAGTGGATATAACATACCGGTCGGATTCTGCGGGAATAATCCGCCCGCGCGGTCTGCTCTGTTCACCGACATAGTTTTCTTCAAAAAACTGCTCTTCGTTTCGGCTGAAATGATTAAACACGCTGTGCAGTTCAGCCGGAAGCACTGCGCCGCGCAACACACCGGAATTGGTCACATTTGTTACATTCTGCGCATTCTCGGTGAGATTCTGCGTGTAGGCAATATCAGCGGAATTGTTCGCGATATTCTGCACATTTGCGGGCAGAACCGTGCCGCTTTGCGAGTTTGTGATGTTTGTTACATTCTGCGCATTCT
>JBJESB010000068.1:0-14614 GCA_051882575.1 Oscillospiraceae bacterium
CAAAGTAGTAGTAGGTCTTGCCCGATGTTACTGTTGTATCGGTGTAGGTTGTTGCTGCAACGCCCTTGAGCAGGGTCTTTGTGCCTGTTGCGCTGTCGGCTCTGTAAATACGGTAGCTGGTTGCGCCTGTTACGGTGCTCCACTTAAGCGTTACGCTGCTGCCGTTTGTGCTGATTGCAGAAATTGTCGGCGCTGCAAGAGGTGTCTGTACCTTAATGCTCTTTGCTGCGGAGTATGCGCTCAGTCTGCTTGTTGCGGAATCATACGCTGCTACAAAGTAGTAGTAGGTCTTGCCAGATGTTACTGTTGTATCTGTGTAGGTTGCAGTGCTTACTGCCTTAAGCAGGGTCTTTGTGCCTGTTGCGCTGTCTGCTCTGTAAATACGGTAGCTGGTTGCGCCTGTTACGGTGCTCCAATTAAGCGTTACGCTGCTGCCGTTTGTGCTGATTGCAGAAATTGTCGGCGCTGCAAGAGGTGTCTGTACCTTAATGCTCTTTGCTGCGGAGTATGCGCTCAGTCTGCTTGTTGCGGAATCATACGCTGCTACAAAGTAGTAGTAGGTCTTGCCAGATGTTACTGTTGTATCTGTGTAGGTTGCAGTGCTTACTGCCTTAAGCAGTGTCTTTGTGCCTGCTGCACTGTCTGCTCTGTAAACACGGTAGCTTGTAGCACCTGTTACAGTGCTCCAATTGAGTGTAACACTGCTGCCGTTTGTGCTGATTGCAGAAATTGTCGGCGCTGCAAGAGGAGTCTGAACCTTTACCATTGCATAAGCAGAGTAATCGCTGAGCTTACCTGTTGCCGAGTTATATGCAGCTACAAAGTAATAGTAGGTCTTGCCTGTCGATACTGTCGTATCGGTGTACGAGGTAGTGCTTACTGCCTTAAGCAGTGTCTTTGTGCCTGTTGCGCTGTCTGCGCGGAATACACGGTAGCTTGTTGCGCCTGCAACCGAATCCCACGATACTGTTACCTGCTTGTCGCCGGATACCGCTGCCTTAACATTCTGGGGCTTAGCAACAGCTTCGCTGTCTGTAAATGCCTTGATGCTGGCGTTAAAAGAACAGTTTATCCAGCTGCTGCCCGACTTTGTCAAGGTTGTATTTTCTGCGTATGCATTGCTGTCAATTACGATAAACGATTGGGTATCGAACCATACAGCGAAATTCTCTCCCTTATCAAGCTTGATGGAGGAGGGCAGCTTGTAGGTGTGATAGCCCATTGCTGTATCGAATGTAGTGGAATATGCCAGCTTGCCGGATGTGGGGTTTGCTTTGTCGGTGATATCGGTGTATATTTTCAGTGTGCAGCCGTATCCGCTCTCAAGGAAGAATGTCGATACAGCCTTGAGTTCCTCATTGGACTTTGCAGTAAATACATTAGCATAACCATTACTGTTCCAATAGCTGTCGTAGAAATTACCATCCCACTGATAGTTGTTATCGTAATTATCGGTTTTAGCCATAC
This sequence comes from Oscillospiraceae bacterium, assembly GCA_051882575.1. Classification (GTDB taxonomy): domain Bacteria; phylum Bacillota; class Clostridia; order Oscillospirales; family Ruminococcaceae; genus CAG-115. The sequence continues at coordinate 1,468 of JBJESB010000068.1, forward strand.
GATACTGAATGATTCTCTTAATGGTTGCTTCTTCGTAGGATACCCACATAAAGCCATTGTTGCCGTAGCCTGTGCCCCAGCTGTTCTTGATAAGCCATGCGCCGTTGCTGGAAGGCTTTGCCAGTCCGTTCACGGTGCTGAACTTATCCTTGCTGAAATTGTCATCCCAACCAACCAGTGTTACGGCATGACCGCCGTCGTAAGTGGTTTTACTGGGGTTGTAGTAAGTAAATATTGTGTCATCGTTCTCTGCCGCAAATCTGTGGTTGTATGTAAAGAACAGCTCGCCGCTCTCCATTATAGCCTGCTTGATGGCATTGCGGTTGGTTATGTCGAGGAAGTTTGCGTCCTCAATGTGAGCATAGGAATCATAGCGATAGGATTCATCAACAGAATAATTGTTGCTGCTAACATTAAAAGGAACCTTGGAATCAAGCTCTGCACCCGACCACTTGGCAAGCGTCATAATCGGGTCCATATCATAGCCGCCTCTGTCATAGCTGTCATATCCCAAATTTTCGCAGTCGCCGTAGGTGGGGTCGGAAGTATCGGTAGGACCTTTACCGAGCGTGAACCATACCATGTGCTTTTCGGAGTAGTTGGTATTGCCTGCGGCTAAACCCTGATAAATCATGCTGCCCTCTGCAGCTGCACAGCCGGCAAACGACCAGCAGGAGCCATAGGGGTTCTGGTTCTGAACCGGAGTGGAAATGCCGTGGTCATAGGAATTGTAGCTTGCGGGAAGAGCGGTGTTCGGCGTCTTGGATGCATCGTTGTCAGTAACCTTTATGGTATATTCATTACCATTCTCGTCAACGAATATTGTGTCAATCAAGCCGAACTGGGAAGCCTCGCCCCTCTTTAAGGTAAGGGATTGGGGCTTGGTTGTATTCGAGAAATAGCTGGCATCACCGATATATCTCTCGGACTGGGGTTTGGGATATTCAGCAGCAGCGGTCAGCGTGATACCCGCCATTGACGCAGCAGCTAAAAATCCCGCAAGAAGCCTTTGGGAAAATCTTGCATTCATAATATCTACCTCCATTTTATTTAATCTGATGAGAGCCGCAAAATTCCGAAAACGCATTGTAAAGCAAAAACGCCCGCGCATAAACAGACGAACCAATACCATAAAAATGCTTCACCCTGCGTTTGCTGCAAAATTGCAAAGCAGACCCCACCATCTTATCTAGTATTATAGCACTCTTTTCCGTATTTTTCAAGTGTTTTTTGCTATATTTTTGAAAATCAAAAAGTGCAAGAGACTCCTCCAATACTGCAAAATAGCGCATATCATTGGTACATACGTCAGAATAACAAGAATATCAGCCGGACAAAACATCCGGCTGATACTCATATTGGGTTTTGGAGGGAGATTATGTTAATTGGCTGTAAATGAGGTTAATCATATCGCCGTAGGTGAATGTGTTTGCGGGCTCAAGCTTTTCGCCGGTGTATGCGCCAAGAGCATAAGCTATTGCGTAGTAGCCTGCGTTTTCGTCATCGTCTGCAACATCCGCAAACGGCGACTTGAATATGCCCTTAAGCTCTGCAACGGTATTGCCGCAGAAATATCCCGCAAAAAGCTTCATGGCTTCGCCGCGTGTCAGCGTCTGACCTTCTTCGGTTTCAATAAATCTTGAACGGTTGTCGCTGGGCAGTCTGTAAAGCGCACTTCTGAAATCCGAAGCAAGCGCAGCGTCATTCTCGCTGAACTGCTCGTACGCAAGGTGAATGCCATGCATTTTGAGAATCTCCGCCTTGTTCTTGATTGCGCTGTCCTTTATGCCGTCAAGGTCGTTTTCTTCGCGGCGTTCGTATTTATATATGAATTCCCCTGTGAATGCGTCGCAGTATACGTCTCTGTCAAGACCGTATACCAGAACTGTCTTTGTCTTTTTCTTGTTGAGCTTTGCAAGGTAGAAAAGCTCGGGCTGTTCGGTTTCGTAAACCTTGCTCATTGCCTGCTCGGGTGTGAGCATTTTCTCGGGCGAAGCAAACTCTACATTGCTGTAACGCTTTGAGTAATTCTCAACCTTAAGCGCGGAATTAACCGTAAGCGAAATGCTGTCTCCGCTGACAAGGATATCATTTACCTTTCTGTTCCAGTTGTATCTTCCGCTGCCAAATACGGTCGGCTCATTTTCCGTCACTTCATAGTAGTATTCATCCTTGCTGTAATCGGTGTACTCGCCGAATACCTTGCCTGCAAGAGCCTTTGCGGCTTTCTTTGCGTATTTCTCCGTCTGTTCTGCTGTGGCGTTGCCATCGTCCTCGCTGTTGGAATAGCTGTAGCTGTAAATCTCGCCTGTTTCGGCGTTGAGCCTGATGCTCATGGTAGCATGACTAAGCGGAGGTATGTAATCCCAGTAGCTTTCACCGTCAATAGGCTCTATTACCGGTTCGTCCGGCTCGCTGCCTTCCCAATTGGTTTCAAAGGAGGCGTTGTACATATACACTTCTTCGCCGTTTATCTTCTGCTTGTAGAGGTAGGACCATGTAAGCTCAAAATCGTTCTCCCATGTGAGGTACTTGTTGCTGCTTACCAGCGACTGTACTCCGTCGGGGGTGCCGTACGGCAGATTCTTGTTGATTTCACCCATTTCCTGCTCGGTGAAATCAATATTGTTGCCCGCGCCTGTTTCGGGATTGCCCTTATCTTCTTCGTCAACGGAATCTTCCGTATCCCACATATCGTTGCCGAAATAGCCGTCAGAATCGAAATTGCTCTTCTTGCCCGTAAATGCGTTTATCTGACCGTAATCCGACTGCACATATACAAGCCTTGAATCGTAGCGGTCGTTCTCATAATCGTAATAGATTTCATACTGCGGCGTAAGCCCAATCATCTCGGTGTAAGCCTTTTCTGCCTCCTCAACGGAAATAGCGGACTTTTTGCTCTGGAATGTAGCGGAGGGGTGCCAGTTTATGTTGAAAGACATCAGCTCGCCCGTGTCCTTGTTTATGGTGATGCTTCCGCGGTCGTTCTTTACCGGAACGCCGTTTCTGATGCGCTGAATAGAGTAGGTGGCTGTTGTACCGGAAAGCGAAACATTAAGCGAATCCTTTTCTACCTTCATCTGAGCGTAAATTGAGGGGTTGAGCTTGCGCAGAGCCTGTACTGCAGCGGAATACAGCTGGCTTTCGGTGAGCTTTGCAAGCGTTGCGCCCGTGCTGTCGTACATATTCTCGTAATAATTGGCGTAGCTTGTAATCGTGTTACCGTCAACAGTGACATAGTAGCTGTTGAAGCTGCCCTCCTTGGTACTCCAACAAAGGGTGTAGATATCACGCATATTGTAGTTGTTGAGGTCGTAGTAAAACTCCGTGCATTCCTCGGGTATTTCAATGCGCGACTTTGCCACGGTCAGCGCAGCCTTAAGCGCTTCGCTGTTATCCTGCTCGGCGTAAGCGCCTATTCCGCAGGTAACAGCAGTAGCAGCCGCCATAACCGCTGATAGAACCTTCTTCATAATGATTTTCCTCCTATTATTTTATGGGCATTTTTATGCTCTGCCTATAAAACTATGTAAAACAGAAATAGGTTGCAAAAAAAGGGAATTTTTTTGGTTGTAAAATAGTCGGGCGAAAAATCCAAAAAGTTTTTGACCTGCCTAGCAGAAATACCAAAAAAGTGGGGTGGATTGCCTTATTCCACCCCGTCATTTTTCATAGCCATGTACAAATTAAAATATGCTATAGGGTAGGATGTACCGTTTTCCGTCACCCTATCCAGCAGTTCGTCAGCCTTTTCGTTCAGTGTATCAAGCTCGCTACGGGTTGTTACACGAAATGATTGTCTGGCGTAATTCAGCCACTCCAGCTCCGAATCTACTCCCTCCAGCAGCTTTTGGTTCAGTTCCTTATACTCGTCGGGCGGAATGATATCGTCATACGAAACGAGCGCTTCCTCCATTCGGTCAAAGATAGGGTCTATCTGCGGACGCAGCTTTGCAAGCTCGTTCGGGTCGTCGCAGTCCTGTTTGTCGGACATAAGCGCCACCCAATTCCGATTGGCATTGAGGTATGCCTCCCAGCGCTCCTCCAGCGCCGCTTTGTACTGCGAGGGGGTAAGCTTGCTTTCCGTTGATACGCTGAATGAGAGCAGGCTCGTTGGCTGACTGTTTGCGCAGCCGACGCAAAAAAGCAGCGCCATACAGAAAAATGCTGACAATACTCTTTTCATAATAATACCTTCCAAAAAAGCTCCGCATAACGAGTATGCGGAGCTTACTGTATTTCGTTTAACTATCAGAGCTTTACAATCCAGCCCATATCGTCGGGAAGCTTGCCGTACTGCATACCGGTCATTGTGTCGTAGAGCTTCTGTGTAATCGGGCCAATCTTGTTGCCGCCGATTTCCATAACCTTGTCGCCCCACTTAAGGTGACCAACAGGCGATACAACGGCTGCCGTACCTGTGCCGAATACCTCGTCAAGCTTGCCTGCGTCGTAAGCGTCGGCAACCTCCTGAATGGTAATGCGGCGCTCGGAAACCTTCATGCCCCACTTTCTGCAAAGCTCCAGCGCGGACTTTCTGGTGATACCCGAGAGGATAGAGCCCTGAAGCGCGGGGGTTACAACCTCGCCGTCGATTACGAACATGATGTTCATAGCGCCGACCTCTTCTATGTACTTGCGCTCAACGCCGTCAAGCCAGAGCACCTGCGAATAATTCTGCTTGTGAGCCTCATCCTGTCCTGCGAGAGAAGCAGCGTAGTTGCCGCCCGTCTTTGTGAAGCCCATACCGCCGCGAACTGCGCGTACATAATTGGTTTCAACATAGATATCAACGGGGTTGATGCCTGTGCTGTAATATGCGCCCGAGGGTGAGCAGATAATCATAAAGTAGTACTTATCGCCGGGGCGAACGCCGAGGTAGGGGTCTGCGGCGAAGATGAACGGTCTGATGTACAGCGAAGCGCCGTCAATGTGGGGAACCCAGTCCTTATCAACCTCAACCAGTGCGTGAAGAGCCTGCAAAGCGTCGTCAACGTTAATCTGCGGGATAACAAGGCGCTCGGCAGATATGTTCATTCTCTTGAAGTTCTCCTCGGGGCGGAAGAACTGAATGCTGCCGTCGGGAGTTCTGTAAGCCTTCAAGCCCTCGAAAATCTCCTGACCGTAGTGCAGAACCATTGCGGCGGGCGAAAGCGAAATATCGCCGTAGGGTACAATTCTTGCGTCGTGCCAGCCCATGCCCGTATCATAGTCCATGATGAACATATGGTCTGTAAACAGATGACCGAAGCCGAGCTTGGTTTCGTCGGCAGGCTTTGCCTTGGGTGCCGTGGTTTTTTCAATTCTGATTTCCATAGTGTTTTCCTTTCTTGTCCGTGCAAGTCTGCGTATGCATTCCTGCAAGGAATTTGATTCCATACGGACTATTCACAATAATTACAGTGATATTATAGCACTATTTGAGAGAATTGTAAAGTTATTTTTCAATTTTTCTGATTTTTTTCTTACAAAAACTACTTTATCAGCGAAGCAAGATATGCAGGCGAGGTGCAGTTATACTTTTTCATTTCATTTATTACAATTTGAATGTAGTCATTTGTATGGCAATATGTTCTGCTTAATTTTGCGACGCTTGTCTTGAAATAATGTTCAGAATCTTCTGCATAACCGCTGAATGCAGCGATGAATTTTATTGCAGCAACATAATAAACAAAATAGCAGTAATTATCATATAGCGAAAGCTTGCTGCTATAACACGGCATTTTAATGTCCAACAGCGAATTTATTATTACATTCTTCAATGCAAAAGGTCTGTCGCTGAATACTTCCAAAAACTTTGCATATCCGTTCTGATAGAATTCAACCTCGGGCGAGCCGTCAGCTTTACGCGGAAGCTGCTTATGTATATAGCTCTCCAATATTTTATCAAGAAGGCTATACTTCAGTGAGAAATTTGGTTGAATTGCTTCAAGCTTATCAATCTGCGCCTTGTTCTTCAGCTGCGGTCTGATGGCTTCAATTACCTCGGGAATTCTGTCAACTTCACCATTCTCAACATATTGTGAAATCTTCTGCATTGCGAGCGCACCGAGAATTATGCCGGTTTCAACGCTGTATGATTTATCAGAAATAACGCCATACAGCAGCTCAAACATTTGTGAACGATATTTCATTTCGGGATGAGAAAAAAATGTTCTTACATCTTCAGCATCATTTGCCACAATATTTTTAGTAATCGAAATGGGCTTATAAACAAGTTCTGCACTGTCGGCGTTATTACATAGCAGAGTAAGCACCTCATAGCATGAGCCACCCATAGCACAAAATACCCTGTCTTGATTAAGCAAGGTTTTTCTGGGATATCTCTGGCAGGTGCAGCTAAGAAAATCATGACCCAGTTCAAGCTGAATACTGCACATTTTATTGCTGTTCAGAAAAGGGCACATTCCGTTTATCTCATCAATTTGAAATTTACCGTCATCTTCAACAAAGCTCTTATTTGCCAACTCCAACAGCTGCTCCGAGCAATTCGACTGAAGTATTTTCTCTATTTCGTGCTTTTTCCATTGAATTGAACCCCATCCAATACAGCAGTTAGTCGGACAGCTGCCGCCGATACACTTAAACATATCATAAACCTTTAGTGATACTTGTTTGCCTTTCATAATACATCTCCTGTTTCAGTTTTATTAAATTATCTCACAAAAACGCCCTCTCCGATTGCTCGGAGGGGGCGCGATTGTCAAACAACCTTTATGCCGCCATCATGCAGCTATCGGTGTATTCCTTTTCGGGATTAGCCGAGGAGCTGGAGAATGGACTGGGGCTGCTGATTTGCCTGAGCCAGCATGGACTGTGCAGCCTGCTGGAGAACGTTGAACTTGGTGTAGTTCAGCATCTCGGAAGCCATATCTGTGTCGCGGATACCGGACTCAGCTTCTGTCAGGTTCTCAGCTGTTGTTGTCAGGTTCTCAACCTTGTGCTCGAGACGGTTCTGTGTAGCACCGAATGTTGCACGTACCATGGAAACCTTGTTGATAGCGTTGTCAATCTTATCGATTGCAGCGTTAGCATCCTTCTGAGTCTTGAGGGAGAGTGACTTTGTGCCAAGACCTTCTTCTCTGGAGGAGATGTTCATGTTAGCCTGGAGGTCGCCCATACCATCGGTCTTGTAGGAGAATGTGAAATCAACGGAATCCTTGGTTCTTGCGCCTGTCTGAAGTACCAGGTGGTCTGTGTAGGTCAGAGGAGCTGTTGCAGCGTCGTTGGAGTTAGACTTGGAAACTGCGCTGTTGTCGGGAGCCTTAACATCTACGCTGGGAGATACCTTGCTGTCGTATGCGTTGTTCTCAACACCAATCTTGTAGGTCAGCTTACCGGAAGAATCATCGGCAGCAACGCTCTTTGTAGGAGTGATTGTAAAGAGGTCATCACCCTTAGTGCCATCAGACTTTGCGGTGGATACAGTAATAACACCATCAGCAGTAGCCTTAAAGAATACATTGGTCTTACCGTCAGCAAGTGTCATCTTTGTGCCTGTTGTTTCACCTGTGTAAGCTGTGCCATCAGAAAGAGTCAGCTTAATATCGCCGGCAGCGGTTGCAGTTGTCTTTGTATAAGACATTTCAACTGTTGCACCGTCTAATGCGTTGAAGATATTGTTGAGGGTTTCAGTCATCTTAGCATCAGTTGCATTTGTGGTGTTGATTGCTACTGTAAGATTTGCACTTGCAAGCGTTGTTGCTGCCGGATCAGCGCCTTCCTTGAAACCGGTAGAATCGCTCATGATTGCACCGGCGTTAGTGGGAGCGGATCTTGCTGCGTAGGGGTTGTTGAGTGTCAGAGTGAGAGTATCACCGTTCTGAAGGTCTGTCTGATTCAGAACTACATTTGCAACATCGACACCGCCTGCCTGGAAAGCAAAACCGCCGTTTGTGGTATCGGTTGAAACAGTAATCTGTTCGCTGTCAGCGCCGTTTGTTGCACTAATGCAGCTCCACTTCTTAGTGGTTGCATCATACTCAAATGTTACATCAACGCTGTCAGGACCGTGGTTAACACCAGTAGCGGATCTGTCCCAAGTGCTGTTCAGCTTGTTCCATACTGTATCAGCCTGTGTTGCGCCCTTAGATGCATCTGCATCATTAAACTTCTGGAAATCAACCTTGTTTACATCAGCAGCTGTAAGCTGTCTGGGGTCTCTTGTGCCGTTTGCATAGTCAAACTTGCCGTCGATAGCCTTTGTGCCGTCAGCCATCTGACCGCCGTTGAGCATTACAGTACCGTTGAAGTCTGTATCAGCAATCTGGTCGAGTTCGTCGTTGAGCTGGTCAAACTCGAGCTGGATAGCGTCGCGGTCAACCTCGTTCTGGTATGTACCGTTAGCTGCCTCGGAAGCGAGCTCCTTCATTCTCTGAAGAATGGAGTGGGACTCCTGAGCTGCACCCTCGAATGTCTGAATCATGGAGATACCGTCCTGAGCGTTTCTCTTAGCCTGGTTCAGACCACGAATCTGGGATCTCATCTTCTCGGAAATTGCCAGACCTGCTGCGTCGTCGCCTGCACGGTTGATTCTGTAACCGGAAGAAAGCTTTTCGGATGACTTCTTAAGACCTGCAACGTTTGTGTTGAGCTTGTTGTACGCGTTGAGCGCGTTCATGTTGTGCTGTACTACCATTCCCATAGTAAAATCCTCCTTGAATTTCGCGCCTCTTATTCGGAATTCCATTCCTGAGGCGGATGGATAAAAAGTAATATTTTTCGTGCCCGCGCACGAGGGGTTTGCTCCTCGCCCTTATGTACACTTGGGGTTCGGATTAGCTTTTCAGCTATCACGAATATAATATCGGCGGGAAATTCAAAAACTTTAGCGTTTTTAGAAAAAATTTTTAATTTTTTTGAAAAATTTTATGTAGATTTACTTTTGGGCAAAAAAACAGGCGGTTTTCCCGCCCGCTTCAGGCTGTCGATAAAGGCGCATCTGCGTTGTCAACGGCATAATCGGCAGGCACAAAGCCTAGCCGATATGCCGTTTCCTAGCATCTGCACCTTTCTCGCCACCCTGATTATATCACTTTTTCGACAAGCAGAGGCGGTTTTCCCGCCCGCTTTCCTTATTTATATATTACTTTTCGAACCCTCCAAGAAATATGAAGCCTCCATATCCGCAACCGAAAGCGCAAAGGCAAGCGGGTACATCTCCAGTGCTCTGCCTATCATGTTCTTGTCCTCAATGCCCGAAAAGCCCATGTGCCAGCGAATCGCCATTGCCTCCTCGCGCGTAAGCCGCATGAATCCGCTAATCATATACACGGATTTTTCTCCGTGACCGTAAGGGAGTGTATCATTGATTTCATATTTAGGCACTTTTTCCCACTGACCCGTCTGCTCGTTCTTAGCGTTGCGGTAGCCAATGGTATACATATTCACCTTGCACAAATCGTGAAGCAGCGCAGTAATCGCAATAGTTTCGTCGCTTGCTGTCAGCTTGTATTCCTCGCGCACACGCTCGCGCTGCATATAGTGAACCAGACAATGATAAACGTTCAGCGAGTGTTTAAGCAATCCGCCCTCAAACGCATTGTGATAGCGTGTGCTGGCGGGAGCTGTGAAAAAATCGCTTTTATGCTCCAGAAAATCAAGCAGCTTGTCTGCGCCGTCGCGCTTGATGTTCTCTGTGAATATTCTGATAAATTCTTCCTTGTCCGCATTTACGGAGTTGCTTATTGCGTCTGACATAAATTGCTCCTTATCCGTAGAATTTTACCTGCGCTCTGTTAAGGCAGAGATTTTCGGTATCGAAGGTATATTCAAATTTCAGCACCGTGTAGCTGCCGCCCGGTTGCCGTGCAACAATGTGCTGATACATCACGCCTGCCTCGCTCATTTCAAAGTGAGTGCCGTATGGCGCAACCTCTTTACCGCTTGAATAAACGGGAACCTCAACGATTTTGCCGCCCGATACCGCAAAAAAACGCGCATACTGCGGGACTTCGCCCTCGTTGATAAGGAAGAAATCCAGCTGAATCAGGTCGGGCATATTGTCTGCGCCGAATTCGCGTTTATTGGAAATTAGCTCGCACCCGTACGAAAGCCCCTCTGTTACGCTTTCCAGAATCAGAAATCTGTCATCGCGCGGTACGTTTATTCGCAGTGTGTCAATAATCTCGCCGCGTTTGAGCAAATCCAGCCTGAAATCCCCGTAGAGCTCTCCTTTTATATATGTGGTATCCAGCTGCGCGGAATCGGCGTCGGCTATGCGTACGCCCGAAATATCAACGGTGTAGTAGTCGCCGTCTGCGTAGACATTCATAATGCTGTACGAAAGGCGGTCGCCGTCAACGCGCGGGGTTTGTATTGCCTCGGGTATCACCTCATCGGGCTGAAGCGGCTCGGTCTTGACGGTGGTAGAGGCTGTTGTGGTCTGCGCGGGCGTGGTTTCGGAGGAAATCGCCGTTGTATGCGGGGTAAATTCCGACGAGTTTTCGTCGTTTTCGATATTGCATCCGCAAAGTGTGCAAATCAGTGAAAGCATTGCGGCTGCCGCTGTTTTTCCTGCGCGCATGATTAACCTCCTTTACCGTAATTCCATGATTTACATACTAATTATAATAGTTTTCTGCTCAAAAATCAAGTGCGGCGGCTGATATTGTTCCGTATGTTGCCCAAATTCGGGCGTAAAGGGCATAACAGTGCCGATTAAGGGATAATTTTGTGCAATTTAGACTAAAGCGTTTGTTCATGCTGCGCGGATTTAGGTCTTAATACCCTAAATGTTGTGCCTTAACCCCCCATATATACATATTATTCTGCGCGTACATAAATTACAGAATGTAATCTGAAAATGATTTTTGGCTGTAAACCTGGGCTTATCCGATTTACCCTGCGTAATTTTCAACATTTTAACCAAGTTGTCAACTTTGCCGAAAAATTTTCCACAGTTTCAACACTAAAAACTGTGGAGAAAGTGGTGGAAAACGTTGAAATGTTAAGGTTTTTGCATAGTTTTCAACAGCAACTAATCAAATTCGCAAGTTTATCGCAATTTTTTCGTGTGAAAATGTTGAAAATTTTGTTGAATCCGTTGAAAACTTCCTTGACCTCATAATAATTTGCTCACAAACCAAAAATATAGAAATTTGCTGTAAGTTATTGCAAAAATAAAAATAATATGCTATAATGGTCATAGTGGCATATTTTGGTCAAAAATATAGGGAGATGCTTATGGGAATGAGAAGATTATTCAGCAAAGTTCTTAGCGCAATGCTTAGCGGCGCAATCGCTGTTGCGGCAATTTCCTCGGTGGGCTTCGCAGAGGAATACGACCTGCCCCTGCTGGAAGTCGGTGTGGAGGTCGACGAAACGAACTTCCCGGATGAGGAATTCAGAAATTATGTTTCGGAGTACATAGACACCGTTTCGAAAGACGGCGTACTGTCTGCCGAAGAAATAAAGAATTGCACACAGATATATTTATACCCCGGAACTGTAAAAAGCGTTAAGGGTATTGAGTATTTCACTGAACTTGATTCTTTTTTCTGCTCTTACAACCAGATTAGCACACTGGATTTGAGCAGCAATACTAAACTTACTTCTCTTCATTGCGACAACAACCAGCTTACAAGCCTTGATGTAAGCAAGAACACTCTGCTTAAGAATGTAGCTTGCAGCAGCAACAAAATCAGCGTTCTTAATGTAAGCGGCTGTTCTTCGCTTGAGAGTCTTTCGTGTAATTCTAACCAGCTTACCACTCTTGATATCAGTGCTAACTCTAAGCTGAAGGACCTTTCGTGCAAATTCAATCAGATTAGCGTACTTAATGTAAGCAATAATACAGCGTTGACCAATATTGAATGCGCAAGCAACAAGCTCACGAGCCTTGATTTAAGCAAAAATACTGCGTTGACTTATCTCGATTGCCAAAGCAATCAGCTCACAAACCTTGATTTAAGCCCAAATACTAATTTGACTCAACTGCATTGCCAAAGCAACGGTCTCACCGGTCTTAATGTAAGCGGCTGTTCTAAACTGGCAAGTATTTATTGCCATGATAACCAGCTCACAAGCCTTGATTTGAGCAAGAACAATCAGTTGACCGGACTGAATTGTGAAAATAATTTGCTCAGCAGTCTTAATATAAGCGGCTGCACAAAGCTAGATTATCTTACTTGCTATGAAAACCGGCTTACCGGCTTGAATGTAAGCGGCTGCTCTGCGCTGACTTCAATATATTGCCAAGATAATCTGCTCACCGGACTTGATGTAGGCAATCTCGCTAATCTGGAGACGCTCAATTGCCAGGACAACCGGATTTCAAGCCTGAAAGTTAGCAACAACAAAAATCTGACCGCTCTTTATTGCAGCAACAATAATCTCAAATCCCTTGATTTAAGCCAGAACACCAAACTGGAGGTCCTTTCCTGCCAACTCAACCAACTCACCGGTCTTGATTTAAGCAATGTTGTAGCTTTTGGCGACCCTGATAATTATGAATTTTTCCTTGCATTAGAATTCAATACATATAATCTGGCAGGCACTTCGCTTGATGAGATTTTTCCTTACGGCTTTGACCCCAATAAGGCATCAAACTGGCGCGGCGCTGAATATGACAGCAAAACCAACTCCCTTGTGAACATAACAGCCGAAGAAGTTAATTACTCCTATGACATTGGCAAGGGCGTCAAGAACGACTTTACATTAGTTCCCACATTACCCGCTGCGCCCGAAAAGCCGGTTGTTGCAGCGACCGTAACCAACGGACAGATAAAGCTGTCATGGGCTGCTGTTGACGGCGCGACAAGCTACCGCATTTACAGAGCGAACAGCGAAACAGGCGCAAAGACTTTGCTTAAAGCAGTTACAGCCGCAGCCTATACCGATACAACTGCAGCAGCGGGCAATACTTACTACTATTTCGTTGCGGCTTATAACTCCAAAACTGCGACACTCAGCGAATACTCCGACGCCGTAAAGGTTACTGTTCCCGCAGTTCTTGTTGCTCCGGTTATTTCGACAATCACAACCGACGGCAGCAGTGTAACTCTTGCATGGAACAAGGTAACAGGCGCGACAAGCTACCGCATTTACCGCGCAGATACAGCAACAGGCACAAAGACTCTGCTCAAGGGCGTTGCTGCCACCACATACACAGATTCCACGGTAACAGCAGGCAAGACCTACTACTACT
>JBJESB010000069.1:0-14614 GCA_051882575.1 Oscillospiraceae bacterium
TTGCTCGTGGTATGGGTACTTGCTGTGTATCCGGCTGCGGCGACATCAAGATGGATGAAGAGAACAAGAAGTTCGAGCTTGCAGGTAAGGTTTACCACGAGGGCGACTGCATCTCTATCGACGGTACAACAGGTAACATCTACGATGGCATCATTCCTACCGTTGACGCACAGATTGCAGGCGAGTTCGGCAGAATCATGGCTTGGGCTGACAAGTACAGAAGACTTAAGGTCAGAACCAACGCCGACACTCCCGCTGACGCTAAGAAGGCTCGCGAGCTGGGCGCAGAGGGTATCGGTCTTTGCCGTACAGAGCACATGTTCTTCGACCCCGACAGAATCGCAGCATTCCGCGAGATGATTTGCTCGGATACAGTTGAGGAGCGCGAGGCTGCCCTTGCAAAGATTGAGCCTATGCAGCAGTCCGACTTTGAGAAGCTCTACGAGGCTCTCGAGGGCAACCCTGTTACAATCCGCTTCCTTGACCCGCCTCTGCACGAATTCGTTCCCACAGAGGAAGATGACATCAAGGCTCTTGCAGCTGCACAGGGCAAGTCTGTTGAGACAATCAAGAACATCATTGCATCTCTCCACGAGTTCAACCCCATGATGGGTCACCGCGGATGCCGTCTGGCTGTAACATACCCCGAGATTGCAAAGATGCAGACAGCTGCCGTAATCAAGGCTGCTATCAATGTTAAGAAGGCTCATCCCGATTGGAACCTTGTTCCCGAGATTATGATTCCGCTGGTTGGCGAGGTTAAGGAGCTCAAGTACGTTAAGGATGTAGTTGTTAAGACTGCTGACGAGATTATCGCTGCTGCAGGCGCTGACCTCAAGTATGAGGTAGGTACTATGATTGAGATTCCTCGTGCTGCTCTTACAGCTGATGACATCGCTAAGGAAGCTGAATTCTTCTGCTTCGGTACAAACGACCTGACACAGATGACATACGGCTTCTCCCGTGATGACGCAGGCAAGTTCCTCAATGCTTACTACGACAAGAAGATTTTCGAGAACGACCCGTTTGCTAAGCTTGACCAGACAGGCGTTGGCAAGCTGATGAAGATGGCAATTGAGCTCGGTAAGGGCGTTCGTCCCGAGATGCACTGCGGTATCTGCGGTGAGCACGGCGGTGACCCCACATCCGTTGAGTTCTGCCACGAAATCGGTCTGGACTATGTATCCTGCTCACCCTTCAGAGTTCCGATTGCAAGACTGGCTGCTGCTCAGGCTGCACTCAGATAATCGGGCTTTGGTAAGACCTGCTCTTTGCAGGCTTTGAAGCGGATTTATAAAAACAATCTCCCCGACAGCTTAGTCGGGGAGATTTTGCATTATGCTTTTCTGCTTTGATGAAAAATACTGTTCAATACAAATGAATTATCATGGCAAAACCCATTGCTTAGCTTTTTCATAGTCCGCGAAAAACTCAACGGCGCAGCCCTTCTGCGCTTGAATTACGCGAAACTCCGAGCGGTGCTTGCGCTTTTCCACACCGACGAACGCGATTTTCATAAAGCGCTTTGTCGAAGAAATGATTTGACCTGTAATGCAGGAAATAATATCGTTATCAATATAGGTTTCGTCAAGGTTTATTATCATGTATGAGGTCATAGAGGGGCGGCTGAAAATTTTGCTGTCATTCAGGAATTTTTCGATAACATCTTCTTTGAGAAAGCCCATGCTGTCAAGATGCTCGCACCAAATCGAGCCGCCGTTGTAAAACAGCTCAAAGGATTTCTTGCGCAGTCCCGCTGCAATTTTGTCCATAATTCTCACTCCTTCAGATTGCCCTTTGGTGCATTATAGCATAAGCGCTGCCATAAGTCAATATTGTAGCATTGGATTGCTTATATTATATTTTGGGCAACACCGCACAAAGACCATTTATTGGATTTTGTACGCATCTTGCTTGCATCTTTTCCGTCATATCGCCCAAAAATTCCTTGACGGGCGTTAGCCCGCCTGCGTCTTTTTTGTACAATCTGACGAAAAATCTGTCCGCGCAATATGCGCACAATCTTTGTGTGGTATTGCCTTAGAACAGTCCTTGACTTTTTAAGAAAGATGTGGTACAATTAGTGTATTGGATAAATCAAAAATACGATATATAGATTTTTGGACTGAATAATAACATTATTTTGGAGATAAAATGATTAGAGAGCTTGTAATGAACGATATCCCACGCTGCGCTGAAATTTACAGCGAGGTTTTCACGGAGGACACTTGGGGCTGTTCATGGTCGCAGGAAAGAGCTGCGGAGTATCTGACGGATATTGTACGCAGCCCGAAATTTGTGGGATTTGTCAGCGAGAACGACGGAATAATTGACGGCGCGATTTTCGCAGTGAAAAAGGTCAGCTGGAACAGCGACGAGCTTCATGTTGATGAGCTTATAGTGGATAAAACAGGCAGCGGAGCGGAATCGGCGGGAAACTGGTTGACGCTTTGAAAAAGTATTGCTCGGAGAATAACATTGCGGGGCTGGTTCTTTACACGGCACAGGAAGCTCCCGCGAAGAAATTCTACGAGAAGAACGGGTTTAAGGTTTCAAACGGCGTAATTTGTATGTATTGGGTATAAATTCGCCGAGAAATAAACTGACATATTTTATTTATCAGGAGGAAAGCTATGTACATTACCGAGGATATCAGATATATCGGCGTAAATGACCACAAAATAGACCTGTTTGAGGGACAGTATGATGTTCCCAACGGCATGGCGTATAATTCGTATGCGATTGTTGATGACAAAATCGCGATTATGGATACCGTTGACGCAGGCTTTACGCATGAGTGGCTGGATAATATCCAGAACTGTCTTGGCACAAGAAAGCCCGATTATCTGGTTGTTCAGCACATGGAGCCCGACCATTCCGCAAATATTATGAATTTCGTCAAGGCTTATCCCGAGGCAAAGATTGTATCTTCCGCCAAGGCGTTTGCCATGATGAAGAATTTCTTCGGCACAGATTTCGCAGACAAGCAGGTTGTAGTGGGCGAGGGTGATACTCTTGCGCTGGGCAAACACACTCTCACATTTGTAACCGCTCCCATGGTTCACTGGCCCGAGGTAATCGTGACCTATGACAGCGCAGATAAGGTGCTTTTCTCCGCTGATGGTTTCGGCAAATTCGGCGCGCTGGACGCTGAGGAGGATTGGGCTTGCGAGGCAAGACGCTATTATATCGGAATCGTGGGCAAGTACGGTGCGCAGGTGCAGGCTCTTTTGAAGAAGGCTGCGGCTCTTGATATTGCGACTATCTGCCCGCTGCACGGACCGGTGCTTAACGAGAATCTCGGCTATTATCTCAATCTGTATAATACATGGTCAAGCTATCAGCCCGAGGAAGAGGGCATAATGATTGCTTACACCTCGGTTTACGGTAATACAAGAAAGGCTGTAATGCAGCTGGCGGAAAAGCTCAAGGCTAACGGCTGCCCCAAGGTTGTGGTAAACGACCTTGCGCGCTGCGATATGGCAGAGGCTGTTGAGGACGCTTTCCGTTACAGCAAGATGGTGCTTGCAACAACAACCTACAATGCTGAAATCTTCCCGTTTATGCGTGAGTTTATCACACATCTCACAGAGCGCAATTACAGCAACCGCACCGTTGCTCTTATCGAAAACGGAAGCTGGGCTCCTCTTGCGGCAAAGGTAATGAGGGGAATGTTTGAAAAGAGCAAGAACATTGAATTCACCGAAACAACCGTAAGAATACTGTCCGCGCTGAATGATGAAAGCAAGTCGCAGCTTGACGCGCTTGCAGACGAGCTTTGCAGAGAGTATATCGCGCAGCAGGATTCTACCGCAAACAAGAACGATTTGAGCGCTCTGTTCAATATTGGCTATGGTCTGTACGTTGTCACCTCAAACGACGGCAAAAAGGACAACGGTCTGATTGTAAATACCGTAACACAGGTGACAAGCACACCCAACAGAATTGCGGTTACAATAAACAAGCAAAACTATTCGCACCATGTTATAAAGCAGACGGGCGTTATGAATATCAACTGCCTCACAACAGACGCGCCGTTCTCTGTTTTTGAGAGATTCGGTTTCCAGAGCGGAAGAAATGCAGATAAGTTCGCAGATTTTGAAACACTGCGCTCCGATAACGGGCTTGCATTCTTACCTCGTTATATAAATTCCTTCATGTCGCTTAAGGTTGAGCAGTATGTAGACCTTGATACTCACGGTATGTTTATCTGCTCTGTAACCGAAGCAAGGGTGATTTCTGATAAGGAAACAATGACTTACACCTATTATCAGAATAACGTTAAGCCCAAGCCCGAAACCGAGGGCAAGAAGGGATATGTATGCAAGGTTTGCGGCTATGTTTACGAGGGCGATACGCTCCCCGAGGATTTTGTCTGCCCGCTTTGCAAACACGGCGCTGCCGATTTTGAAGAAATTAAATAATCACGGAGGAATCAGCTATGAAAAAGTATGTATGTGACGCTTGCGGATGGGTATATGATGAGGCTCTGGGCGACCCCGAGCACGGCATTGCTCCCGGCACAAAGTTTGAGGACCTGCCCGAGGATTTTGAGTGCCCTCTGTGCGGCGTAGGCAAGGATATGTTCAGCGAGGAGGCATAATTTAATATGCCAGAATAAGCGGCTTGAGAGCAATCCCGAGCCGCTTTTGCTTTGCATGATATGTGATGTTTAACAAGAATGAGCGACGGCTTTTTGTTATGTTATCCAAAAAAAATAAAAAAATCTGTAACTTTATTAGAAAATTTATGATAACGCTTGATTTATTCAACATGATATTGTATAATAGTAATATAGTTTATTGTGCCTAAATGTATCCGGCATTATCCGGCATAATATGTAAGGCGGACGCTAAGGTTTTCGGGTGGCAGATGACAGTGCGGCTTGTAACAGGGGCTTCCGATACTTTGTAAAGAGGATTGATTCGGTTGTTATTTGCGAGCAAAATCGTTAAAATAGAAATCCTGGAGAAATCGGGCGCGGTCCTCATTGCAGCAGAAAAGGGCTTTACCCTTCCCAAGAATATCGAAAGCTCGGAGGATAGCATACTTATTCTCAAGGGCAAAAACCTGCGCGAGCTTGAAAGAGGCAAGCAGGTTTCGGTAGTGACCACCAGCAAAGCGGGCGACCGCGTGATGAATGCAGGCATTGTTGAGCTTTCGTTAGACAGTCAGCTGAATGTCAAATTCATCAAGGGCGGAGCGCAGGCATTGCAGGAGCGCAGGCGCTACTTTAAGATTAAGGTTAAGGAAAAGGGCAGGGCGCTGTTTGTTCTCCGCGATGAAGAGACGATTCGCTTTGACGAGCCTTATCCGATTGAGATTCAGGATATCAATATCGGCGGCATATTCATGGCGCTGGATTATGAATGCGAGCTTGAGGATTTGGTTTGTGTTGAGGTTGATTTGTTTGTGGATTACAAGCTCAACGCAATGGCACGTGTTCTCCGTGTGCAGCGTAATGAGGAAGGAAATATTCTGGGCTACGGCTGCGAGTTTCAGGCGCTTACAGCGGCACAGGAGGATTACATAGGCAAGTACATCAATAAGGTACAGCTGGAGCAAAGACAGAAGGCGCGTGCAATGGACGATTCCGACTGACGGCAGTACCGATAAATATTAAGCATAAGCATATTTTTTCAATTCAAGGGGGATAAACACCAATGAATGCAACGCTGAAACTGAAAATGCTTGTTGTTCTGCTCATCTTTGCGATAGTCCCTGCGGTTATTACAGGCGCAATCGGCACGGTGCAGATAGTGAGCTTTGAGAATGCCGCAAAGGTGGATACACTGGCGACGGTATCGCTCTCCAAATCTGCTGCGGCAGAGCAGGTATTCTCAAATTACATATCGGCTGCGGGAGCTCTTTCCAAAACCGAAACTATTATTAACACGGCAAAGTCCGGCAGCGGCGACGCTGAGGATATGCTGAAGGCGTACACGGGTTCAAACGCGGACTACCTTGACGCGCTGGTTATCGACTCAAGCGGAGCGGTTGTTGCAAGCGCTACGGGTAAGAACGGCGGTTCGTTTGAGCATTTCGGTGATTCCATGCCGCTGGTTTCCTCTGTGCTTTCGTGGCAGAATTACGGTGAGGACGCGTTTTTCGTATCCAAGGAGATTTATGAGAATCCCGGTTCCAATAACAAGGGTGCAAAGCTGGGATATGTTTGCATGGTAGTATCGGTAGGCTCTGACAGCGGTCTGGTAAAGGCGCTGGCAGGCAGCTATCTTAACGATAAGGCTAATGTTACCGTTTTCGACAGCGACGGCAATATTATCAACCTCGGCGGAAACGGCGCGCTTCAGAAGAGCGGTCAGGCAGACGCTGCGCTTGTAGCTGCACTTAAAACACTCAGAGAAAACACAATAAATGTTACGGTAAACAGCAGTGAGAATATTGTAAAGGGCACTGCGGGCAAGTACACATACGCAGGCGGTATCATCCCGGGCGTTAATTCGTGGAGATGGGCAGGCGTGGTTGAAAGCAGCGCAATGAACTCTTTCTCTACGGGAGCGGTTCTTCTTGGCTGGGTAGTAATTCTGGTTGCCTGCGGAATTGCAGCGCTTATTGCGTTCTTTATTGTTAACAACTTTATTAAGAATCTTCACGAAATGCTCAAGACAATGGGCGAGATTTCCGAGGGCAAGGGTACAGAAACCGTTCGCTTTAATGTTAAGAGCCACAAGACAGAGCTTGGCGAAATCCAGAGCTCGTTTAACGACCTGCTTGATGAGATGGTGCTCAGTGCAGAGCGTCACCGCACAATTGCAGAGCTTTCCGACAGTATGCTGTTCGAGTGGGATTTCCAGAAGGAAAGAATGTATGTTTCGGATAATGTGCTTGCAAAGTTCGACGTAAACACAACAGATTCTACTCTTTCCAACGGCAGATTCCTTGACGCGCTTATGCCACCCGAGCACGCAGAAAAGTATAAGCGTGACATCAACTCCATGCTTAAGAATAAGAACGGCTTTAATTCGGAGTATCAGCTGAAGAACAAGAACGGCGCGCTGGTATGGGTATCTCTGCGTGCGCAGTGCGTGCCCGACCGTATCACGGGCGAGCTCAAGAGAGTTATCGGCGTTATGATGGATATTGACAACGATAAGAAGAACGAGCTGCAGCTTGCAGAGCGCGCAAGCTATGACTTCCTGTCTCAGCTGTACAACAGAAGCACATTTATCAGAAACTTCACACAGGAGCTTGAGAGAAGAGGTACAAACAAGATTGCTTGTATGTTCCTTGACGTTGATGACTTTAAGTTCATCAACGACCGCTACGGTCACACCATCGGCGACGAGGTAATCAAGTACGTAGCCGATACAATCCGTACCAAGGTAGAAAATAACGGCGGTTTTGCAGGACGCTTTGGCGGCGATGAGTTTGTTCTGTGCTTTACGAATCAGGCTGACATTGAAAACATCGAGTACATCTCCGACGGTATTATCAATGAGCTGTATCAGGGCTACACAGCAAGCGACGGTACAATCATAAATGTAAAAATCAGTATCGGTATTGCGTTCTGCCCCGAGCATTCCGAAAAGGCTAACGAGCTGCTTTCGTTTGCAGATACGGCTATGTATTTCGTTAAGAAGCACGGCAAGACAAACTACCATATTTATGAGCCGGAGGATACTGCTTCGGGCGAGTACATTGACCCTGAATTTTAATTAAAACCTGAATAACATCGAGGGCGGACATAATGGGGCTCTGACACGAAATTTGCGGCGTGAATCGCAAATTCACCCCTAACGTGCGCCCTTGCAGTTTTGGAGGAATCAGCTTGGCAAAAGTAATTGCAATAACAAATCAGAAGGGCGGCGTAGGCAAGACCACTACCTGCTGCTCGCTGTGCGGAGGACTTGCGCTGATGGGCTACAAGGTGCTTGCAATAGACCTTGACCCGCAGGGAAACCTAAGCTTCAGCCTTGGCATTGAGTCGGATGATACATACACAATTTATGATGTTTTTAAGGATAACTGCGACATCTCCGACGCTATTCAGGAGGGCGAAATCTGCGATGTTATCTCGTCGAACATTCTGCTTTCGGGTCTGGAGCTTGAAATGACAGGCGTTGGCAGAGAGTATGTTCTGCGCGAGCAGCTGGAGAATGTAAAGAACGATTATGATTTTATTATTCTCGATACACCGCCTGCGCTTTCGGTGCTTACGATAAACGCGTATACCGCCTCGGATGAGCTGGTAATTCCCATGCTTTGCGAGATTTTGAGCTTGCAGGGTATTGCGCAGCTTAAGCAGACGATATTTGCGGTTCAGCGCTATTATAACAAGTCGCTCAAGGTCAGGGGCATTCTGCTTAATAAGTACAATCCCCGCCTTACCCTCACAAAAGAGGTAGAGGAGATTTCGGGCATGATTGCAGAGCAGCTTGATACTACCATTTTCAAGACGAGAATAAGCTCCAGTGTGGCAATTGCGGAAGCACCTGCGCATGGTGAATCAATAATGACATACTCGCCAAAATCGAAGGCTGTAAAGGAGTACAATGCGTTTATCAATGAGCTTATCGGCGATACTCCGCGCCCGAAAGCGAACAAGCAGGGTAAGAAATAATGGCAAGGAACTCCCCGAAAAAAGAGCAGCCCTCAAATAAGACCGCTCATGTGATGAAGCTGGTGGAGCGGCGCGACGAGGGTGTTAACCCTGTTATTGCGGCGGGCAAGAGCAATGTTCCGCGCAGATTAAGGGGTGCAGAGCCGCTCTCGCGCGTGGTCAAGCGTGATGTTATTGATATTCCGCAGGCTGACGGAACACACGCTGCGGCAGAGGAGCAGATCACGGTGAATATAACGTCGCTTGTAATAGCCGAGGAAGCCCCGCAGATACTCCGTAGATTCAACGCGTGTGATTGCGAAAAGTGTGTCGAAACGCTTGTAAGGCTGACCGCAGAAAGTGTTCAGGCGAGGTTTGTTAAGCTTGGCAAAAGCGTTGCAGAGCACGGCGGCACACAGCTTGAGGCTCTTAAAGAACCACTGCACAAGCCTGTCAGTCAACAGATGATACGACTGGTAATGAACAACAAAAAGCGCAGCTTTCACGAATAAAACGGGCAGTTAATCTGCCCTGTTTTTGTAAGTACGGAAATTGTAAGGAGGAAGAAAAATGGCAAATCAACAGTACATTGATTTATTCAGCAGTATGCACCCCGACTTTTTCACAAGAGATTCTATACGCTGCCTTGGAGACGAGTGCTTTGACGAGATGATTCTTGCCTTGGAGGAATTTGATGAAAGCAGGTATTGCAAGGAATTGAGCGACGAGGTTTCGTTCGGGTACTATAACGGCGATTTCGGGGAGTTTCTGCGGGCAGTAAAAGACGTCGAAAAGAGCTGGGTGGATATATTCAGCAGGGAACACGAGATTTATTGCGGGTATATTGGCGGTGAGATTGCAAGCTTCTGTATTGTTGAAAATATGGGTGCGCATCAATTCAACGGCAAAAGCTGCCGAATAGGCGGACCGGGCTGCGTAGGCACCGTTCCGAAATACCGTAACAGGGGAATCGGGCTCACAATGGTTAAGAACGTAACGCAGATACTGAAGGATGAGGGCTATGATTACAGCTACATACACTATACGGGCGTTGCGCAGTGGTACGAAAAGCTGGGGTATAAAACAATACTCCGGTGGAACGGCAGCGGAATAATGCAGTTGTAATTCGCAAAAATTTAGCGTTAATTGAATAAATTTGCTCCTATCGCAAAGAATACTCATAAGAATTTCAGCGATAGGAGGAGATTATATGACCTTTTACGGCAAAGCAGCGAGCGCGCTTGTAGCGCTGGGAATAGCGGGATTATGCGCAGCATACACGGCACAGCAGGGCGCTGAGGCGCTGGCGCAGGCAAAGCAGATTGCCGATGATGTTACGCGCTGCTATGTTATCGGTGAGTATGAGGGCAAGATTGCGCTTTTTGAGGACGGAAACACCGAGCCGCTGGCTGTGTACAGCTCCGAAATAAGCGACCTTACAGCCGCAGACGCTCTGCTAATCAGGGACGGAATCAGGCTGCGCACACTGACGGAGGTTTCGCGGCTTTTGGAGGATTTGGAAATAGAGTAGCAAAATAACAGAAAGCCGCCCCGTTGCAGTGAACAGCGGGGCGGAATTTTATTATTCAGCTTATGGGTTATGGAGAGTTAACCGGAGATTATTTGCCCAGCTCGTAGGCGCGTTTTGTGCAGGCTGTGCAGGCATTCTTTACGTCGCCGGTGAGGTCGCCGTTGTAAAGCTGCTCAAGACCTGCTATTGTTGTGCCGCCGGGCGAAGAAACCTGCTTTATCAGCTCGTCAACGGTCATGCCCGAATCGGTGAGCATTTTTGCAGAGCCGATAAGCGACTGCGAGAACAGTCGCAGCGCAGCGCCTTTGTCAATTCCGACGCTGTCGGCATAGTCAACAAAGCCCTTTGCGAACAGGTAAATGAACGCGGGTGAGCTGCCGTTAACCGCAATAATTTCTTTCATGCGGTCAACGGGGATTTCCTCGGTGATTCCGCACGAACCGATTATTCTGCACGCAAAGTCAAATTCATCGGCTGTTACCTTGTCGTCGTGGGACATGGCAGAAGCGCCGCAGCCAAGCATCATGGGCGTGTTGGGCATTACCGGCACTACTTTTGCGTCGGGAATGGTGCGCTCTCTGATGAACTCTGCGGAAATACCCGCGCAGATTGAGATGAAAACCGTTGTCGGCTTTACAGCGGGCTTGATTTCCTCCAGTACCGAAGCGAGGTGCTGCGGCTTGACGGCAAGCAGAACATAATTGCATTTCTCCGCGATTTCCTTTGCGCTGTCGGCGGGAGTTGCGCCAAGCTGCCTGATATTTTCAAGCTTTTTGGGGTCGGCGTCATACGCAAAAACCGCCGTGTTGCCAAGCTTGCCCTCAATCCCCTTGAGGATTGCGCCGCCCATATTGCCAAGTCCGATAAATCCCAGCTTTGTCATAGTTATATATTCTCCTTAGGTTTCCTGCTAAAGGGGCGAATCTTACGGTCATAGAACAGCTTGACGGGCAGGATTATAGCCACCATCATAGCCGAACCGACAGCAAATGTAAGTACATTGGTCATAATTCTTGCCGTGAACAGCGCGCCGAAGCTTTCGCCCGTAATAAAGCCGTAGCTGTACAGCGCATAGGTGTTAAGCGTAAGATTGCAGACCGCGCATACCAAAAACCTTGCAATGATGATTCTTACAATGGTTATGGGCGATTTTTCGGGCTTGAGGTTGTACAGCACCAGCCCGTAAATCAGACCCTCCAGACCCGTAATAAGCACCAGCCACGGAATAAATCCGCCTATGGGGTTTACAATGTAGCCGATGATATCCGTAAGCAGTCCCGCGAAAAGACCCGCAACAGGACCGAACAGGATTCCCACCATTGAAAGCGGCAGAAATGCAAAGTTTATTTTTAAGAAATCACCAATCCTTATCGAACCGAAGCCGTCAAGCACAACCGCAGCCGCCAGCAGCAGACCGATTGTTACAATGCACTTAACGCTTTTAAGCTCTGCAAAGGATTTTATAAACAGGTCTTTAATGTTACGAAAAAAAGCCATATCATTTTCCTCCTTGCTTCGCTATATACAAAAAGAATAAGTCAATGGCTCTATTCAATTTATGTACAGCGAGATGCGAACACCGAACCGCAAGGTAGGTGAAACGCTGATTAAATCAAATTCGCCCCGCGAAAATACGCGATTTCACGGTTCTAATTTGTTACGCTTCGCTTTAATCAGCCTATCCCTGAGCCTTTTCGTCCGCCCGGCAACTCTCCGTCCGCGCAGCACTTAACGCTCGGTGTTCTACTCTGTTAGTGTGTAATTTTCTGAAATCAGAAGTTGATTTCGTTTGCGATTTTGTAAAGACGCTCGTTGAAGGGCTTCTTCATGCTGAGTGCTTCCTGAATATCAACATCATATACCTTGCCGTCCTTCATGCCGACAACGCGGTTTCCGATGCCCTTCTCAAGAAGCTCCACTGCGTAGTAGCCCATTTCACTTGCAACAACTCTGTCACGCAGTGTGGGCGAGCCGCCGCGCTGAACATGACCGAGAATTGTAGCTCTGGACTCAATACCGGTCTTTTCCTGAATCGTCTTTGCGATTTCCTCGGTGTGACCAACGCCCTCGGCTACTATGATAATAAACTGCTCCTTGCCGGTAGCTCTGCTCTTCTTGATTTTCTCAACCAGAGCGTCCATATCGTAAGCAACCTCGGGAACGAGAATAGCTGTTGCGCCGACTGCGATACCTGTGTTGAGGGCAATGTGACCTGCGTTTCTGCCCATAACCTCAACAACTGCGCATCGCTCGTGCGAGTGTGAGGTGTCGCGGAGCTTGTCTACCATCTCAACAACAGTATTCATTGCCGTATCATAGCCGATTGTGTACTCGGAGCACTGAATATCGTTGTCAATTGTTCCGGGCAGACCTACACAGGGGATTCCTGCTCTGGAAAGGTCAGCTGCGCCTCTGAAGGAGCCGTCGCCGCCGATAACGACAACGCCTGCCATGTTGGCTTCCTCGCACTTTGCCTTTGCCTTAAGTATGTTATCCCAATCCTTGAATTCGGGGCAGCGTGCCGTAAATATTTCAGTACCGCCGCGCTGAATGATGTCGGATACGCTTCTGGCATTAAGCTCTACCATGTCGCCGTTAAGCAGACCGTTGTAGCCTCTGCGGATACCGATAACCTTGAAGCCCTTTGCAATAGCGGCTCTTGTTACCGCGCGTACCGCAGCGTTCATGCCGGGCGCATCGCCGCCGCTTGTAAGTACACCGATTGTCTTCTGCATTATGATTCTCTCCATTTCTATAAGCCCATTGGGCTGAATTACATTATTGCGGAGTTCACAACTCTCCTATCTTATTTTACTACAAAAGGGCGGTTGTAGTCAAGGATTTTTTTGGTATAGGGTTATTTACTTAACGATAATATGCTTTTTCAACAAATTTTGATTGCTTTTTGCACTAAATCTGTGCATATTATTCTTTATTCAAAACAAAACCCCCGACATTTTGGCGTCGGGGGAAGTGTGCATTATGCTGTAAATTACTCTGCGGTGTAAGGAATGAGCGCAATCTGTCTTGCTCTCTTGATAGCTGTTGTAAGCTCTCTCTGGTGGTAAGCGCAGCAGCCTGTTACGCGGCGGGGAAGAATCTTTGCGCGCTCGGTCATGCACTTCTTGAGCTTTGCTACATCCTTGTAATCAATGAACTCGGATCTGTCAGCGCAGAACTGGCAAACCTTTTTTCTGGGACGCTTGATGGGGTGTGCACCCTTTTCAAACTTTTCAGCCATGGTACTGAACCTCCTTAATTAAGATAAACGGAATAAATCAGAATGGATAGTCGTCGTCACCGCCGCTAAAATCCGATGCACCCGCAGGTGCGCCGGACGCAGAGCCCGTTGAACTGCCGGAGCTCTGTCTTGCCGGTGGCTCGGGGGGAAGCGGAGCGCCCGAATAGGTGTCGCTGTATGCGCCGCCCTGCGACTTTTCGCCTGTAAAGCACAGACGGTCTGCGATAATCTCTGTTACACGGACATTCTGACCGTTCTTGTCGGTATAGGAACGAGTCTGAAGCTCGCCCTCGACGAGTATGCATCTGCCCTTGCTGAAATAGCGGGTAACAAATTCCGCCTGCTGACGCCATGCAACGATGTTGAAGAAGTCTGTTTTCTTCTCCTCACCCTTCTGCTGGAAGCGTCTGTCAACGGCGATACTGAATGTGCATACCGTTGCGCCTGTCTGAGTAGTTTTTAACTCAAGGTCATGTGTGATTCTGCCCATCAATATTACTTTGTTATACATACCTTTGCACCTCCGTGTAGATTATGCCTTTGGATTACTTGCCCTGTGCAAGAACAACAATAGAGCGAAGAACGCCGTCGGTAATGTTGATTACGCGCTCGAGCTCTGCGGGGAAATCAGGCTTGGACTCGAAGTTGTACAGAACGTACCAGCCCTCTCCCTCGTAGTTGATCTCGTATGCAAGCTTTCTCTTGCCCCACTCATCAACGTTTGTGAGTGTTCCGTTCGCCTTGATAAGCTCGGAGAACTTCTCTGTAAGAGCCTTGATATTCTCCTCGCCCTTCTTAAGGGAGAAAACCACGATTGCCTCATACTTCTCGGATAACTTTGCCATATATAGCACCTCCTTCTGGATTATATCCCACACCCTATGTGTGAGAAAGGGGTAAGACTTTTCAGCCTTAACTACACAATTATACCAGATTATATTCGGCTTGTCAAGCACTTTCTGCTGTCTTTCCAACAAATTTCCGCGGCAGAATGCGGTATATCGTTAGTGATTTCGACGGAAGCTTCGCTTGACAAGGTAATTATAGCACACTTTTTTCTAAAAAGTAAACCAAAATCGGAACACTTTTCCAAATTGCTGTTTTGCCGGGCAGCAGTGGGATTATTATAGACCTGCGGTGGGCAGTTTGGGCTATGACTGGCGTCCTTGCTGAACCTGCGGTAGGCGTTTTTGCTAGGACTAGCGTCCTTATACCTGTCTGTTTTTCGCACACTCTTGTGCGGGGGAGCAAAGGGACACCCCTTCGGGGCGGGGGAAAGAGA
>JBJESB010000070.1:0-3563 GCA_051882575.1 Oscillospiraceae bacterium
TCGACCAGTTTGCAAAGGCGCTTTCCAATGCGGAAGAGGACGCTTTCCTCAACGGTGACGGTGTTGGCAAGCCCCTCGGCATTTTTGCAGATAAGGGCGGCGGCGAGGTTGCTATAACCACCGCAAGCGCAACCGCGATTACCGCAGACGAGGTAATCAACCTTGTGTACTCCCTCAAACGCCCCTACCGTAAGAACGCAAAGTTCATCATGAACGACCAGACTATTGCGGTGCTCCGCAAGCTGAAAGACAGTAACGGCGCGTATCTGTGGCAGCCCTCGCTTCAGGCGGGAGAACCCGACAGGCTTTTCGGCTACGAGGTTTACACTTCTCCTTACGTTCCCACGATTGCGGCGGGTAAGCCTGTGATTGCTTTCGGCGACTTCAGCTACTACAACATTGGCGACCGTGGCACACGTTCCTTTGCGGAACTCAAGGAGCTGTTTGCCGGAAACGGTATGGTGGGATTTGTGGCAAAGGAGCGTGTTGACGGAAAGCTGGTTCTTCCCGAAGCGGTGCAGATTCTCAAGATGAAAGCCGGCTCCGGTTCGTAAAGGGTGATTGAATGGACGAACTTCTCACGAAAGTCAAGCAGAACCTCATACTTGAACATTCGGCGGACGATGTACTTCTCGTAAACTATATCACCGCAGCTATTTCCTATGCGGAAAGTTATCAGCACATCGAACAGGGCTATTACACCGAAAACCCCATGCCGCCTACCACCGAACAGGCGGTAATAATGCTGTCCTCGCATTTTTACGAAAGCCGTGACGGTTCAACCGGCGGCTTTTTCGGGGACAATGTTCAGGCGGGAAAGCAGGTGTGGGATACGGTGAATATGCTGTTGCGTTTAGACAGGCGGTGGATTGTATGAGTTTCGGCAAGATGAATAAATTCATTGAGATAACGCAGAAACAGGTTGTAACCGACAGCGAGGGTTTTCAGTCGGAAAGCGATGTTGTTGTGGCAAAGGTCAGAGCCTATCGGGAGGGGCGGCACGGCAGCGAAAAGTGGGCTAACCGTGCTGTTTTCTCCGAGGCTACCGACTTGTTCCGTTTCCGCACAATTCCCGATTTGAAAGTAACCACGGATATGCGGATTTTGTGCGATGGCTCTGTATTTGAGATTGCCTCTGTGGAAGATGTGAAAGGCAGAGGAATGTATGTTGAGGTGCTGGCAAAGGAGGTTGAGCCGAGTGGCTAAAGCTGATGTTAAAATGCCCGATGAGTTTCTTGCAAAGATTTCTCGGCTTGGTTCGCAAACTGACAGCATTGCCGAAAAGGTACTGCAAGCGGGCGGTGAGGTGGCTCTGGATAAGGTTCGGAGCAACCTTTCTGCCGTTGTGGGTTCGGGAAACAAAGGCAATTCCCGTTCCACAGGAGAACTTGAACGCTCCCTCGGTCTTTCGCCTGTTATGGTGGATAAAAACGGCAACCATGACATCAAGGTCGGCTTTTCCGAGCCAAGAACGGACGGTTCAAGCAACGCTAAAATCGCAAATATCCTTGAATACGGCACAAGCAGTCAGCCCGCAAAGCCCTTTTTGAAACCCGCAAAATCTGCTGTGAAAAAGCAGTGCGTGGACGCTATGAAATCCGCTTTTGAAAAGGAGGTCGAGGGGCTGTGAGTCTGCTTTCCGAACTAGCCGAAATTGCAAAACGGCTGAAAATTCCCGCAAGCACTGCAGTATATTCGGGCAAACCGCCCGATGAATATCTGGTGTTCACTCCTCTTTACGACAGCTTTGAACTCCACTCGGACAACAAGCCCGAAATTGATGTGCAGGAAGTGCGGATTTCGCTGTTCAGCAAGGGTAATTACAATCAAATCAAGAGTAAAATTATCCGCTCCCTTATCAGCGCGGATATTACAATAACCGCCCGAAAATATGTCGGTCACGAGGACAGCACGGGCTATAATCACTATGCCATAGATGTGGCAAAAGAATACGGATTGGAGGAAATATAAATGGCAACAATCGGTTTGGATATGCTTTTCTATGCGCCGATTACCGAAGATGAAAACGGTGATGAGATTTACGGCGCACCCGCAAAACTTGCGAAGGCTATGACCGCGGATTTGTCTGTGGAACTCGCCGAGGCAACCCTTTATGCCGATGACGGAGCGTCCGAAATCGTCAAGGAGTTCAAGAGCGGAACGCTCTCCCTCGGCATTGATGATATCGGCAACAGCATAGCGTCCGTTCTGACGGGCGCGACTATCGACAGCAACAACGTGGTAATTTCCGCAAGCGAGGACGGTGGAAATCCCGTGGCAATCGGCTTTCGGGCGAAGAAGTCCAATGGAAAATACCGTTACTTCTGGCTTTACCGTGTCAAGTTCGGTATTCCGTCAACCTCGCTTGCAACCAAGGGTGACAGCATTACGTTTTCTACACCGACCATCGAGGGCACTGTTCTCCGTAGAAACAAGCCGGACGGTAACGGAAAGCACCCGTGGAAAGCGGAGGTCACCGAGGGAGAAAAGAACGTTCCCGCAAGTGTTGTGAGCGACTGGTACAAGTCGGTGTACGAGCCGACATACGCGATTACCCCACCCGAAACTTTACCGACTGAAAATGAGGAGGTTTAACCTATGGAAAACGAGCGCAGTTCTTTAATTACAATCGGCGGTGAGCAGTACGAAATGGTTCTCACCACACGCGCGACAAAGGCTATTTCCACCCGCTACGGCGGTCTGGATAATCTCGGCAACAAGCTGATGAAATCCGAAAATATGGAGATGGCGCTTGATGAAATCGTGTGGCTGATTACTCTGCTCTGCAATCAGGGAATACAGATTCACAACCTCAAAAGCGAAGATAAGAAACCACTTCTCACCGAGGAAACCGTGGAACTTCTCACCTCTCCGGGCGAGCTTGCGGAGTATAAGGACGCTATAACCGAAGCTATGCTGAAAGGCACAAAGCGGAATGTCGAGAGCGAGGACAACTCAAAAAACGCAGTAACAGCCGAGTAAACGATGACGAGTTGTTTACCCGGCTGTTCTATTATGGCACGGCACAGCTGCACCTCGGTTCAGAAGAAGTGTGGCTGATGCCGTTTGGGTTTCTGCTGGATTTGTGGGAGTGCCATAAGCAGTTTATGGGTATCTCTAAGCCTAAGAGGGAAGTTGATATTGATGAGATTGTGCCAGTGGGAATTTAATATGGAAAAGTGGTTGAAATAAGTGGAAATGTGTGGTATAATATATGTACGGAACTTTTTGAGATTTTTTTGGGGGTGCGAGAATGAAAATGTTCAAATTGATTGGTGCTGATGGAAAAGAATACCTTTCGGAAACACCGGGTACTTTAGGTGGAAATACTGAACGAAAAGTATACGGACGTCTTGATTGTCCGACTGCTCTTTCTTCTATCAAGCGATTTCCGGGAGTATACGAAAAATCCCGCGTCTTTTTTGCCGATGAAAAAACAGCCCTTGCAGCAGGATTTCGTCCATGTGGCAATTGTCTACGTGAGAAATATCGAGAATATAAAGACGACCCTCAAAAGTATCGTGAAAAATTTGGTTTATAACATTCTTAAGGAGCACCCACCC
>JBJESB010000071.1:0-3551 GCA_051882575.1 Oscillospiraceae bacterium
GACATTGAGCAGCGAAATGGTCGCGGCATAAGGCAGGGCAACAACAATCCCGAAGTAACCGTAATCTACTACGCTACCAAAGGCACTTTCGATACATACCGTTGGCAGCTCCTTGAAAAGAAACAGGAAACCTCCTCAAAGGTGCTGTCTGGTAAGCCCGTATCCCGCAGCTGCAAGGACATCGACGAGGTTGCTCTTACTTTTTCAGAAATGAAAGCAGCCACAACAGACAATCCGCTGATAGCCGAAAAGCTCACGGTTGACAACGAGGTCGCACGTCTTTCGCTGCTTGAAACCGACTACCTCTCTCACCACAGACAGCTTGCCCACGATATACAGGAGGTGTATCCCAAGAACATTCAAAGCTATACCAGACAGCGCGACAATGCCATTTCCGATATTCAAACGCTGAACAGCAATCCCTATGTAGAAGATTGTTTCCGCATAGAAATGAACGGGCAAATGATTGCTGAAAAAGAAATAGCTGCTGCTGAAATCGAAAAGCAGGCTCACGCATATATGGTCAGCGAGGCTTTCCGCGGCGGGGAGCCGATTTTCTTTGCCAAGTACCACGGCTTTGAAATAGGACTGCGCCGTTCGGATCAGTACAATTGCAGCATACTTGTCAAGGGCGCGAACCTTTACAAATCCGACTACAACAACAGCGGAACAGGCGCAATCACCCGAATTGACAATATGCTCCAAAGGCTTGAAAAGCAGCCGGAGGAATTTGCGGCGGCTATCGAAAAAGCCGAAAAACAGCTTGCAAACGCTCAATCCCTCTATGACCGCCCGTTTGAATACGCTGCCGAGCTGAAAGAACTGGTCGAAAAACAGGCGTACCTAAACGCACAGCTTGAATTCGGCAGCGACAGCAACGACAACCAAATCGTTGATGACAATGGCGAGGACGAGGGCGAAAGCGCAGAAATGGAAATGTAATAATTCTTGTGGCAGCTTTAAGGCTGCTTTTTTATGTGGAGGACAAAATGGACAGACATCTTGCTAAATACTACAAGGAGCATTATCCTGCCGGAACGCGGATAATGCTTGTTCACATGAATAATGATGACCCGCGCCCCATTCCCGATGGGACTAAGGGGACGGTAAATTGCGTTGACGACGCCGGAACTCTGCATTGTTCTTTCGACAACGGCAGAATGCTTGGAATATGCCCCGAAGTCGATTCCTTTCACAAAATTGAGGAACACGAACACGACAACGGCGATGATTCCGAGGACAACGAGCCTGAGATGTGAGGTGAGCATTTTGGACGCTGTTGACGCTTATGCTGCTGATTATCAGCTTTGCGAGATTATGGGGCAGAAAGCAATTTACACGGAATCCCTTATCGACAGGCATTCTGTCCCCGACGGATACTATGCTTACGATATACGCGACCCTATCGGAGACGGTGAAATCTGCGAGATACGCAACTTTATCCGCCACGGACGCGATGGAACTTTCATAATCTGCAAGCCGATTGACGGCGCGGATTGCGGAGTTGTCATTACTGAAGAAGAAATGACCCTGTTTCAGAAAGCCACAACGCTAAATGACTATATCGACTCATGGCGTACAATCGAGGATATGTTGCTTAATCCATACGAAAACGAGACAATTAGTCTCATTTTGAACAAATTTTGCGGAGGCGATTACTATTGAGTGCTAAACTCGAAATAAGAATGCCCGACCCTTCCTGCACACAGGAAGATATGAAAAAATACGGCTACAAATGGGAAGGTATGCTGCCTATTCAAGACAAGGCGGTTGCGAGGTTTATTCTCAAAACCACCGCTAACCTATATGCTCTTTATTCAGACGATTCGGAATCGCTGATAGAGGACGAGTCAAGGATAGACGATTGGAACGGTCTGTTCGGCGTGGACGCTGATGAATGGCGGGCGTATATCATGATGGGCTTTGCGGAAGGCACGGAGAAAAACTCCGATATGATTATTAAGCGCCATATTCGCGGCACGGATTATCTATTTACGCTTTCGGACGATGAGGAAAGCGAAATCTATAACTCCCGTCTGCTTGAAATTACAAAGCTTAATATCATCATTTACTTTGAGTGCGAAGAACTGATGTTCAGCAATCACGAGATTACCGACGAGGACATTCGTAAAATTGCTCTGCTCGTTATTAACCGTTATGATGACCTAAATGTACCATATTGGGATAATGTACGCAGCGCAATTACCGACTACGCAAACACGCACAACATAACCGTTGTGCTTAACGGCGACAAAATGGAGGAAAATACTATGATTCCCGTTCCTGCAAGCAAGGGCGATTATGAAGAATTCGAGGTTCTCGGTCAGAACGCCCTGTTTTCAAACTATCGTATCGACCGCAGCACAATCCCCGACGGCTTGTATGCCTACGACCTCAGAGACAGTTGTAATGGTATAGCCTGTGAGTTGAAAGACCATATCACCGTTAATCACTTTGGCACGGTTATCGTAAAGAACCCTATCGACGGCGCGGAAAACGGTATTGCGCTAACAGAAGATGATACCTGTTTTTTCGGAACACAATCCACTATTGATGAGTTTCTCGACCGTTCAGAGGAAGAAGATAACCAACCCGAACCCTAAGAATGAGACATCATGTCCCGTTCTCATAATTGAAAGGAGACCAAATGCCAAACTATGTATATAACATCATTCAGGCAACCGGCGACAAAGACGAGGTAAAACGAATGATGGACGCGGTTACAACAATGACCGAAGAAGGAATTCCCTGTTTTGATTTCAACAAGCTCATTCCTATGCCGGAGGAGTTAATGGTGACAAATGACGGCTTATTCAGCATCCGCGACCATATCAACCACTACCTCACAATGGTGAATCCCAATACACCGGACTATGAAATGGGTTTTGAAAAACTCAGCGACGAGGAATTTGGAGAGCTGTATAAAGCGCTCTGCAAATACTATAATCAGGAAAACTCTCATCTGCTTAACTGCTATATGCCTGTCCCCAACGCCGAGGAAGCGCAGCAGGGCGACAAGCTTGCTCACAATATTTTGAACCACGGCGACCCGACTTGGTATGAGTGGTCAATAAAGCACTGGGGAACGAAGTGGAACGCATTTTATCCCACACCCGCCGATGAGAATACGCTTTCGTTCTGTACGGCTTGGTCAAGCCCTATTCCTATTGTGGACAAGCTCGCAGAAATGTTCCCCTCTCTCGAATTTGAACACCGCTGGGCTGACGAGAACTATGGCTGCAATCTCGGCAGAAGTACATATAAGAACGGCAAATTCGTTGACGGGTATTCGCCGGAGGAATGTACCGAAGAAGCGTATGAGTTTGCCGCAGAGGTTTTCGGGTACGACCCCCACGCTGAAGAACCAACAGAGGACAACGACGAACAGCCGGAAATGTAAAACGGGACATGATGTCCCATTTTCATCTGCTACGAAAGGATTACAATGGATATTTACAAGAATACTCTTGCATACGCAAAAGAAAACGGCGAGATCGAACAGTACCGCGCAAGCATGAAAACGAATGAGGAATGCGGTTTATTTATTCACC
>JBJESB010000072.1:0-3502 GCA_051882575.1 Oscillospiraceae bacterium
ATGCTGGATATGAATATGTTCATTATAATAAATAGTTAGGAGTGTTGAGTTGTGAAAGAAACAAACAATGAAGAATTTGAATTTTTACCTTTAGAAGAAGAACCAAATCCTAATTATTACAAAAGAGATATTTTCGCTTAATGAGGCGCAGTATGAGCTGCTTGCCGCAAAACAGCGAGGTGTTGCTCTGATGAAAGTTGGTTCACAGGCGGTCAAAGTCAAGTTTGAATTTTCAGACGAAAGGCTTTCAATTTTCGGAAAGGGCGGCGGAAGATAACTGCTTTTGCCACTTGACAAAAATACACAGTTCGTATATAATGAATATGGAGAGCTATGATATTATTGTAAAGGAGGCAGAGAGTTATGGCTACTTCAAGCATTAAGAAGAATTTCGTTGTATCCGGACCGGAACAGACTCAGAAATTCGCAGACGCTATTGAGGCATCCTTTAACAACAAAAGAGTCGCTACAAAGGTCAAGGCAAGACATCTTACAAGTTCTGCCGAAATCAAAAGTTTATTAGCAAAGAGGAACGGCAAAAATGGCTAACGATTTTCTTGTTGTCAATTTTAAGGATATGCTGGAAGATGAAGAAATCGGAGAGGATAAGCTCAAAGAAATTCTCTCCGATTATTCTTGTCCTAAAAACGCCGACGTCGAGCATTTTCTGAAATGCAATTCTATTGAGTTTACAAAGAAAAACCAATCTGTTACATATCTGGTGTTTGGCAATGAAGGTAATATTGTAGGTTATTTTTCACTTGCCATAAAACCAATATCTGTACGCAGCGATATTTTCAGCAATTCTGTAAACCGAAAAATCTCGCGTGTTGCAGAGCTTGACGAGGACGGAACGACCTATTCTCTGTCCGCCTACCTCATCGCGCAGCTTGGGAAAAACTATACCAATAGTGCAAACGAAACCATTTCCGGTACGGAGCTGTTGGATATTGCTTTGGATACCATAAGAGATATTCAGCATAAGGCAGGAGGTATGGTAGTATTTATCGAAGCTGAACGCAAGGACAAGCTGATGAAATTCTACAAAGACGAGAACCGTTTTCAAGAATTTGAAACCCGCACGATCCACAAGGAAGATAAGGAACAGGACCTAGTGCAAATGTTGATAACCCTTTAACCATAAATGCTCCGAGAGATCGGGGCATTTTCTTTTAGCGCACAGTTTTGTGCGCTTTTATTGTAAACGTCAAATAAATTTGCCGTTTACAATAAAAACTTATTTAAATTGCCTCGCACATCCGTTCGCTGCGCGAACTCCGTGCGTATCGGCAAATAGTAAACGACAATTTCCATTGCCGTTTACTATAATTCAGAAAGGCAGATGATACCCATGTCCTTACCCGTAATCATCACAGCGATCCCCGCTTTCTTTGCGGTACTGCTGCTCATTCTGCCGGAAATATGACGGAGGTGCATTATGGCGGTCAACCCGAAACTAATTGCCGTTATTGCCGAGT
The DNA here is from genome assembly GCA_051882575.1 of Oscillospiraceae bacterium. Classification (GTDB taxonomy): domain Bacteria; phylum Bacillota; class Clostridia; order Oscillospirales; family Ruminococcaceae; genus CAG-115. The sequence goes on from JBJESB010000072.1 coordinate 1,479, forward strand.
CCCTATCCAGCGAACAGGGGCGCAATACTGTTCTGAAAATTATCATGGTAGTTATCGGTCTGATTATGATGATATTCACGGCATTTGCCGGCTTTATAAGCGGTCTGCTGGATATTATTCAGACAACCGACCTGCAAAACCATTGGAGATATATCAGGACTTGTATCAGCGAGGTTTTTGACGGAATGAACGCTGAAATTGACGGAGATATAAAGCGCGAGGTCTATGATTTCATGCCCGATTTCTCAGTTAATCTATCAAAGGCGGCTATCAACAGCGGCTTTGACGGCAGTACCCTCATTCTCTACGACAGCGAGGAAATAGCGCAGGCACAATCGGTCATGGAAACTTATGCCGCTGCTCTCCGTGCAATAAGCTCACAGAGCGAATTTGACGAATACATAGCCGATTTCAGTTCGGATATGGACTATTCGGATATAACAAAGCCGCAATTTACAGATGATACGGGAATAGAGCGTATCAGCGGTTATGAGGACAGCGTAAAGCGATTTCTCTATCTCCGTGCTATGGAAAGTATGCCGCAGTATGAGTACCTCTACGATGAAACCACTACCGAGGACGGGAAAGCTTGCACCGTCCAAACACTTAATGTGACCGACAGCACCGGCAGCACGCAGACTGTTGAGTACACCTGTATCGGCGGCGGCACTATCTATCTGCCACGTTTCCTAGCTATGTACAATGTCCGCCAATGCCGGGAGTTTCTGGTGAATATGAACGAGCAAAGTGCCGCAGAAGAAAGTCTTGACGCGCAGCTTGCCGAGGCGATAGGTAACATTCCTGAAACCGCCGAGGCTGCCGAGGAATATCTTCATTCAACCTGGCAGGGGCTAACAGACGGCAGCGGAGCGATTAAGCTGAATGTGTTTGAAACCTCAAACCTTATTTCGTTGCTTGAAGATACCGTATATGACGGTCAGATTTCGATAACCACCGAGCGCACTAACAACAAGCTAAGTATCACGCTGGAATGTCCTGCAAACGATATGTGGGCGGAGATTTTCGGCATAGATGAGAGTTTCGACCAATATGTTGAGGACTCCCAGAACGCTATCGAGCTTGCCCTGCGTGACGCAGACGTCCCGGAAGAAGAATGGACGCTGAGCCTTGACAATATGGTGCAGGCAGCGTTATTTGTTTACTTTGAAGGTTTCTTTGAACTGCCTGTTGACAGTTCCGCCCTAAAGTCCGGATCAAACGGCATACTCAATCAATGCGGCGAGGTCAGCAAGATACACAAATACAATTAGGGCAGAGTATCACACGACCTACCGGAGGAAGGAATAACCTTGTGGCTGAACGAGAGCGTACCTGTCTACGCTAATCTACTTGATTGTGGCAATTCTATTCAGTTTGCCTACATTTATGACGTGTGGGATATGGAGAACGGCGGTCATATTGCAAGCGCAGATATAACGAGTAATGTTCTGAATTACAGCGCGGTTACTATTGCTTATGTCATTGATACGGAGCAATTTGAAAAGGACTACGGCTTTCCGTTTCCGAGCGTTGACGGACTTACCGATTATGGCACAGTAACGCTTTTTGTAGAATACTCCTGCCTTGACAGCCTTGACGGTATTTCCGAGGAGAACGATATAGGAGAGGATATGCTGCTCCGCAGCGACGGCAGTTTTCGCGTGGGTTATGCACACAAAGGAACAGCCGACAGCACTCGCGACTTTATTACGGGGACAAATTCTTGGTATCATGCTTTTCCGGCAGGAGAAACCATTCCGCACGTCAGCATAAAGGCGAGCATAATGAGCGGTGAGGTGTCGCAGCCGCAGTATTCCCAGCCGCACTACTACCGCGGACTTTCTGCCGCAGATTTAGGTGTTGAAGTCAATCCGCGATTGTGGTTTAAGGGTTTTAGGACGGGTATGTCCGACGAGCTTTTTGCGACTATTTCGGCGGTGCAGCCGTAAAACAAGACAAGGAGAACCCCATGACACCCAAAATCATCTTCAAGCAGCGCGACCGTCCTGCGAAAGCAAAACACC
>JBJESB010000073.1:0-14117 GCA_051882575.1 Oscillospiraceae bacterium
GAATGCCTCAAAGAAGATGAGACCCTGTTTGAGCAATCCTATAATCTTGTGGACTCGCTTTGCAATGACATCCGAGGCGGCAATTCATCCTTGCAGGAAATGCTGATTAGCGCTATGGTTTTGGTGGATTCGCTGGTAAAAGAATGCAATATTCACAACAGTATTGCGGGCTTGCATAATCATATTCTGGAAGTTGTTTCCCGCCTTGAGAAAGAGGGATTCATTGCATTGGGCAGCGAATGATTTTCTGACGAAATTATATTCAGGGGCGAGTTTTTCGCCCCATTTTTTATTACCGCACCGAAAATATTATTGACAAAGAAATAAAAATATGATATAATTCAGTAAGAAAACGTTCGTTAGCCTGTGGATTGCTTTCCCGAAAGGCAGTACAGCTGTACAATTTAAAGGAGACTTATATGGATAAACAAACAACCAAGGACAGGATACTGGATTCGGCGCTTACACTGTTTTCCGAAAGAGGCTATGACGGCGTAGGCGTGGATTTGATTGCAGAAAACACCGGAATAAAAGGTCCTTCACTGTACAAGCACTTTAAGGGCAAGGAGGATATTCTCAATGCGCTGATTGAAAAAGTAGAGAGCTACTACGAGAAGAATTTCGGCTCGAAAAACAACGCCGGAAAAATACCCGATTCCATGAGTGAGCTGGTAACTCTTTCGCTGAAAAGGATTCTGTTCACCCTGCACGACCCCATGATAAAAAGAATGCGCAGAATGCTGACCATGGAACAATTCCGCAGCAGACGCATTGCAGCGCTTACATCAAAATATAATATCGACAGTGTGCAGGGTATGTATCAGCAGATTTTTGAAGCTATGATGGATAAAGGCATAATGAAGCGTGATGATTCGGCGCAGCTTGCAATGTCATTCGCCTCACCCGTATCGCTGCTGATACAGCTGTGCGACAGAGAACCCGAGCGAGAACAGGAGTCTCTGGAAAAAATTGAGCTGTACTTCAAGGCTTTCGCGCAGAAGTACGGGGTATAAATCAGCGTGATTTCAAAACCGCTTTGTGCCTGTTCGATTGATATTCCGACAACGATTATGAGGTGATTTTATGAAATGGTATATTGCAAAGCTGGAGTACCTCAAAACAGTAACGCCTATTATTTCGGTGTGCGGCGACGACTGTGCTGTCTGCCCCAGATTTCTTGCCGAAACAGAGGAAGAACTGCACGAAACAGCAGTTTTCTGGTACAAGGCGGGCTGGCGCGACAGGATTGTAAGCAATGAGGAAATCAAATGCACGGGCTGCGGCTGCCGCCCCGTTTGCAGCTTTATGCTGCTGCCCTGCACAAAAGAGCACCAAGTAAAAAAGTGCCGAGAGTGTCGGCACTTTGAATGTGATAAGGTTAAGCGTACATACGAGGCTTCGTCGCAGAAGAAAGCCCAATGCGAGCAAGCCTGCGAATCGCCGCAGGAGTTTGAAATGCTGGTAAGGGCGTTTTATGAAAAAGAGCAGAATATGCGAAAATAATGCCCATGGCGAGGTTACTCTGCCGAGATAATCTCAATTTTGTATTCTGCCGAGATTTTCGGCAGCGGGAGCCTGTATTTCTCTGCAAGCGCAGGACCGCAGGCGTTTGAGCCCACACCCGCCATTGCACTGTCAACACAGATTACGCTGCTTGGGCATTTTTCAAGCTCAAAATTGTGACGCTTTGCTGCTAATTCCTCTTGGGTGTAGCGCGAGGCGTTAAACGAAAACGGCTCGGGCGCTGTGAATTTTACCGCCGTTTCGCCGTCAGATACCGTCACAAATTTACACCCGTAATGCGAGCTGTTTTCCTGCGGACGGATGTAATCCTCATGCATATCCGAAATATCGGCGCTGAATCTGCCCATATATGACGCCTGATGCTTGTCGATATAGCTTTCATACGGACCATAGCCGTAATAATCAACGCGGCTGAACGATTCGGGCATAAACAGCCTGATTCCGAAGCGCGGCAGGAATGTCACCTTGTTGGAGGTTTCCGTGCTGCATTTTATGCCAAGCGCTCCGTCTGCGGATATGGTATAAACCACATCCATGTACGCAAACGGCTGGTGAATACTCCAACCAAACGACTGCCGCAGTGAAATCTCTGCGCCGCCTGCGATTTCGGTAACCGTTACGCCGTAATTCTTCACCGTATAATCGTTGAGGTGCGCTCTGTACCAGTCGCCCTTCATCACGTCATTATCGACGGGCGCGCGGAAGAAATTGAAGGAAAGCGGTCGGTCAAGAAGCTCCTTGCCGTTAACCTTTATCGAGTCAAATTCGGATATTCGCTTGTTGAATCGGTAGGTAACAGTTCCCGCAGAAATCGTAACCGCAAGCGGCTCATCCTCAATATTAACCTTGCCGACAGCCTCTGCAGGCTTTTCCGCCGCAGGCTCGTCACAGATTTTCAGCTGGTCAAAGCAGACCTCATAGCCCCGCTCCCAGAACAACGTTTTCTGCTTTGCGGTGAAAATGAATCTGATGTACATCTCGCCTCTTTCAATCAGCGGCACTGCAACCGAAACCTCAACGCTGCCCATAGGCTTAACCGAGAAATCCACCGTATCGCCGCAAATTACGCCGTCGATATCGGTTATCTCATAGCGGCAGTCAAGAATATCGCCCGCGTTTACAAACTCCAGCATACTGCTGAAAATAAACGCACCGTTTGCCGCTCTTGTAACGCGCACGGGGCGGTACACCTGTTTCAGCTCCAGAAGTCCAGTGTGCGGGGTTCTGTCGGGGTAAGTGAGCGCGTCCATGCAGAAATTGCCGTCGTTGTGGCGCTCGCCGAAATCCCCGCCGTAGCCGTACTTTGGCTTGCCGTCCTCGGTATAGCCCATTATGCACGCGTGGTCGCTCCACTCCCACACAAAGCCGCCGCAGAAGCGCTCGTGCGAATAAAATGCGTTGTGATAATCCTCCAAATCACCGGGGCCGTTGCCCATTGCGTGGCAGTATTCGCACAGGATAAACGGGCGGGTTTCCTGCTCGTTTTGCAGAAATTTCTGCATATCCTCGGGCGAGGTGTACATCTGCGAAACAACGTCAAGAATGTCGTTGGGCGTGTCGTCAAGATGATGCGTACTTTCATAGTGAAGCAAGCGCGTGTCGTCAAGAGCTTTAACCAGTTCCCCCGCCGCAAGCAGATTCTTGCCGTATCCGCTCTCGTTGCCCAGCGACCAGAACACAACGCAGGGGCGGTTGATATCGCGCATTACAAGCGATTCTGCGCGGTCGGTTATTGCTTTTCCGAAACGCTCATCCATAGCCAGCAGAGCAATACCGTTATAGCCGCCCTCCCAGCTCCACTTGAAATCGTTGTAGACCTCAACACAGCCATGCGACTCAAGGTCTGCCTCGTCAATAACATACAGACCGTATTCGTCGCAGAGCCGGTAAAACAGCGGAGAATTGGGATAGTGAGAGGTTCTGACTGCATTTATGTTGTGACGCTTCATCAGCTCAAGGTCGTGCCGCATCTGCTGTACGGACGCGTAATAGCCCGTATCGGGGCAGCTGTCGTGGCGGTTTACGCCCTTGAATTTCACCGCCCGCCCGTTGATTTTTACAACGCCGTTTTCCGCTGCTATTTTCCTGAAGCCAACGCGCTCACCGATTACCTCGTCACCCGCGGTTATGGTGAGATTGTAGAGATACGGATTTTCGGCAGACCACAGCTCGGGCTTTTCAATCGTTACCGCTGTCGCAACGCCGTCAATAGCCGTGAAATTTGCGATTACATTGCCGCTTTCGTCACAAAGCGCGGCGCTCACATCGCAGCCGCGAGCCGTGAAATTCAGCTCCGCAGAGGCAAAATCGGGCGAAAGCACAGGCTTTACGGTGTAGCCCTTAAGTCTTTTCTTCGGGCGCGAAAGCACATATACATCACGGAAGATTCCCGAAAGGCGGAACTTGTCTTGGTCCTCTAAATATGTTCCGTCGCACCATTTCAGCACTGCCGCCGTGATAAGATTTTCGCCCTCATGCAAAAGCGGCGTGATATCAAACTCCGAGGTGCTGTGCGAAACCTGCGAATACCCCGCAAGCTCCCCGTTTATGTAGAGATATACGCAGCTGTCAACGCCCTCAAAGACCAGTATTCTGTCCCTGCCGTCGGGGGTGAAATTATAGCTGCGGCTGTACACTCCCACCGGGATATCGTCGGGGACATACGGCGGGTCGTAGGGAATCGGGTAGCAGATATTGGTGTACTGAGGCTTGTCATAGCCGTGAAGCTGCCAGTTTGACGGAACGGGAATAGTCTTGTCGGCAGATACGGACACAAAATCGTCCTCAAGGTCAACAATGCTGTCGTAGTATCTGAAACCCCAGTCGCCGTTAAGCAGCTCAAATTCGGCGGATTGTTCCCTGCTCTCAAACGGGTTCTGACCCTGCTCAAACGGGATGAAATAGCAATGCTTTTCAGCCGTGCCGATATGCAGGCTTTGAGGGTCCTCGTGGTATATCATGCGGCTTTTCGGCGAGCCGTGCGCTGCGATTTGTTCGATATTCATACTGTTCTCCTTTGTCAGCATTATGGATTCCGTGCGAAAACCGACCCGATTTTTTACTGCCGTGCCGACCGCCACACAGAGCATTTTTATTAAATTATAATGCCTGTTGACAGGTCTGTCAATATATGATATTATTATTATATAACAAAATGAATATGGATGTGATATTTTGTTCTTTTGTGACTATCCGATAATCCGCAGCGAAAACGAGCTGCCGCTGTATTTGCTGAATATGGGTCAGCAGCACTGCCAAGACCATATAACCCGTCCCGAGGGCTACCCCTGCCCGCAGATTCTGTACTGCACCAAGGGCAGCGGAACACTGATTCTTGACGGAAAAAAGCTGCCTGTTCCGCCGCTTACCGCTATATATCTTCCGGCATTCTATCCGCACGAATACTACCCCGAGGAGGACATCTGGGATATTCATTGGATTGTGCCTGCGGGGTACGCTTCCGACGAGCTGCTTAAGCATTTCGGGCTGACAGAGCCGTCGGTTTTTCACCTGAACGAGGTCAATAATCTTGAGCATATTTTCCGAAAAATGCACGAGGCAATCCGGGCGGATAACTTTTTCGGCAATTACCGTGCTTCGGGATATCTGTACGATTTTCTTATCGAGTTCTATCGGCTCATTTCCTCAAAGGGAATATCGGGCACTCCTAATTCCGCGCTGATGAAAGCAATTGATTATATTAACGAAAACTACGTCTCACCTATCGGAATGGATGAGCTTTGCAGGATATCGGGCGTTTCCAAGCAGCATTTGTGCCTGCTGTTCAGAAACACGCTTGCCTCACGCCCGATGGAGTATATCGCCAAGCGCCGTATTCAGGCTGCAAAGGAGATTCTGACAAGCACGGATAAATCCATAGAAGAAATCGCGGCAGAAACAGGCTTTTGCTCTGCAAGCTATTTCTGCAAGCTTTTCAAAAGATATGAGGGTATCTCACCCTCGAAATTCAGGCGGGCGTAAAACGGGCGATGCCTAGACGGTGTAAATCCTTGCCGCACTTGACAAATCCATTATAATAATGTAAAATATAGAAAAATCTATTCCTTTTTGAAAGGATTGTTATCATGCCTGTTTTATATTTTTCTACAACAGTAGTAGCCTTTATTTCGCTGATTTTGTTTATTATCATCTCGGATAAAAAGGTCATGTTCTACAACGCCTCGTTCTTCATATTTGTTTTTCTTTCCAATCTGGGGCAGCTTTTTATAGGTCTGTCCTCAAATGTCGAAGAAGCGCTTATGGCAAACAAGCTCACATATATTTCGGGCTGCCTTTTGAGTCTGTTCCTTATGATGCTGGTATTTGACGCGTGTAAGGTTAATCCCAACAAGTGGGTGCGGCTGGGAATGTACTGCTTTAATATCACGGTTATGATTATTTCGATGACCGCAGGCTTTACCGATTGGCTCTACAAGGAATGTCACATTGAAAAGCTCAACGGGGTGACAATTCTCGTCAAAGAATACGGTCCTGCGCATACGCTGTTTCTGGTTATGCTGTACGGATACTCCATTGTCGGGTTTTCGCTGCTGGTGTATTCGCTTATCAAGCGCAAAAAGATTATCTACAAAAATGTAATACTTATGATTATACAGTATATAATCACCCTGCTTTGCTATACTGTCGGCAGAAAGCTGCTCGGCGGACTTGACCCGCTTTGCGTATCGTACGCTGTCAACTCCATTATCCTGCTTTTTGTAACCTACAACACCGGTATCTATAATCTCGACGAGGCTCTGCTTTCCTCTGTTGACAAGCAGGATTCGCAAGGGTATCTGCTGTTCGATAAAAAACTGAATTACATAGGCTGCAACCATGTCGCCGAAAAATTCATACCCGAGCTTGAACAGCAGAACCTCGCAAGGCAGCTGAATTCCCGATGCAGCAAGGCACTCGACAAAATCGAGGAGATGATAAAGGGTTACTCAGGCGAAAGCCTGAAAGAGAGCATTTCGTTTGACGGAAAGGATATTGAGATATCAGTAAACTACCTGTACAAATCAAACAAGGTGCGCGGCTATATCGTGCGTATCGCAGACGATTCAAAGCAGCAGGAATATATTCGTCAGCTTGATATGATTTCTACCAACAAGTCAAACTTCCTGTCCAATGTCTCACACGAAATCCGTACGCCGATAAATGCGGTTCTGGGTATGAACGAGATGATTCTGCGAGAATGCAAGGATGACAACATCCGCGAATATGCAATGAATATCGCGTCCTCGGGTCAGACGCTGCTGCAGCTTATCAACGACGTTCTCGACCTGTCCAAGATTGAATCGGGCAAGCTGGAGGTAATACCGATTGAGTATGAGCTTGCGGATATAATTCATGAGCTGGAAACCATGATTCGACCGCTTGTAAAAAAGGATGTTCAGGAGCTGAAGGTAGAGGCAAGTCCCGCACTGCCCAAAAAGCTGTACGGAGACGCTATTCGTGTAAAGCAAATGGTTACGAACATACTCACCAATGCGGTTAAGTATACCGATAAGGGTACGATTACCTTTAAGATTGACGGCGAGCGCGACGGAGAGAATTTCATTTTCAGGTACACGGTAAGCGATACGGGCAGGGGTATTAAGGAATCCGATATGGGCAGCCTGTTTACCGCCTTTGAGCGTGTTGACCAGCGCAAAAACAGTGGTATTGAGGGTACGGGTCTGGGTCTTGCGATTACCAAGAAATTCGCTGTTATGATGGGCGGTGATATCACCGTTGAAAGTACCTACGGGCAGGGCTCGGTATTTACCGTTACCGTGCCGCAAAAAGTAATCGGCAGCGAAACTATGGGCGATTACCGCACCGGTCGTCACGAGAAAACCAGAGCTGAATACACCGAGAGCTTCCACGCGCCCGAGGCAAAGGTGCTTGCCGTTGACGACGTGAAGATGAATCTTACAATCATCACCAAGCTGCTGAAGAAAACTCAAATTCCAATCACCTGCGTTATGAGCGGCAATGAATGTATCGAGGCGGTAAAATCCGAGCATTTTGACATAATTCTGCTTGACCACATGATGCCCGAGCTTGACGGTATCGACACGCTGAAAATTCTGCGCGACGAGCATTTGTGCGACGATACCCCAGTTATCATTCTTACGGCAAACGCAGACGTTGATGCAAAATCAAACTATCTCGGCGCAGGCTTCTCCGACTATCTCTCCAAGCCGATTAACCCCGCAATGCTAGAGCAGATGATTATGGAATATCTGCCCGAGGACAAGGTTATCAGGCAGTAAACCGTCTGCCGGAAAGGAACGCCATGAAGTACACTGCGCGGCTGTTTTCCGTAAAAGAGCCTTACAGCGAGGATAACGAGCTGTTTCTGGCGGCAGTGCGTGAGCATTTCGCTTGGCACAGAAATCACTGCAAGGATTACAGAAAAATTGCGGATAAATACGGGATATCTGAAGAAAATCTCACGTTGGAAAACCTGCCGTATCTTCCGACCATGCTGTTCAAGCGGCGAAGCTTTTCTTCTGCCAAGCCGCTGATAAGCGTTGAATCTTCGGGCACAAGCGGCAATCGCAGCGTTATCGGCTTTGAGGCAGGCGGGCTGCTTTGCGCGCTTAAAATGACGATTAAGATTCTGCACAGGCGCAAGCTGCTGTCGCTCTGCCCGTGCAGATATTTTATAATGGGCTACAAGCCGCGGCGTGATAATCGCGCTGCTGTTACCAAAACCGCATTCGGCGCAACACTGATGACGCCTGCGGTATCAAGAGAATACATTCTGAAATACACCGGCGGAGCGTACAAGCCCGATTTTGACGGAATGCTCAAAAAGCTGGTCAAGGCATCCGAAAAGAGGCTTCCCGTGAGGTTTATGGGCTTTCCCGCGTACACCTATTTTCTTATGAAGGTAATGGATGAGCGCGGAATTTATGTCAAGCTTCCGCGGGGCTCTAAAATCATGCTTGGCGGCGGCTGGAAGCAATTCTACGCCGAGCAGCCCGATAAAGAGGGCTTCTACGCGCTTGCCGAAAAAACTCTCGGAATAAGCGCAGATAACATAATCGAATTTTTCGGCGCGGTAGAACATCCCGTGCTGTACTGCGACTGCAAGAATCACCACTTTCATGTGCCTGCATACAGCCGTGTTATTATCCGCTCGCCCGACGACCTGACCCCTCTGCCCTTTGGCGAAACGGGTCTTACCGAGCTAATCACGCCAATGATTAAAGCAACGCCGATACTCGCGGTTATGACAGACGACTTAGGCGTACTTCACAAGGGCAGCGAGTGCGGCTGCGGAATTAACGCTCCGTACCTAGAAATTATCGGCAGAGTTGCGCCTGCAAATATAAAAACCTGCGCTGCGGGCGCGTCAGAGGCGCTGAAAGGAATTGGGCTATGATACTTTACGGCGGGAAAATCTACGAAAGCTCGGAGCAGGACAGGCTGTTAAACGCTCTTGAGCAGCGCATACCCATAATTCTGGCGCAGGAATCACTTTGCCCGGATACGGTAATCCGTGCCGCTGAGAGCCTTGCCCGCGATATTGACAACGGTGTATTTGATGAGGAGCTTTCAGCCGCAGCGGAAATCGCACCCATAGACATAAAGGCGCAGGCTGCGCTGCTGCTTTCGCGCGAAAGCCTTGAATACAAGCTGAAAACCGAGCTTTGCGGCGAGCCCGCGGATTACCGCACCGCTCCGCCCGCAGGGTTTGCCCCGATAAGAAAAAAAGCCATGCCGCTTGGCGTGGTTTTTCATATTGCCGCAGGAAACATGGACGGTCTGCCCGCGTATACGCTGGCGGAGGGTCTGCTTGCAGGAAACATCAACATTCTTAAGCTGCCGCAGGCAGACAACGGAATCTCGCTGAAAATTATCAGCAAGCTTATCGAATATGAGCCGCAGCTTGCCGACTTTATTTATGTGTTCGATACTCCCTCGGCGGATATTCGTGCCATGCAGCGCATGGCTGACCTTGCCGACGGAATTTGCGTGTGGGGCGGAGATGAGGCTGTAAGCGCCGTGCGAGCGCTTGCCCCGACAGGCGCAAAGCTGATTGAATGGGGACACAAGCTCGGCTTCTGCTACATCTCGGGCTACGAAAGCAAGGAGCGGGAGCTTACAGCGCTTGCAGAGCATCTTGCCGTCACGCGCGGAATGCTGTGCAGCTCCTGCCAGACTATTTTTATTGATACCAACAGCCTCACACAGGCAGAGGAATTCTGCGCAGAATTTCTGCCGTATATGGAGCGCGCATTCATGGCTCACGCACCGACCGATATCGGCACTCGGGCGAGAAATACGCTTATAGGGCTTACAGAGCGTCTTGAGGGCTGGCTTAACGAATCCCCCGCCGACAGCGAGTATATCGCAAAGTGCTGCCGAATCGTGCTGAAATCAGACAGCGCTCTTGAGCTTGCGCCGCTTTCGGGCAGTGTGCTTGTTAAGCCGCTGGCTCACAACCGACTTTGCGAGGAGCTTCGCCGCAGCAAGGGCTATCTGCAAACCGCAGGGCTTATTTGCGCGCCCTCCGAGCGCAGCAGACTCACCGAGCTTTTAATGCGCTGCGGTGTTACACGCATTACTCATGCGGGCAATATGTCGGCGTATTTCTGCGGTGAATCGCACGACGGGCAATACCCGTTAAGGCGCTTTATGCGAACGGTAGATATTGAGGAATAGCACAAGCCTTCTCTGCAAAACGTTATATTTCTGTCCTGCAATAAACTGTCCCGAATTTGACGCGCAAAAGTATCGGAAGCATGATACAATAAACGCAAGCGTTTATGTACATCAAATGTCCTCGCACATACGCAAATCAGACGATATGCTCCGTGCGTATCGGACAATTGTACCACAGCCTTGCGGCTGCGGTACAATAAACGCAGACTTATCAAAACAAATTCGCAAATTCAACGGAGGGACAATATGACCGCATACGAATATCTTGATACCTACACCCGAAAATTCGCCTACTCTCTAGGTTATGATTACACAGAGGAAATATCGTACGATTACCTTAGCTTTCTGAAAAATACCGAAGTGATATTTGACGCAGATATGGAAAGCTGGGACGCGACCGCGCGCAGACCATACTACCAGCTGCGCGGCAAGAGCCTCACCGAGGAACAGGCGCTTGATATTCTGTGGAAAACCTCAAGCCTGCAAACGAATGACGATAATTTCTCAACCTTGAATTTCTTCAACAGCTGGTTTTGCCCCAATTACTTTCCGAACAGCAATTTCTGGGTTCATCCCGACGGCACGGTTGGAATAAACGGCATTTTAAGCAAGTACCCGAACGCCGTTGAAATGATTGACGACTGGTGCCGTTACCTTATGCATTTTCCGTATCTGGACCTTGTAATGGGTATCACGGCATGGGATGAGCTGCCGCCATACGGCTGGGACGAGCTGTTTAACAGTACCGATTCATACGACAAATTCCCCGTTTATAATGACTTTCTTGATAATCTGGAGGCGGGAGTATGGGTGCATGACGGTAAAATTGAACTGATGAGCGCTAAACGCACAAAGAAAATCTACAAACAGTACGAGAAAATGTACCCCACCAACGACGTGAGAAAATACAGCCAGCATTACTATTCAGAGCTCCGCCCCGAGGTCGAGCCGGAATTGCTGAAAAAACTGCTTGCCCTGCACGGAGAATAACCCCATACAACCATTGAGAGCTTTTTTGCACCTAAACAAGCCAATTTTTGAGCGAGTACATCAACAGCCTGAAATCCCCCCGAAGTAATCGAGGGGATTTCTTTATTATGTAGTGAGCGCGCCTGCTTTTTTTACCTCGTCTGTTGTATCCACCGTCACAAGATACACATACTCTTTGCCGCTGCTATCGGTTTTGAATACTGTCGTGCGGTAAATTCTGTGTCTGCCCTGTTCATCGCAAGCTGCGCTTCTGTAATCAATACTGAAATCAGTGTTCGGTTTCATTTGCTCAAGCGCATTTTCGCTGACTGCGCTGCGCAAAGCCTCATAATCGTCAGGGTGAACATATACTCTCTGCCGCGCCAGCCATACTGTCCAGCTGCCTATTTCCTGCTCGGTAATACCGCCGTTTTCAAACGAAAGATATGTGCAGGTGTAATTCTCCAGCTCTATTACGCGAATGCCCTTGTATGTAACAGAAGCAACCGTTGCCAGCATCTTTTCGTACTGAAGCATCTGCTCATCCCTTCGGTGCTGCTCGGTAATGTTCTTTACACTGCAATACGCAATCACCGAGCCCTTGTTGTTATGGGCAAGGAATATACTTCTGCGGGCAAATATGTTGGTTCCGTCAACCGCCTTTGCCGCATAGTCTATCGAAACCTCGCTCTTTCCCTGCGCGATTGACTGCATCAGATTATCACGCGAGGTCGCTTTCAGAAACATCTCTCTGTAATCCTTGTGAACAAACTTTTCAGCCCATTTCTGAATGTATTCGTCATAGCTGCACGGCAGAGTTATTCCCACCAGCTCCTCGGGCGGCACCATCCTGCCGCTTGCTCCCTTCCATGCGCCTTTTGCAATACTGTTGTTGGTGATATCTGCGTCAAATGTGATTATCGCATCGGCAAGCACCGCATTCTTATAGCCCGTAAGTTCATCTGTGGTTGTTTCAATAACCTTACGGCTTCTTCTCGAAAAAAACACCATAAAAATACCGGTCAGCGTAAGAACAACAATAATTGCTATCTCCAGCTTGACGCCTGAAGTAAACGCATCATTCACCATTTTCTGCGCAGCAGCCTGCGGAAACAGCTGCATCAGAAACCAGCCGCTTTTATCCAGCTTGGTTATACAGCCTGCTCTCTCGCCAAGAGTAAATCCCGCGGTATTTCCGTTTTCTATTGCTATCTTCATAGCGTTTGATGCATCATGGTCACTGCCCGCTATGGTTGATATAGTCAGTTCCAGTGAAGTATCAAATTCGTGGTTGCTTGCAACTACTCTGCCGTCGGGATTTATCAGAAAAGTATCCGCAGGCTCGCCGAACAAATCCACAGAAAGAAGCTTGGTCAGGCGATTTTTGGCTTGAAATACACCCACCAGCACACCGCACGGCTGCTCGTTATACATTACCGGAACATACATATCCAACAGGGTCTCATGCGTTGCGCGCGAATTGAAAACTACTTCAATTCCTGTGTTGCCGCGTATTCCGTCAATATAGTAATGCCTGTCATGCGCGTCGGAGATTCCGCCCGTTACATTGTGATTCATTCCTTCCGCGTCTACAAACTCGATAAAATCAAACACGGTGTCCTCGCTCATGCTTCTGATTTTCTCATAGTCTACCTCTGGCGAGGTCATCGAGCGGCTGACTACCCCGCATAAATAGCTCAAGTGGCTTAAGCCTTCGGAAATTTCAGTATCCACCCTTTCCGCAGAGCGCACCGCACTGTCCCTGACATACTGCATATTCTGCCCGAAAATGCGTTTCTCGCCGGAGGATGCAAAATTATAGAAAGCAGTGATGATAATGCCAAGCACCACAACATACGTCACAAATAAAAGCGCAGCGCTGTATCTCTTTTTGTCCATATCTCTTTCCCCTTGTGAAATACTATTCTGTTTTTCGTTTGAATACAATTGTATGTACAAAATAATTATAACATAAGTCAAATGATTTTTCAATAGCTGATAGTATATTTATATCAAAAACCATACCTATTCTAGGGAAACGCTGATTTTATCAAATCCGACACGTTCAAGTGCGCTGTTTCACGTGTCTGAATTTGATACGCCATGCTTTAATCAGCGTGTCTCTAACATTTACGGGAGAACCATACCATGCACAGTTCTCCCGTAATTTCAATTCAGTTTGTTGATTATATCGAAAAGCTCGCTGATTACCAAAGGTTTGGAAACATAGCCGTTCATTCCCGCCTCAACCGAGTTTGCAACATCCTCAGCGCTCATGCTTGCAGAGTGTGCAATAATGGGCAGAGTTTTTACATCCTCGCGGTCAATCGCGCGGATTTGCTTTGCGGTTTCATAGCCGTTCATCCTGGGCATAAAGATATCCATCAGCACAAACGAATAGCAGCCCGGCTCGTTATCCAGCACTGCCTGAACAGCCGTGGGTCCATCCTCCGCAGCTTCTACCTCAAAGCCCACCATTTCAAGTATTTCAACGGTAAGACTGCGGTTAAACTCGTTGTCCTCTACCAACAAAACACGCTTGCCCGCAGCGTTTTCGGCGTACTTTTTCTCTGTGAAATCGGGCGCGGCAGTAATAGACCGCACACGCTTGAACGGCAGCCGTATTACAAGCTCAATGTCCTTTTCTTCCTGTACCTCAATGGCAATAGAGCCGCCCATTTCGCCGACTGTTTTCTGTGCAGCCGTAATTCTGCTGTCCGCGGAAAGCACGTTGTTAAGCTCGAACGAGCTTATGCAGGCATTTATGGCAATCAGCACAAACTTATACTCGTTGTACGAAACCTCGGAGGCAACACTCTTTGAGCACACAAATACTATGCTCTCGTTTTGCGGTGTTCGGTCAATCGCAAATTCCGTCACATTTTTCAGCAGCGAAACAAACGACGCCTTGTTCTGATAAACGCTCTCATGCAGCGTTATCGGATTTGCGACAAAGCTCTTGC
>JBJESB010000074.1:0-13997 GCA_051882575.1 Oscillospiraceae bacterium
CTGCTTGACTGCCTTGAAATGCACAAGACGGTTGACGATATAGAGCTAGTAGACATCACAAAAATATAATTACAGCGGAGGGAAAGAATGAAGCGGTTTATATCAATTGTATCGGTATTAAGCCTGCTGACAGCGGCGCTTGCGCTGATACTCAACATAAGGGTATTGTTCGGCGGGTCGTTTATGTTTGGCTTTGCAATGTTCAGCATGATTCGCGGCGGCACTTTTATGAGCTACCTCGGCAATCTGCTGGGACTGCTGATTACTGTGGCGGGCTTTGGCGCAATGGGAATTTTCGGCGCGCTGCTGTCGATATTCAAAAAAGAGAGCGCAAGACGCAGCGCCTTTATCTCGGGTGTTGTGATGACAGGCATGGCGCTGGTTTCAATGCTGTTCAGCATTTTCGGCGGCAGATTCACGATAGGTGATATAATCATACTAGCAATTCCAGCGCTTTTCACATTCTTTATTGTACAGACAACAGACTGATAAACAGGGGTGGGCTTAAAACGGCGCACCCCCATGCTGCTGTTTTTGGTTATGAAAGGATTTCAGATGAAAATAGGCAAATATCCCGTAAAGCACACCTACAAAATCCCGCGCATGATAGCTGATGTTTTCTCGGTCGCGCTGCTGATTTTGATTATCTCGGGCACGGTGAGCTTTTTCAGAAGCTACGCGGCTCTAATCGCTCATATCAATACATTCAACGGCGAAGCCGCCGAAATACTCGCGCAGAATTTTGACCAATCGCTCGGCTGGCGGTTTGGGTTGGCGCTGATTTTCCCCGTGCTCGGCGCGGGCGTAATAACGGCGTACATCATACTTGTGCTTAAATCGCACAAATTCAGCGGGTACAACGTTACAAAGCTCACCGCGCAGAAATACTACGATTTGTATTCATTCTGCGCTTCGCTGTGCAAAATCCCCGCACTGCTGGGAATCTTTGATATGATGTACATTACCGACCAGTATCTTCTGGGAAATAACGAAATCAGCTTTTTCAGCGTGCAGGTGCTGTGCGATATTCTGCTTATCATCATAATAGTCCGCTTTGGAATACACCGCGCAAGGAGTTACGAGCAAGCGGCGGAGCAAGCCGCCCCACCCGACTCCGAAAAGGTGACAATCCGCGCTGTGAAGAAAGATAAATCGGAAAATAAGGGAACGGAGGAATGAAAATGAGTTATTTTTGCGGAAAATACCCCGTGATTGAGAAAAAAACTCTTGCAAAGGAGATATATTCCTTTACGGTAAAATGCCCCGAGGCTGCAAATGCCGCAAGCGTGGGTCAGTTTGCCAATATCACCGCGGAGGGCTTTACGCTGCGCCGTCCTATCTCAATTTGCGAGATAGATAAGCAGCGGGGTACTCTGCGATTTGTATTTGAGGTTCGCGGCAAGGGCACGGAGCAGATTGCGCGTACAAACTCGGGCGAGCTGCTGGATGTGCTGGGGCCGCTTGGCAACGGCTTTAAGCTGCCCGAAAACGCAAAGCGCGTTGTGGTTGTCGGCGGAGGAATCGGCGTTCCGCCGCTGCTGGGAATTGCAAAGGAGCTTGGCGGCAGATGTACTGCGGTACTGGGCTTCAGAAGCTACGAGAAAATAATACTCACCGATGAGTTTAAAAAGTTTGGTGCGGACGTAATAATCTGCACCGATGACGGAAGCGTGGGCAACAGCGGAACAATAGCTGCGCCGCTGGAAGAAACTCTTGCAAAGGGCGCGGATTTGGTCTGCGCGTGCGGTCCTGCGCCTATGATTAAGGCGACAGTGGAGCTTTGCGAAAAGCTGGGAATCCCTTGTCAGGTATCGCTGGAGCAGCGAATGGGCTGCGGCGTGGGCGCGTGTGTGGTATGCTCGTGCATGACCGTAAAGGACGGCAGGGAGCATTATGCAAGAGTGTGCAAGGACGGTCCCGTATTTGATTCAAAGGAGGTTAAGCTGTAATGGCAGATTTAAGTGTAAAGGTAGCGGGGGTTGAGTTTTCCAATCCTATAATCATGGCGTCGGGAGCTTATGGCAACGGCGAGTGCTACACCGACCTCTACCCGCTTTCGGAGCTTGGCGGTATCTCCTGCAAGGGCATGACAATCGAGCCGAAAATGGGCAATGTTCCGCCCAGAATTGCTGAAACTCCCGCGGGAATACTGAACTCTGTGGGCTTGCAGAATATCGGCGTCCACGGCTTTATCGAAACCTATCTTCCCACGCTGAAAAAATCGGGAACTGTAATAATCGCCAATGTTGCGGGAGCGGTGCTGGATGATTACATCAGGGCGGCAGAGGCTCTTGAGGCTTCGGACGTTGATATGATAGAGCTGAATATTTCCTGCCCGAATGTCAAGGCAGGCGGCGCAACATGGGGCGTATCCTGCGAGGGCGCTTCGGCGGTGACGGCGGCGGTCAGAAAGGCTACCAAAAAGCCGCTTATCGTTAAGCTCACGCCTAACGTAACCGATATCGGCGAAATTGCCCGCGCGGTTGAAGCGGCGGGCGCAGACAGCATTTCACTTATCAACACGCTGCTGGGCATGAGAATAGATATCCGTACCCGCAGACCGATTCTGCACAATAATATGGGCGGACTTTCGGGTCCTGCGATATTCCCCGTGGCTGTGCGCGCGGTATGGCAGGTTCACAAGGCGGTAAAGGTGCCGCTTATCGGCATGGGCGGTATTTCCACATGGGAGGACGCCGTTGAGATGATGCTTGCGGGCGCTTCGGCAATACAGATGGGCACGGCGATTTTCACCGACCCGTACGCGCCGCTCAAGGTCAAGGAAGGTCTTGCAAGGTACATGGACGACAACGGCATAAAGTCGCTTTCGGAGATTGTGGGTCAGGTTCAGCCGTGGTAATTCCGGCTTGATTCTATTGCGGTGAAACACCGTTGGAGGACAAATTTATGGAAACAGCAGAGCCAATGTTTGAGGTGACTACCATTTACACCTACAATGAGCTTCGCCGTTATGACAGCTTTGTGCTGAACAAGTGCGGGCATTACTATCTGCGTCTGATTGTTTTTATGCTGGCGTTTGCGGCTTTGGGAGTTATTACAATACTGTACGGCGCACAGATGATAGGCTTTAGCATTGTCGGCGGCACGGCGCTTGGCGTTGCTGTGAGAATAACCGTTACGGCGGTTCGGCGTCCCAAGCAGATTGCGAAAACACCTCTGCTTGATAAGCGGGTTACGGTGCGGTTTTACAGCGACCATCTGGAAGATGACAACGAATATAGTCACAGTAAGTTTGAGTATTCCATGATAACCCGCGTTTGCGAAACCGAAAAGGACTTTTACATTATGATTAGCGGAGTGGGCGGAATAATAATCGCAAAGCCGAATTGTTCGGATGAGCTTATGGAGTATATCCGCGGACTTGACCCGAAGAAAAAGAAATAACAGGAGCATAGGCATGAAGATAATGGCAGTAGATTACGGCGACAGCAGAACAGGTCTTGCAATGTGCGACAAGTCCGAGATACTTGCCTCGCCGCTTACAATAATTCACGAGAAGGATTTTGACAGATGCGTCGAAGCGGTAGCGCAGGCTGCTGTTGAGAATAAGGCGGAGATGCTGGTCGTGGGCAATCCAATAAACATGAACGGCACGCTGGGACCGCGCTCGGAAAAGTGTACCCGTTTTGCCGAGCTGCTTCGCGAAAAGCTGAATATTGATGTTGTGATGTGGGACGAGCGTTCCACAACAGTTTCCGCAATCGGCATTATGAACGAGAACAACAAGCGCGGCAAAAAGCGCAGGGAGTCTCTTGATTCAGCCGCTGCTGCGATTATTTTGGAAAGCTATCTGGCGTACAGAAAGAATCACAGGAATTGATTATTTGTCAGGCTGTCGATAAAGCCCCATCTGCGTTGTCAGCGGCGGCACGGCAGGCACAAAGCCTGGCTGTGCCGCCGCTTCCCAGCATCCGGAGCTTTCTCGCCACCCTAATAATTATCCTTTCCAACAAGTTGTTTTGTATCACAAATAAAACATTTTCAGCCGCCGCAAAAATATATTGTGGCGGCTCTTGATTTTTTTCACATTATATGGTACAATTATTATATATTTCTCTGATTTCCGCGCAGCGCGGAGCATTTGAGATAAATAAATCATTCAGTAGGTGAAAAAGTGGCGAAAGAGAACAAGAATATAGACCTCGTAAAGCTGAAAGGTCCCGACCAGGTGCGTCTGCGCCCGGGCGTAATTTTCGGCTCGGACAGCGTTGACGGCTGCCGTCATTCGGTTTTTGAGATTATCTCAAACTCTATCGACGAGGCGCGTGAGGGCTACGGCAAGCGTATCGTTATCACGCTTCACGCGGATAAGTCGGTGACGGTTGAGGATAACGGACGCGGAATCCCGATAGATTACAACAAAACCGAGGAGCGCTATAACTGGGAGCTTGCATTCTGTGAATTGTATGCGGGCGGCAAGTACAACAACAATTCGGGCGAAAACTACAGCTTTGCGCTTGGTCTTAACGGACTTGGTCTGTGCGCAACGCAGTTTGCTTCGGAATACATGGAGGTTGAGAGCTGCAACGGCACATGGAAATACTCTCTGCGCTTTGAAAAGGGCTTTAACGTAACAAAGGATGAGCGCGGCTTTATAAAATCCCGCTGCGACGGGTACACGGGTACAAAAATCCACTGGAAGCCCGATTTGGAGGTATTCACCGATATCAATATCGGCACGGAGTATTTGGTTGATATGCTGCGCAGACAGGCAATCGTAAACGGCGGAGTAGAGTTTCTGCTGCGCACCGAGCGCTATGCCGACGAGGGCTCGGGCGAAGAAGACGATGAGGGTCAGTCCACACTGGGCGGCGAAATCGTTACAGACGAGCAGACCTTCTGCTACAACGACGGAATCAACGATTATCTGCGCGAGTGCGTAGGCGAGAAAACGCTAACCACGCCGCAGTTCTGGAGCGCACAGCGACAGGGTCGTGACCGCGCCGATAAGGATGATTACAAGCTGATTATGAACGTGGCGTTTGTATTCAGCAGAGATATTCAGTTTATCGAGCATTATCACAATTCAAGCTGGCTGGAGCACGGCGGAAGCCCGCAGGACGCTCTGAAAAAGGCGTTTACCTCGCAGATTGATGCGTATCTTAAAAACAACGGCAAGTACAACAAGAGCGAAAAGGCTATCAAGTGGGATGACGTTGAGGATTGCCTTGTGTTTATTTCCTCGAACTTTTCGACGCAGGCAAGCTATGCGAATCAGACCAAAAAGGCGGTTACCAACTCGTTTATTACCGAGGCAATGACCGATTGGCTGAAGCATCAGCTGGAGGTGTACTTCCTTGAAAACCCCGACGAGGCGCTGAAAATCGCAACGCAGGTGCTTATCAACAAGCGCTCCCGCGAGCACGCCGACCAGGTTCGCACAACGACTATCAGCAACCTCACGAAATCCATTGACATCACCAACCGCATTGATAAATTCGTTGACTGCCGCAGCAAGGACGTCAGCCGCCGCGAGGTGTATATCGTGGAGGGTGATTCTGCGCTGGGCTCGGTTAAGCTTGCGCGCGACGCAGAGTTTCAGGCGGTTATTCCCGTAAGAGGAAAGATTCTGAATTGCTTAAAGGCAAGCTACGACAAGATTTTCAAGAGCGAGATTATCACCAATCTTATCAAGGTGCTGGGCTGCGGCGTTGAGGTAAAAACGGGCAAAAACAAGAGCATAAGCGCGTTTAATCTTGACAATCTGCGCTGGAGCAAGGTTGTAATCTGCACCGATGCCGATGTAGACGGCTTCCAGATTCGCACACTGATTCTGACCATGCTTCACGCGTTGACTCCAACGCTTATAGAAAAGGGCTATGTGTATATCGCCGAATCACCCCTGTATGAGATTACCGCAAAGGACAAGACCTATTTTGCGTACACCGAGGCTGAAAAGACGAAGATACTTGGCATGATAGGCGAGCAGAAATACACGATACAGCGCTCAAAGGGACTTGGCGAGAATGAGCCGGATATGATGTCGCTCACCACCATGAATCCCGAAACGCGCAGGCTTATCAAGGTAACTCCCACAGACGCAGCGCGTACTGCGCAGATGTTTGAAATACTTCTGGGCAACGACCTTGAGGGTCGCAAGGAGTATATCAGAGAGCATGGCGCGGAGTATCTTGAAGCCGCAGATATCATGTAATACAAGGAGCAACAAATTTGAAGAAGAAAACACCAAAGCAGTCTGCTGCGAAGCCGCGTTCCAACGCTTATATAGAGGGCTCGGGCACTGTTGTTGATATGGACATTGCGACAACGCTTGAAGAAAACTATATGCCTTATGCAATGAGCGTTATAGTATCGCGAGCGCTGCCCGAAATAGACGGCTTTAAGCCCTCTCACAGAAAACTGCTTTATACAATGTACAAAATGGGTCTGCTTACGGGCGCGCGAACAAAGTCGGCGAATATCGTAGGTCAGACAATGCGGCTTAACCCGCACGGCGACCAGGCAATTTACGAAACCATGGTAAGACTTGCCCGCGGAAATGAGGCACTGCTGCACCCGTATGTGGACAGCAAGGGCAATTTCGGCAAGGCGTATTCCCGAGATATGGCGTATGCCGCCTCGCGTTACACCGAGGCAAAGCTTGAGCCGATAAGCGGCGAGCTTTTTGCGGAGATTGACAAGGACGCTGTGGATATGGTGCCGAATTACGACAACACCATGACCGAGCCGTCGCTTTTCCCCGTAAGATTTCCGTCGGTGCTGGTAAACTCAAACTTTGGCTTGGCGGTTTCAATGGCGAGCAATATCTGCCCGTTTAACCTTACCGAGGTATGCGAAACCGCAATCGCACTGATGAAAGACCCCGACCATAACGCGCTTTCAACGCTGAAAGGTCCGGATTTCCCGGGCGGCGGCTATATTGTCTATGACGAATCGGAAATGGACAAGATTTACCGCACGGGACTTGGCTCGGTAAAGGTACGCGCCGTGTACAAATACGACGCGGATGCGCGCTGCATTGAGGTAACGCAGATTCCGCCCACAACCACCGTTGAAGCGATAATCGACAAGGTGGTGGAGCTTGTAAAGGATAACAAGCTGCGCGAAATATCGGATGTGCGCGACGAAACCGACCTTTCGGGCTTGAAGCTGACGTTTGACCTGAAAAAAGGTTACGACCCCGATACGGTAATGCAGAAGCTGTTCAAGCTGACGCCCTTGCAGGACAATTTCAACTGCAACTTCAATATTCTGATTGAGGGCAATCCGCGTGTAATGGGCGTTTACGAGATTTTCAGCGAGTGGACGGCATTCCGCAGGCAGTGCGTTCGCAGAAGAATATACTTTGACCTCAACAAGAAGAAAGAAAAGCTGCATCTGCTGCTTGGACTGAAAAAGATTCTGCTGGATATAGACGCTGCAATCCGCCTTATTCGCGAAACCGACGAGGAGAGCGAGGTTGTACCGAACCTTATGGTATTCTTCGGCATTGACGAGGTTCAGGCGGAATATGTTGCGGAAATCAAGCTGCGCCACATCAACCGCGAGTACATTCTCAAACGCACGCAGGAAACCGACGACCTCAAAAAGGAAATCGCCGAGATGGAGGAGCTTGTAAATGACGACAAGAAAATCGGCAGGCTGATAATAGACGAGCTGCGCGAGATAATCCGCAAGTACGGTCAGCCGCGCCGCACCATGTTCCTCTATGACGTATCCGAGGAAGCCGAGATTGAGGAGGAACTGCCAAAGGCTGTGCCGGTGAACATCTTCCTGACGCGCGAAAGCTATTTCAAGAAAATCACGCCGCAGTCGCTGCGCATGAGCAAGGACCAGAAACTGAAGGAAAACGACGAGATTATCTATTCGGCAGAGGTTTCCAGCAATGCAGAGCTGCTGTTCTTTACCGACAAGCACCAGTGCTACAAGTCGCGCTGCCTTGATTTTGACGAAACCAAGGCGAGCGTAATGGGCGATTATCTCCCGAAGAAGCTGGGGCTTGAGGATGACGAGAAGATAGTGTTCATGGCGGTTACGGAGGACTACAAGGAAATGCTGGTGATGTTCTTCCGCAACGGCAAGTGCGCAAAGGTGCCGTTAAGCTCCTTTGAAACCAAAACCAAGCGCAAGAAGCTGGCAAACGCTTATTCCGACCTGTCCGAGCTTGTGGGAATGTTCATAATCGGCGCAGACTCCGATTTTGCGCTGAAATCCACTGCGGGCAAGGTGCTGGTGTTCAATACCGCGCTGGTGCTTTCAAAATCAACGCGCGACACGCAGGGTGTTCAGGTTATGCGCCTTACAAGGGCAGAGCTTGCAAGTGCGCGCCCCGTATCGGAAAGCTCGATAAAGGACCCCGAAAAGTACCGTATCAAGAATATACCCTCGGCAGGAATACTCACAGATGAGGATGTAGACCAGCTGACGCTGCTGTAAGGCAGAAACAAGTAGGCAACCGCGTACAGCGCGGAGCAGATATAATGGAGGTAACTAAACTATGCTGACAGATATTGAAATTGCACAGCAGGCAACCATGCTGAAAATTCAGGACATTGCCGCAAAGCTCGGCGTATCCGCAGAGGATATCGAGCCCTACGGACACTACAAGGCAAAGCTCTCACAGGAGCTTATCAACAAGACCGCGGGCAATCCCGACGGCAAGCTGATTCTTGTAACCGCAATCAACCCCACCCCCGCAGGCGAGGGCAAAACCACAACATCGGTCGGACTTGGCGAGGCTATGAACAAGCTTGGCAAAAAGGCAGTGCTGGCTCTGCGCGAGCCGTCGCTGGGACCGGTATTCGGCATTAAGGGCGGCGCTGCGGGCGGCGGCTATTCACAGGTTGTACCCATGGAGGACATCAACCTGCATTTCACGGGCGATATGCACGCAATCACAGCGGCAAACAATCTGCTTGCTGCGCTTATTGACAACCACATTCAGCAGGGCAACGAGCTTGGCATTGATGTAAGAAGAATTCTTTTCAAGCGCTGCCTTGATATGAACGACCGCGCTCTGCGCAACTGCGTTGTAGGCATGGGCGGCAAGATGAACGGAATCCCGCGCGAGGACCATTTCCAGATTACGGTGGCTTCCGAGATTATGGCAATTCTCTGCCTTGCATCCGACCTCACCGACCTCAAGAACAGACTTGGCAATATACTGGTTGCATACACCTACTCAAACGAGCCCGTTTACGCGCGCGACCTTAAGGCAGTAGGCGCTATGACCGCTCTGCTTAAGGACGCAATCAACCCCAACCTCGTTCAGACGCTGGAGAACAACCCTGCAATCATTCACGGCGGTCCTTTTGCAAATATCGCGCACGGCTGCAACTCGGTACGCGCTACAAAGCTCGCGCTTAAGCTTGCCGATTACACCATCACAGAGGCAGGCTTCGGCTCTGACCTCGGCGCAGAGAAATTCTTCGATATCAAGTGCCGTTTTGCAGGTCTCAAGCCCGATTGCGTAGTACTTGTAGCAACAATCCGCGCGCTGAAATACAACGGCGGCGTAGCAAAGCCCGACCTCACCAATGAGAATATTGAGGCGCTCAACAAGGGTATTGTAAATCTCGGCGTTCACATTGAGAACATGAAGAAGTTCGGTGTGCCGGTAGTTGTTGCAATCAACCATTTCTACACCGATACCGACACTGAAATCGCAGTTGTACGCAAGTACTGCGAGGAAAGAGGCGTTAAGGTGGCATTCTCCGATGTATTCCTCAAGGGCGGCGAGGGCGGCATTGAGCTTGCAAACGCTGTAATCGAAACCCTCGAAACCGAAAAGAGCAATTTTGCTCCGCTGTATGACGAAAAGCTCACAATAAAGGAAAAGCTGGATATCATTGCAAGAGAGATTTACCGCGCTGACGGCGTAACCTACACCGCAAAGGCAGAAAAGGCAATAAAGGAAATCGAGGCTCTGGGTCTTGACAGAGTACCCGTTTGCTGTGCAAAGACGCAGTATTCGCTTTCTGACGACCCCACAAAGCTGGGCAAGCCGGAGCATTTCAACATTACCGTAAGTGATGTAAGAGCCTCAAACGGCGCGGGCTTCGTGGTTGTGTACACGGGCGACGTAATGACAATGCCGGGTCTGCCCAAGGTTCCCGCTGCAAACAGCATTGATGTTGACGAAAACG
Organism: Oscillospiraceae bacterium; assembly: GCA_051882575.1. GTDB lineage: Bacteria > Bacillota > Clostridia > Oscillospirales > Ruminococcaceae > CAG-115. The sequence continues at coordinate 10,128 of JBJESB010000074.1, forward strand.
GAGCAATCTCCGGTCTGTTCTGATGAGGGAATACATCACACATTCCGAGCAGGAAACCGCGCAGGCAGCGGCTGAAATCGCCCAACGGCTGCACGCGGGGGATATAATCCTGTATAAGGGCGAAATGGGCGCGGGCAAAACCGCATTCACAAAGGGAATAGCAAAGCAGCTTGGCATTACCGAGCCTGTAACCAGCCCCACCTTTGCGCTGGTGAATGAGTATGAGGGCAGGCTGCCGCTGTTCCATTTCGACCTGTACCGCATTGACAGCTACGACGACCTGTACGCAATCGGCTTTTTTGATTACCTCGACCGCGGCGGCATAATTGCGGCTGAATGGAGCGAAAATATCGAGGGTCTTTCGGAGGAGCTTGAAAATGTGATAAGTATTACTATTGACAAGCTTGGCGAAAACGACAGGAAAATCACCGTATGCGGCGGCGTATTTGATGAGGAGGCATAACCATGATACTGGGAATAGATTCCTCGGCAATAACCGCAGGCTGCGCGCTGTGCGAGGGCGACAGAATCATCGCGGAGGAGTTTCTGAACACAAAGCACACGCATTCGCAGACGCTTCTGCCAATGGTTGAAAGCATGATGAACAGGGCGGGGGTCACTCTTGCGGATATTGAGGCAATTGCGATAACCGCGGGTCCGGGTTCGTTTACGGGACTGCGAATAGGCATTGCGGCAGTAAAGGGCATGGCAATGGGCGCAGGCAAGCCCTGTATTCCCGTATCCACGCTGGAAGCGATAGCGTATAATCTGCGCGGAACGGATTGCATTGTGTGCTGCGCAATGGATGCCCGCTGCGGTCAGGTCTACAATGCACTGTTCGAGAGCAAAAGCGGTGTAATTACTCGTCTTTGCGAGGACAGAGCGATTAAGGCAACCGACCTGATTGCGCAGCTTGATACGCTTGAAGGCAGGGTAATTCTTGCGGGAGACGGCGCGGAGCTGCTTTACAAGGCGGCAGACGGCAGGCTTGAGCTTGCGGAATATCCTGTGAGATATCAGCGCGGAGTCGGCGTGTGCTATGCTGCGGCAGGCAGGCAGCCGATTGACGCAGCTGCGGTAATGCCCAGCTATTTAAGGCTACCGCAGGCAGAGCGCGAAAGACTTGCGCGGGAGAATCGGGCATAAGTATTCGGCGGGTTATTGACCTTTGGGAACAAAGGATGTATAATTATAAATAAGAGGTGGTATTTTGAAGAAGGTATTATGTATATTCATTACTCTGGCGCTGTGCTTCACGATGTTCGGTGCAGCCGCAGCTGCGGCAGAAAGCAAAATTTCCTGTACTGTGACATATAAATCGGGATATACCTATGTAAAGCTTGCTTGCAGCGGCGCGAATATCTACTATACCACCGACGGCACTGCGCCGACAAGAAACTCTGCCCTGTACAGCGGCAGGTTCAAGGTAACAAAGCCCACGCAGGTTCGCGCAGCGGCGTACAGCGGTTCTTCAAAGGTCGCTTCAAGAACGATAAGCGTCGGCGTGAGAACCACGAAGCCTGTGATTACATATCTTGGCGTATCCTCCGACGGTAAGAGCTATGAATACAGAGTAGATACTGCCGGAGAATGCAAGATATATTTCACCACCGACGGAACAACGCCCTCTGCCAAGAACGGCTCGGTAAAATCAGGCTTAGACTCTTATAAAATCAAGGTGAATCCCGGCGCTGTGCTTAAGGTCTGCGCAAAGAAAACGGGTTATAAGTATTCAACGGTAGCAAAGGCAGACGCCCCCGGGGAATCACCGGCAAAGTCCGAGGAATCGCTTCTTGAGGAATACAGAGCGAGGGTTCTGGAGCTGGTAAACGAGGCGAGGGCAGCCGAGGGCGTTGGCAAGCTTACCACCGAGGAAAAGCTTACAAAATCCGCTCAAAAGCGCGCCGAGGAGCTTGAAACTCTGTTTTCGCACACACGCCCCGACGGTTCAAGCTGCTTTACAATGCTGGATGAGTTTGATGTGACATACTGGTCGGCGGGCGAGAATATCGCAGCAGGTTATTCCTCTCCCGAGTCGGTTGTGGAAGGCTGGCTGAATTCACCCGGACACAGAAAGAACATTCTCAACCCTAATTTCTCAAAGCTGGGAGTAGGCGTGGCATTCAGCGAGAACGGATACGGCATCTATTGGTCACAGGTGTTTATAGGGTAAAAGAAAGAAGGAATCAGAATGATAGCAATTGGTTCGGACCATGCAGGATACGCGCTCAAATGTGAGGTAATAAAGTATCTGGAGGAAAAAGGCGTTGAGTTTACCGACTGCGGCTGCAGCGGCGAAAGCGTCGATTATCCCGATATCGCGGAGAAAACCTGCGCGCTGGTAACATCCGGCAAGGCAGAAAAGGCAATACTCATCTGCGGCACGGGCGTTGGAATTTCAATATCGGCAAACAAGATAAAGGGCATACGCGCAGCGCTTTGCGGAGATTGGTATTCTGCAAAGTACACAAGGCTTCACAACGACGCTAATGTTCTTTGCATGGGCGGCAGAGTAATCGGCGCAGGTCTTGCCTGCGAGATAACCGAGGTGTTCCTCAATACAGAGTTTGAGGGCGGCAGACACGCAAGACGCGTTGACAAAATTATGGCACTGGAGGAAAAGTGAAATGGAAATGGTAACAGTATGTGATCACCCCCTTGTTCAGCACAAAATATCGCTGTTAAGGGACAAGAACACCGGTTCAAAGGAATTCAGAGAGCTTGTGCATGAGATTTCAATGTTCATGTGCTATGAGGCTACCCGCGACCTGCCGCTGAAAGAGGTACAGATTCAGACGCCGCTGGGTGTTGCAGACGCAAACGTAATCAGCGGAAGAAAGGTTGCTTTTGTGCCAATTATGCGCGCGGGACTTGGTATGGTTGACGGCGCATTGGCTCTTGTTCCCGCGGCAAAGGTAGGTCATGTGGGAATATACCGCGACAAGGCAAACAGCAATTCTGCCGCAGAGTATTACTGCAAGCTGCCCTTTGATATCGCAAACCGCGAGGTTATCATTCTTGACCTTATGCTTGCAACGGGAGTATCCGCAATCAAGACGGTTGAGATAGTAAAGAATGCGGGCGCAAAGCACGTTAAGTTCATGTGCGTGCTTACCTGCCCCGAGGGCATCAAGGCGCTGCGCGAGGCTCACCCCGACGTTGAGATTGTCTGCGGAGCTATTGACAAGGGTCTTAACGAGGATTTGTATATCGTTCCCGGAATCGGCGATGGCGGCGACAGACTTTTCGGTACAAAATAATTCTTTGGCGCGGAATGGGCGGCTGCTTATTCCGCGCACTTTTATGGCAAAAATACGCCGTTAATCGGGCGGACAGGCATTTTTACGACATTGCCCGCATAGCTTATGTAATAACTATGCGAGGTGATGATATGGTTTACAGCTTCAATGATATACGCTGCAAGGAGATAATCAACGTGCGCACGGGCTGCAGGCTGGGCTTCCCCGACGATGTGGAGTTTGACAGCTGCACCGCAAAAATCTGCCGAATTATAATCTTTGGCAGAGCGCGCTGCTTTGGTCTGTTTGGGCGTGAGGATGACCTGTTTATAAAATGGTGTGATGTTGAGGTGATAGGCGAGGATACAATTCTGGTATCCTGCGAGGATGCTGCACATTCACCAAAGAAAAAACGCAGGCTGTTTGAAAATTTGTTTAAATAAACAAATCAAAATTGGTTGAAAAATAATTTGGTTTGTGGTATAATATTTCAGTAAATGTGCAAGCATAATTCCATGCTGCATAAATACACACGCGTCGGCTGACCGTCTGCGGTGCGCAAATGCGTCTGGCGGGTGTTTCGGCGCGGAGGAAATATTTTAACCAAATTCAGGAGGAAAAACAAATGGCA
>JBJESB010000075.1:141-13991 GCA_051882575.1 Oscillospiraceae bacterium
GTCCTAGCCAAAACCGCCCCGCAGAGGTTTTGCAAGGACGCAAGTCCTAGCCAAAACCGCCCCGCAGAGGTTTTGCAAGGACGCAAGTCCTAGCCAAATCCGCTCTGCGCGAAGCGCAAAAACTCCGCCCTTGAGTAACCTCAAGAGCGGAGCGGAGTTATTCGTTTTTGGGCAGCGCGTATTTTGTCTGGTAGCTTGTAAATTCATCCATAAATGCGGACTTTTCGAGCTTTTTAAGCTCTGTCATGTATTCGTGCGTGTCCATGTTGTTTTCCTTTATCTGAATCAGACAAACGGCGATATTGGAGCAGTGGTCGGAAACTCGCTCGATATTTGTCAGCAGGTCGGAAAGAATGAAGCCAAGCTCAATCGTACACAAGCCCTTGCGCAGACGCTCAATGTGGCGTGATTTAAGGTCGCTTCGCAGCTGGTCGATAACATCCTCCAGCGGTTCGACTTCCTTTGCAAGCTCAACGTCGGCGTTAATAAAGGCGTTTATCGACATTGAAAGGATTTCGATTACAGCCGATGTGATAACCTCAATCTCGTCAAACGCCTGCTGCGAGAACTTAACCTTTTTGGTGTGCATCTCGCTTGCCGCTTCCATGATGTTTACGGCGTGGTCCGAGATTCGCTCAAGGTCGCCTATGGTATGCAGCAGATTTGATACAATCTGGCTCTCTGTAACGGAAAGGTCCTTGGAGCTGATTTTCAGAATATACGAGCCAATCTTGTCCTCATATATATCAATGGTATTTTCGTTATCGACAATTTCCTGTGCCAGCTTCTGGTCAAATTCCGTCAGCAAGCCGAGTGACGAAATAAGCGTTGTGCGGGTGAGGTCTGCCATTTTGCAGGCTACATTGCGGCACTGCTCAATTGCAACAGAGGGCGTTTTCAGCAGACGTTCGTCAAGCAGCGGTCTTTCGGGAGTTTCCTCGCCGGGCTTATCGCGTATAGTGAGCTTCGCAAGCTTTTCAAGCTGCTTTGTAAACGGCAGGAACACCGCAGTAGTAATCACATTGAAGCAGGTGTGTATTATCGAAATACCGATTGAATTCAGCGAGTCATTCATGAATGCGAAATTCAGGAATGTATTAAGGGTATAGAACACTGTAAGGAACAGAATCGTACCGATTATATTAAAATACAGGTGAACGATTGCAACGCGTTTTGCGGACTTGTTTGCGCCGATTGAAGAAATCAGCGCGGTAACGCACGAGCCGATATTCTGACCGAGAATAATCGGCAGGGCTATTGAGTAGGTGATTCCGCCCGTGGCATTGGAGAACGATTGCAGAATACCGATAGAAACCGAGCTTGACTGAAGAATCGCAGTGAGTACAGCGCCTACAAGTACGCCAAGAATGGGGTTTGAGAACATTGTCATAATGCTGCAGAACTGCTCGTTGCCCTCAAGCACCTTTGCACCGTCTGACATCATATTCATACCGAACATCAGCGTTGCAAAGCCCAGCATAATAATGCCTATTGTCTTTTTCTTGTCGGATTTGCAGAACATCAGCAAAATCACGCCCACAAGCGCGAGAATAGGAGTAAAGGTTGTAGGCTTGAACAGCGTTATAAATCCCGAACCTTCAACCGCCGAAAGGCTTATAAGCCAGCTGGTTGCGGTAGTACCGATATTTGCGCCCATAATAACGCCGATTGCCTGCGAAAGCTTCATAATACCCGAGTTTACAAAGCCGACCATCATAACCGTTGTCGCTGCCGAGGATTGAATCAGAGCAGTAACTCCTGCGCCGAGAAGAACGCCTCTCATCGGGCTGGAGGTCAGCTTTTCCAGCCATTTTTCAAGGCTGCCGCCTGCGAGCTTTTCAAGCGCTCCGCTTAATGTGTGCATTCCGAAAAGGAACAGAGCCAGTCCACCGACCATAGTCAGTATATCAGAAATTCCCATTTTTACGATACTCCTGTTTTGGCAATCATTCTTTATTGTCGATATTATTTTCTTTACATTTCCACATATTATATTATACTAGATTATTTTCAAATTGTACAGAGGTTTAACAGATTTTTTACCTGATTTTCATTTTTTCGTCTTATTGCAAAAAACTTATTTATTCTTTGTAAATTTTTAGGGCAATAAAACACATTTCAGAGTATTCAATACAACAAAAACCGACCAAAGCCGTAGCCTCAGTCGGTTGGAGTATGAAAAAAACCAAGATATTGCCGATTTACGAAAAATTAGTGAAAGCGTCCGACTTGGAAACGCCCTGTGTGTGAACATAAACATCCATACAGGTGACCCCATCCTTTTCATAAACATATTCAAAGCACGAAAGAACATCCTGCTTCGGCTTCTCGCGGAAGCCATTCGCCTGCAAACGCTCAAGGATTCTTTTATATGCGTCTCCTATTCGTTCGTACGCCGATTTAAAAGGGTCATAGACCGTGATTACCGCATAATCCGCCTCTGCCTGAAGGGCATATTCCACTCCCGGAAAATCGGTTTCAAAGCCCTCCGGGAGAATATACGCCGCAACATAGCCGTGTAAGCCGAACCTGATATGCAGCTCGGGCGGAACAAATGGGAAATCCCAGCCTATTCTTTTTGCGTCGGGGTAGGATTCAAGCAGACCTGACATCTGCGCCCAGCAGTCCATATATCGGTTTACATCATCCTCGGGATTGGGGGATATCATAACATACCTCGCCATTCTGAAGCCCTTTACCCTTTTTATGGTTACATCCGAAAAGGTATCGCTGCGGTCGACAAGATTTTCCCTTACAATCGAGTCCAGCTTGCAGGAAAAAAAACCGCATAGAGTTATCAGCTTACCAAGCTCGGGTACAATCTCGTCGGACTCCCACTTTGATATGGTCTGACGTGAAACGCCCATTTCCTCCGCAAGCTGTTCCTGTGTGATTTTCTTTTGCTTTCGCAGATATCCGATATTCTTTCCCAGACTCATAATTTTTGTCCTTTCGTTGTTGACTTTTGCGCTTTACTTTTTCATTATACAGTGTATGCAGCAAGAAATCAACCGCCCGCCGATTGCTTTTGCCACAGAAATGTCGCCCGAAGGTTTACATCTGCACTGCTCAATCACAACCAAGACGGGTGGACGGAAAGGCGGTCTGCAAAGAAAAAAAGAAATAATCAGGGTGGCGAGAAAGCTCCGGATGCTAGGAGCCCGCACCATGACTAGGCTTTGTGCCTGTCATGGTGCGGAGCGACACCGCAGACGGGGCTTTATCGACAGCCTGAAACCGCCTGACAGAATCAGGCGGTTCAATAGTATCAGGATTACTTCTTCTTTCTCAGCGCATTCTTGCCCCAGTTTTCAATAACGCGAACGTTTGCGCGCTCAACAACCAGCGAATTATCGGGGACATCCTTTGTAATGGTAGAGCCTGCGCCTGTGGAAGCGTTATCTCCTACCCTTACGGGAGCAATAAGATTTGTATTGCAGCCGATAAATGCGTGGTCACCGATTGTGGTGCGGAATTTGTTTATTCCGTCGTAGTTTGCGGTGACGCAGCCGCAGCCGAAATTTACACCCCTGCCCACATCGCTGTCGCCGACGTATGTAAGGTGCGCTACCGCAGTGTTTTCGCCGATATCGGAGTTTTTAATCTCAACAAAATCGCCGATTTTTACGCCGCGGCGAATTGTAGTGCCGGGGCGCAGCTGTGCAAACGGACCGATTTTTACACTGTCCTCGATTACCGAATCGTACGCCTGAACATTGTCGAGCGTAACGTTATTGCCGATAGTGCAGTTTTCAAGGTGGCAGTTTGCGCCGATTGTACAGCCGCTGCCAATCACCGTTTTGCCCAGAATAACGGTATTGGGCATTACTGTGGTATCGCAGCCGATTTTTACATCAGCACCGATTATAATGCCGTCTGTTGCAACAAAGCTCACGCCCTCATCCATCAGCCGTTCAAGCACCATTGTGCGGGCGGTTTGGTTAAGCTCCAGCAGAGCCTTGCGGGTGTTTGCGCCCATTACAATTCTGCTGTTATCGGATTTGTAGGCGTTTACATTGCCGATAAGCTCAACGCAGTCGGTAAGGTAGTACTCGCCTGCGGCATTGTCGGTTGAAAGCTTCGGCAGGGCTTCCAGCAGCTTTGCGGAATTGAACCAGTATGCCCCGCTGTTTACCTCGCATATTTCGGCTTCGTTCGGGGAACAATCCTTTTGTTCGCGGATTGCCGTGAATTTTCCGTTTTCGCGGATTATTCTGCCGTAGCCCGTGGGGTCTGAAAGCTCGGCGGTGATTACCGTAACATCCGCGCTGCTCGTCTTGTGCGCTTCAAACGAGCGTTTCAGCGTTTCGGTGTCGATAAAGGGCGCGTCGCCGCACAGCACACAAACGCAGTCCGAGCCTTTGATTGCGTCCTCTGCGGATTTTACCGCGTCGCCCGTACCGCGCTGCTCCTTTTGAAGATAAGCGGTGATATTGCCCTTGCGCTTTGCAAGGCTTTCCTTGGTAAGGTCTGCCCTGAAGCCTGTTACAACCGCAATATCGTCAAATCCAAATCCCTCTGCGGCGTCGATTACCCAATAGAGCATAGGCTTTGTGAGCACCTCCGCAAGCACCTTCGGGCGTTCGGATTTCATTCTCTTGCCTGCTCCTCCCGCAAGAATAATACAAGATGTTTTCATAGAACCGAATCCTTTCATATAATTATTGTAAAATGGATTTTATATTATACTTTCTGCTGCGCCGCTTTACGGTGCGGCTTACAATCAGCAAAGAATATATTCGTCTTATTAAAGGGCTGATTATCCGTCGTGATTTTTTCGTGCCGTTTGAGGCTGTTACACTGATTGAACAGCGCCAAACAGTAATAATGCGCCTTTTCGGCGCAAAGAAAATCACAATCCATACCCTATCGGGCAGAGGATTTACAATGTGGCTTAAAAACAGCGAAAAAATCATAGATGTTCAGGGGGCTGCCATAACCCCCAAAAAGCGCTCAATGCTGCTTGGCGCGCTGGTTGATACCCGCGCATTAAGCGGGGTGGTAGTTTTTTTGCTTACCATGCGCAGACTGTACACAGTGCTCGGCAGCGGCTATTATGACAAAGCCATTGCGGCGCTTTACAAGGCGGCGGGTGAGCTAAGGCTGGCGCTGGAGCGGGTAAATATCACCATTCCGCAGATTGCCGCTGTGGCGGCGATTATTGTAGCGCTGGCATGGCTTGGCAAATTTGCGTGGAAGCTGTTCGCCATGTCGCGCTTTCGCGTGATTGCAATGCGGGATTATATTGTAATTCGCCGCGGATTTTTCACGCTGTATCAGTGCGCGGTAGTGCGCAGAAACATAAACGCCGTTATAACAACCGATAATCTCACAACGCTGATTTTCGGCGCTGCGCCGCTATATGTGCGTCACACCATGATTTTTCCGCCCGCACCGCCCAAAATCCGCAGGCGCGTCACAGATATATTATGTGGTATTCCCTGTGAATATAATCAGCGCCGCATAAAACCGCCGTTTCGAGCTATTTTCGGTCACTGCGCACAGCCGCTTTCGTGGTTTGCGGCTTTTGGCGGAATATACGGACTTTTGTGGCTCGGGCAGTATCTTGAATATATCCCGCCCGTGACGCTGCTTCGGTCGGTTATGCTTGTAGGAGCGGCAGTAAGTCTGTGGTATGCCGCTGTTTATGCGGTATATATGTTTCGTTCTTCGATAATTTGTACAGAGTATTCTGCCGAAATAACCGCGCGGCGCGGAGCAAGGCTATACACCGCTGCGGTAAATTCCAAAATGCGTACGCAGAATGTACTTTCGCGCAATATTTTTCAGCTGGTTTCGGGCTTGTGCGACGCAGAAATCAGAGTGCTGGGCGGCGCACGGTTCAGACTGCGGAATATTCCGCACAAATCGGGCGCTGCGGAGCTTATGAAGCGGTAGCAGCGGGACTAATCAGCCCTGCTTGTCAAGTACTGATATGTACTTCATTCCATAGATTTTCAGCGCCTCGGCAGCCTCGCTGTCGATTTGCTCGCCGGGCATTATTACGGGAACACACGGCGGGCAGTGCGGAGAAACCGAGCCGCAGATTTCGTTTGCGGCTTCTTCTACGGGGACAAGCTTCTGTTTCTTGTAAATCGCCTCGTATGCGGGCATTTCTGCCTTCGGGCGAATAATCGGATAGTCTTTCTTGGCAATGGGAGTTTTTCTCGGAATCAGCGCAACTGCAACCTCTGCGCGTCTTGCTTCTGCAAGGGTTGTTGCCGCCGAGAAAAGCAGAACAACGCGGTTATCGTCTGCCATTTCGCATTCAACGCCGTTAAGGCGCAGCAGTGCGGCAAACTCGTAGCCGGAGTAACCGCAGTCGCAGGCTTCGATAACTATGCGCAGCGGGTCGCTTGCTGCAAGCGATACGCCCAAATCGGACAGGCGTCTTTTGGTATTGGCAACAAATTCACACGCCTGCGTTACCATTTCGGGATTTTTGCTGATTGTACCGTTCCAGCGGTCAAGGGTCTCCATTATCATATACGACGGGCTGGAGGAGCCGAACATTGCCATAAATTCCTTGGCGCGCACAAAGCTGGTTCCTCGTGAAAAATGCAGGTAAGCTCCGCCGGTAAGCACCGGCAGTGTTTTGTGCGCGGATTCTGCGCTGATAACGGGGAAATCGCGGTCGAGCGGATGAACATACTCTCCCCTTACCTTTTTATCCGCAAATTTCAGGTATGAACCATGCGCGTTATCCATTACCACAGGCAGCGAGGGCTTTTCAATCCTGCAGGTGCCGCCGTAGTAATCCACGTTTGTGATGAACAGCGCGTCTGCGCCCGAAAGGTCCTGATTGGCAAGGTCAAGCTCCGCGCTCAGCCAGCTTTTGGGGTACAGCCATTTTACATCCAGCCCCAGCAATGCCGCCGAGTTGATGAGACTTTTGTGTGAGAATCTGCCCGCTGCCACGGTTTTGCAGCCGTTTGCCTTAAGTATGGCAAGCGCAGTCTGTACGGCGAGCGTGCTGCCGCCGCAGGAATAACAGGTGCGCAAAGCCCCGAAAAGCTGCGCGGCGTTGTATTCGCTGGAGGCGATAATTCCGCCCGAGCGGTCGGTTTCGTACAGGCTGTCCGCGCCGTTTATTTCGGTAATGTCATGTGGGAATTCGCCGTTGTGACCGGGCATGTGCAGGCGCAGCGGCGCACGCTTGGTGAGGTCTGCCAAAAAATCACAAATTGGTGTTTCCATTGTTAATCCTCCGTATCTTCTCCCAAGAGCAGAAGCTCTCTGTTTATGGTGTAGTTATATTCGTTCATCCATTCGGTTATTTTCTTGTTAAAATTCGTCGTGAGATACGCTTCCTTAAGATATTCATAAAGTTCATCGGTAGACTGCTTTATTGCTTCATCCGTAACAACCGCGTCACCCATATACTTTATGATATGATAGCCATAGTCGGTAAGGCAGACGGATACGCCGCCGACCTCTTCAATTGCAAGAACACACTCTGCAAAGCCCGGCACATACATTCCCGATTTTGGCGCTACGGTGTAGGATATTGTAGTATCTCCGTCGTCGCTGTATTCGTTCATCAGCGCCTCAAAATCTTCGCCGGCGTCAATCTTTGCCTGCACCTCGGCAAGCTCTGCATCAAGGGCTGCGGCTCTTTCGGCGCGTAATGCGTCGGCGGATGCATCATCGCCGCTTACGCGCAGATTGCTTACCTCGTTTAGCGTGTCTTCGTCGAACATTATCAATATCTGCTTGATGGAGCGCGTGCCCTCGGGCAGCCAGATAGAGCCGTAAGCGGTTGTATTAAAGGTTTCGGGCGATTCCTCAAACTGCTTTTGGGCGTTTTCCTGTACCGTAGCTATCTTTTCTTCAGCCTCGGAATACTCAACGGTGACATCCTTGTTAATGATTTCGGCTAATCTGTTTTGTTTCTCGGTTGTGATTTGCCATTTTACGATATCTTCATCGGTAAGTCCGCTTGCTTCCAGCATTGAACGGTGCTCGGCTTCTGCCCGCTTTTTCAGCTCATCCTCGGTGAGCTCCTCGGTCGTAGACGAGGCTATGGTGTCGCTGATTTGTGAAATTACCTTCTGCGTGTTTTCTTCCGCGTCAGCCTTGATTTTCTCCATATCCTCGTCCGATAAAACCAGACCGTATTCATCAAATTTTGCGTTAATAATCTGCTCGTTGATAAGGTAGTTTACAATATACTCGCGGCGCTCCCGCAGGTTTTCGGCATAAATCTCGTTGGTATCATCCGAAAGACCCGTGCCGCTTAGAAAGTATCTGTACTCCTTTATAAACGAATCGAACAGTATATCCATTCCGCTTGCCCCGTTAGCGGGAGATGCGATTACGGTATCAGCGGCAATATCTGCGGTAAGCACCGAGGCTGAAGCGGAGCTTTCTGTGCCGGTGCTGTTTTCGTTTTCGGAGGTACTGCTTTGAGCGGCGCTCGAATCGGCAGCGCTGCTGTCAGAGCTTGTCTGATTGTTGGAGCAGCCCGCAAAAGCGGTTGTAATAACTGCCGCAGCGGCAAGCAGTGAGATTATTCTTTTTATTTTCATTTCCGATTTCCTTTCAGAGGGTTATTTGGATGTATCGTCGGCTGATTGAATTTTCAGCGCCTCGGTGTCAATCTCGTAAGAGTATTCTTCGTTCCATTCGGTCAGCTTCTGACTGAATTTTGCGTCGACTGCCGAAGAAACCGCCTCGCTTAATATATAGTCGATATATTGATTGGTGGTATCCTCGGAGATTTCTGCGTTGCCCGCATACATGATGATATGCCAGCCGAGGTCGGTTGCGATAATGGTGTACTCTCCGATTTCCTCAAGCTCGTAGAGCGCTTCTTTAAATCCCGCAACATAGCTTGTGCTTTCCGGAGTTATCGTATAGCCGTCGGGGTAAGCCTGCGAGCCTGCCGCGTCGTCGCTGTATTCGTTGATAAGCTCGGTAAAATCGCCGCCGTTGTCCAGCATATTCTTAATTCCGATAATGTTTTGCTCGTTGGCGGCAAGAGCCTCCTCGCGCAGCTTATCGGCGGCTTCGTCATCGCCCTCGCTGCGCAGCCTTGCAATCTCATCAACCGTTGCGTCCTCCATCATCAGCAGAATATGCTTTGCGCGTCTTGTACCCTCGGGCAGCCAGAAATTATCGTAGCTGTTTTTCTCATAGTCCGAAGGGTTGCTTTTGTATGCCGCTTTTACGGTGTTTTCAATAAAGTCGTTGTAGCGCTCCTCGGCAACGCTTCGGTCAATGGTGACATCCTTGGTCACTTCCTCAATCAGCTTTTGCGTGAGCGCCTCGCTAAGCTGCCACATAAGCAGGTCGTCGCGTGTCAGCAGGCATTCCGCAAGGTAGCTGTCAAATGCCTCGGAGCCTCGCTCGGCGCGCATTTCGTCGGTAATTGCTTCACTTGTGCCGAGGTCGCTGAAATCAGCGATTTTGCCGTAGTATTCAATCTGCTCGTCAACGTAGCTGTTGAAGCTTTCTTCAATCTGCGCAAAATCATCCTCTGTAAGCTTTACGCCCAGCTCATCCGCCTTGTCGCGTACAATTGCCTCGTTAATCAGGTATGAGATTATATTTGAGCGCTGATTTGTACATTCTTCTGCGCAGCTTTCGTCACTGTCGTCTGTAATTCCGTTGTTTTTAAGCCAGAACAGGTATTCTTTCTTAAAAGTCAGGTAGTTAATTTCAAGCGTCTTGTCATTCTTATATTCTTCTGCAGAAGGCCGAGCCACAATGTAGTCATCGGCTATTTTTTGATTGGTATTGAATCTTACCGAGCATCCGCCAAGGCTAATTGCCGCCGCAAGTGCAGCAGCACAGAGTATTCTCGTTTTTTTCATTCTATCTGCCTTTCATCCGAACAGAAAATCGGATTATATTATCATACACTATCATTATAACACATACTGCAAGAAAAATAAACAGTTAATTTTGAATAATCTCTGAAATATTTGCGAAAAAGTAATGTTTTTTTTTCAAATGTATGGTATAATAGAATAGATAGAGTATTTTTGGCAGAAAAATTTGCTAAAATGATAACATTAAGGCTAGTATTTCATAATTATACAGGAGGTATAAATATGTCATATAAATGGCTGAAAAGGCTTGCGGCAGCGCTTGCATTAAGTATGACGCTTTGCTCGGTTACGGGCTGTTCGGGCGGAGAAAGCTCTGCTGCGGAAGGAACCGCAGAGGCATCCGAAACGTCGGAAACGAAAGAGCCCGAGGCAATCAAAATAGGCTACATATTCAACGGCGACTGCTCCGTGAACGGTTTTGACTCTGATATCAACAAGCAGAGAATACAAGCCGCTTCGCATACATCCATCGAAACAGAGTATATCGACAATGTAAGCATCAGCGGGTTTGAGGCTGCGGTTGAAAAGCTGAATGCAGACGGCTGCAAGTATATTGTGTCGTGCAGCCCTGTTTTTGTGAATATACTCACCAGTGTAGCGGGCAAGTACATGAATGTTGATTTTATCAGCTACGGCGCGCGCGAGCGTGCGGTGAACATTTACGGCTACACCGAGAATATGTTTCAGGGCTCGTACATAGCGGGCGTTGCGGCTGCGTTTAATTCAGAGAGCGAGCGAATCGGCATAGTAGTTGATTCGGCAATGATTTACCCTATGGCGGTGATTAACGCTGCTGCGCTGGGTGCGCAGATGGTATATCAGAATTGCACGGTTGTTGTGGCGCTGGCTTCTGAGAACAGCGAGGTTAACAAAGCAGTAGACGCGCTTTCTGCAGACGGCTGCGATGTAATTATTGACTATACAACCAAGGGCGCGGCGGTTGAGCGCTGCGAAAAGCTGGGAATAAAATCGGTCGGCAGTTTTAACTACGGCACAGACGCTGCCAACTACTCAAATATGCTGATGTATTTCTACGGTATGCGCGACAGCTTCTATTTGTCGCAGTTCAAGCAGATTGCGCTGGAGGAATGGGAGATATCGGCGTATTCGGGCACTATGGCAAACGGAATAATCGCTGTATCCGACGCTCTGCCCGCCTGCAAGGATGATACTCAGGCGATAATTACAAAGCTTGAGCAGAAATTCTCGGCAAGCTCCGTGAGCATATTTACAGGCGAGATAAAGGATTCCCACAACAGCGTGAGAGTTATTCAGGGCAAGGAGCTGACCTATCCGGAGATTTACGCAATGGATTGGTATGTGTATGGAGTTGAGTATCTCGATTCGTTTGTACAGTCGGTTACAGACCCGACGGTGGGTGAGCTTGTAATTAAGCATTAAGCATAAAAGAGGCGGAGCCGTAAAGCTCCGCCTTATTTTATTATGGTTCGGCGTTTTTCATAATTTGCGCTATTCTCTGCATGTGAGTAATAGACAGCGTTTCGCCGTGCTTATAGTGCTGAATGAAGCTTAACAGCTCCTTGCTGCTTGAAACTACATAGTCATTCTCGCGCAGCTCCAGCTTAAGCTTTGCATTCGGTGAGGAGAAAAACAGAACAGTATCAATCCACACATTTTCGCCCTCGGCGTTGAGTATGCTTTTTACTATATCTCGCTGACGGCGCATTTGTTTAATGGGGTTATCCATTTCCTGCTTTGTAATCTTGCCGTCGCGGTAGTACTTGCGCTGTATCCATTTATCATCCTTCCAGCTGCCTGAAATTGTACCGCTGTGATTTTTAACCTCAATAATCAACACGCCCGTGTGCATAATCAGCATCATATCAAGCTCGGAGCGGCCGCGCTTGTAGCGTACCGGCAGATTGCAGAAAACATAATTTGTACCGCGCAGCTTTTTTACCGCCTTAAACAAGCTGCGCTCGCCGTGTATGCCCGAATTTATTACAGCATACTTTCGCGCAAGAAAGAAGAACGCGGTATTGCACAAAAACATCAGTATTATGAACACCAATGCGATAATTTTCTGCTCATACAGCTTAAAAAACACAAAAGCTAACAGCAGCAGAACAGGCATTACACCCACTATTACCTGCGCCGCAAAAAGCGCATAGACCTTCGGGCGATTCTGATTTCTGCCGCGATGAACCTTGTTCATTGTTCCTCCCGATTAAACGTTGAATCTGAATAGTGTAACGTCGCCGTCGTGCATTACATAATCCTTGCCCTCCAGCCGCACCAGACCTTTCTCCTTTGCTGCGGTCATAGAGCCGCAGGCTACAAGGTCGTCAAATGCGACAATCTCGGCGCGGATAAAGCCCTTTTCAAAATCGGTGTGAATTTTGCCTGCTGCCTGCGGGGCTTTTGTTCCGTTGGTTATTGTCCACGCGCGTACCTCCTGCGGGCCTGCAGTGAGGTAGGAGATAAGTCCCAGCAGCTTATAGCCGGTTTTGATAATTCGCGCCAGACCCGAGCTTTCAAGATGCATATCAGCAAGGAACATCGCCTTGTCCTCGTCATCCATATCGGACATTTCAGCCTCTATCTGCGCACATATCGGAAGTACCTCGGCGTGTTCCTCAGCGGCAATCTCGCAGACAGCCCTGTACTGTGTGTTGCTGTTTATATCGCCGGTGAAATCCGCCTCGGAGAGATTAGCGGCGTAAATTACGGGCTTGTTTGAAAGCAGCGGCGTATCGCGCAGCATAAGGCGCTCTTCATCGGAAAAATCGTAGCTGCGCGCGGATTTTCCGTTTTCAAGGTGAGCCTTCAGCGCCTCGAAGAAATCAACCTCTTTCTGCATACTCTTGTCGCCTTTGAGGGCTTTCTTTGCGCGGTCGATACGGCGCTCAAGAATTTCAAGGTCGGAGAAGATAAGCTCAAGGTTTATGGTTTCGATATCGCGCGCTGCGCCAATGCTGCCGTCAACATGAATGATGTTGTCATCCTCAAAGCAGCGAACAACATGAACGATTGCATCAACCTCGCGGATGTTTGAAAGGAACTTGTTGCCAAGACCCTCGCCCTTTGACGCACCCTTTACAAGACCTGCGATATCTACAAATTCAAGTGTTGCGGGAGTGAATTTCTCGGGCTTGTACATCTGCGCCAGAACATCAAGACGCTCGTCGGGAACGGATACTATGCCGACATTCGGCTCAATGGTGCAGAACGGATAGTTTGCGGATTCTGCGCCTGCGTTTGTCAGCGCGTTAAATAGTGTACTTTTGCCTACATTCGGCAGACCTACCATGCCAAGTTTCATATTTGTGACCTTCCTTTGCGGTGATAATAACATACAAATATATTGTATCACTTTTGCAAAGATTTTTCAAGTGCTATTTACAAGAATATCAGCATGACTTGTATGCTTTCGTGCTATTTCAGAATAAATTATGATATAAAAATTAAAAACTCCGGCTGCTATTGCAACCGGAGTTTTCTATTAGTTAGTTTGTCGTGTCAAACCATTAGCTTATACGGTAATACACTTAGCCGCCGAGAATGCGCTGAGTCTGCCTGTTGTGGAATCGTAAGCCGCAACGAAGTAGTAATAAGTCTTGCCTGCTGTTACCGTTGTATCGGTAAATGTTGCAGTAGTTACTGCTTTGAGCAGAGTCTTTGCGCCTGTTGCGCTTTCTGCGCGGTAAATGCGGTAGCTGGTTGCGCCTGTTACCTTGTTCCAAGTGAGAGTTACGCTGCTTCCGTCGCTGCTGATTACGGAGATTGCAGGAGCAGCAAGAGGTGTTTCAACCTTAATGCTCTTTGCTGCGGAATATGCGCTGAGCTTCTTGTTGACGGAATCATACGCAGCTACAAAGTAGTAGTAAGTATCACCTGCTGTTACCGTTGTATCGGTAAATGTTGCAGTAGTCACAGCTTTGAGCAGGGTCTTTGTGCCTGTTGCGCTGTCAGCACGATAAATGCGGTAGCTTGTAGCGCCTGTTACCTTGTTCCAAGTGAGCGTTACGCTGCTGCCGTCGGTGCTTATTGCAGAAA
>JBJESB010000076.1:0-3381 GCA_051882575.1 Oscillospiraceae bacterium
GCTGATTAAAGCGAAGCGTACCAAATTCAGCCGCGCGAGTATGCGGGTTTGAGCGTGGCGAATTTGGTTTAATCAGCGTTTCCTCGGCAATATCCTCGCGGCAGTTTCTTGTGTTTCGTTTCATAATTCAGCTTCTTCTGTAACGGTTTCCTCTGTCACAACGGTTTCCTTAACGATGGTCTGATTACGCTGTTCATCAACAAATTGGGTTAGCTTACCGACAGCGTTATTGCAGATAAGCGCCTCGTTCATGGAAACGTCATCGCTCTTGTAATCTTCGAGCAGCTTTATTTCGCCGTTACTGCGCTTGACGATGTCTACTGCGCCAACACCGAACCGTCCCCCATAAAGGTGAGCAGCGTCCTTGTGTACGGTGTAATCAACACCGAGCAGAATGAGTATGTGTTCGGGGCTGTGGGCATTTCTCTCCTTGAAAAGTTCCATCGCCTCATCAAGCGACAGTTTTCCGGCGAACGGCTCATAGATTGTTGAGGGTGTCCCACCCGGTTCGTGACTTAACACATAGAATGAAAAATCGCATATCTTTCCTGTTGTAACTGCCATTTTGTTTTCCTCCATAAACAGAAAAAGGCACGATTCTTTCTCAAAAATCGTGCCTATAAAAATAGGGCGTAAGTATGCTATACAAACGCCCTTAGTTATTCAGTTGTAAGTTCCCTAATAATTCGGTGCTATTACAGTTCTTCTTCGTCCTCGGAGTGTTCGCAGGACTCAAAGAAATTCTGCTCGGCAAATCTTCCCTGAAGTTCACTGAGCCACTCAGGAGCATAGTCGCCTATTCGCTTTATTTCTCCGTTCAGATATTCCGCTACGCAGACAAAGCCGTTTTCATTGTCATAAAACTGCGCCGAGTCGCAATACGGAAGAATTTTAAGGAGATCGTCAAAGCGGTGAGAAAACCTGCGGATAACGTCCTCGGTGGGAATATCGTGTCCGCCTTTCTGCACACGGTTGGCGATGCGGCGAACACTTTCATCTGCGCTTTCAACCGCAACATAATATAAACGGATACGGTAATTCAGCTCTCTTGCGGTCTTTATGGTACGCAGCGTTCTGTAACCCGAAAGAGTGGTTTCCTGTGTGAAATTCAGACCGTTTTCAAGGCACATATTTATGCGGCGAACAGCCTCTCTTGCACCATCTATCTTGTTGCCGTTTTTTTGACGGGTTATGCTGTCTGTATCTATAATACTGCCGAGAGAGTCGGTATCTCTTGCGAGAACACCCGTTAAGCTGCTTTTTCCGACTCCGTTAACGCCGGCGATAATGGTATATGTTTTCATCGACTATCACCTTCCTTATGATTTAGTATAACACATTCGGCGGAGATAGTCAAGCCGATTACGGCAGAACGGGTGCTATATGCCAATCGTCATAGACATTTCCTTTTATCCGTATGCTGTCATCGACAAGCCGTATTGACAACTGACCGGCAGGACACCACACATCAAACACCTCCGCATATACACGGTATGGTGTGTTGTCGGGATACCATATCGGCGTAAAATGTGTGCGGTCATTGTAAGTGCTGTAAGGATTGACCTTAAACTGAAATTCGCTGCCGACTTTTTCAAGCAGGCGGTTGTATTTTGCGGTACTCTGCCTGTTGAAATTGAATTCGGGGAAAAGGACATTGACCTTCTGAGCGTTGGTGCAATAGCTTGTATCGCCGTCAATATCCGTGGTAACGGATATGTTTATCCCGTAGCCGGATTTCATTTTCCAAGCGCCGTCGCTGCCTGTCGCTGTGTAGCAATACGGAGATGGAGATACAGTCATATCTGCGGAGAGCCGCACGGTGTATGTTACCTCGTAAGCTCCGTCAATATAAACTGCCCTCTGTATTTTTTTCTCACGCCATCGCCCGGTGGCTGTCTGATATTCGTAATAGCAGCCGTAATAATCATAGCTGCCGGTTGAGGTAGACCAGCTATCCTGCCCCCAATCATATACCCACTCTGTCCATGAAAGTTCGGTTATATCTTCTTTCGGAGCATAAGAGGATATGTTCTTCTCAATGGAGCTTGTGCCGTAATTCTTCCACCAAGAGGGACGTGTGTCTGTAACCTTTGGGTCGGGCGGCGTCTTTTCTTCAACCTTTGCTATCTTCGCATTTATGACAATGCTGCTTACGGTCTGTTTATCCTTGTCTTTGAAAGCGCCGTCGGGCGAGGTTATCGTGATGATAACGTCCTGCGCCGTTGTGGGAGTATGCCACTTGAAATAGCCCATAGCTTCCTCCTGCGAGGGACAGCTTACATTGACAGTACCGGACGCGAGGGTTCTGCCGGCTGTGCTTTTGACAGAGTAGTTTACCCGTGCGCCTGTTCCCACGGTATCTCCGTCCTTAACGCGCTTTACCAGCTTGTACTTGTCGTTTACCTCGTCCCATTCATACACCGAAACAGAGCTTGTAGGCTTCATATAAGTATCGGTATAGGGTGAGCCATATTCTCCGTCGCCGAGATAGGTCGCTTTGCTGGATATAAGCGGGAGATTACCGTCGCTGTCGTAGATAGAGAATTTATAGCCGTAGTAGTCCTTGTCCTTATTATTATAGAAAGTAAACGAGGTATAGACATAGGTGTCCGTATGGTACTCAGCAATTTCTTCTCCATCGGGCAAATCTTCTTCGGGCGGCGGTTCTGCACCGATAATTCCTATACCCATACACCTTATGATACATTCATCGGAATTGTACTTGCTGTTCCCGTTGTAATAATCATTATCCGAGGGTGAATAAACAGATACACCGAGGTCTGTTGCCTGCAAAAATGCGGCTCTCGGCAGTTCCGAGTGCGTGAGCGTTCCGACTAATGCGCGGAGGTTGTTCGTGCTATTCCAAGCTGCCGAGTATGTGACTTTATCGTAGTGGTTAAGCAGCGCACACTCCGTTGCGGTAAGCGCCCAGTTCAGACCGTCATATCGAAAATACGCAATAGGCTCAAAGGCTATCTTGTACTTTCCGTCCGCAAAGTCCTCATATTTCAGCCGTGGAAAGAGTGTCTGCAAGCAGTTTTCCACAAATGCTCTGTCGCCGAGAAAGCTCTTGATAGCCTCATAATTTGAGGTATTGCTTTCGGATATAATATCAATGCTTGATAGGCTTTCCACATACTCGGCATGGTATCCGGAAAGTGAGATCCGTGAAATAACCGTCTGCCGATATTTCGCAATAGAGGTACTGTCAAGTGCGCTGTATGTGTTTCCGACATAAGAGGACGAAAGCCAAGTCGTTTTAGGTATAAGCTCCGTTCCGTCAGCAAAGTAACATATTTCCGATGCTGCGGCAATAGTTGGCTCGCCTGTTATATCCAGCGTGTTGAACACCTTTGTTTCGTCCTCTGCGTCGTATATCGT
>JBJESB010000077.1:0-13617 GCA_051882575.1 Oscillospiraceae bacterium
ACGCATCTTGCTTGCATCTTTTCCGTCATATCGCCCAAAAATTCCTTGACGGGCGAGGTCTCCCCCTGCTGGGGGAGCGTGTCTAGGCGACGGCTTCGCCTTACGCTCGAAGTGACAGAGGGGTTGACCGACAGACTAGCCCGCCTGCGTCTTTTTTGTACAATCTGACGAAAAATCTGTCCGCGCAATATGCGCACAATCTTTGTGCGGTATTGCCCTATGCTTATTGTAACATTATTTCAGAAAAAATTCAATAGATATATTGCAGATTTTCTAATAAATTCTGTCTTTCCGTGTCGCTTGTTACACTCCGATATTCCGCCGCGCGTCGGATTCGGCTGCAACAAAGTTCACAAGCACCGTCAGCGACGCCGAAACGCCCTTGCTTGTGTTGCGCAGCCTTAATTCTCCGTGCATGATTTCAGCCGTGCGCGCAGCGTAGCTGTAATCTTCGGGGAATTGCCCCATAATCGCCGCCTCAAGAGTACCGCGAGAAAGTTGCCTGCCCGTATCCGAAACACGCAGCTCCATTCTTTCCCCGCCCGCCGAGAGAATTTCCAGCGAAATCAGCCCGCTTTCCATACGCGCCGCCGCTGCAGATATCATCCCGCAGACCGCAAGCGAAAGTCTTGGCATATCACCGCAAAGTCTTTCGGGCAGCGAAGGCGATATATCAATCGAAAAATCCAGACCACGTTCGGCAAGCTCGGCTTCCGTAAGCTCGTTGAGCTTGTCCATAAGCTGCTTGGGGGTAAACTCCATGCCTAACAGCACATAGCTTTCGCGAAAGCTGCCGCCCTGATGCGGCAGCAGCTCCGCTATGTAGCCCCGCAGACCGTCCAGCGCAGCGCTGCTCTCGGCAAGACGCTTGCGCAGCTGCTCGTTTTCCTCAAAAAGCGCATCGGGCTTGGGAGGCTCCGGCGGATGTGCGGCGGGCTTGGAAGCAATCACAAAAAGCACAGCGCCCGCAATAAGCGCTGCCGCGCAGAGAATTATCTCCGCTGCGGAGATTCGGGAAAAATCTGTAATAACTGCTGCAATGGACGCAAGCCCCAGCGCAGCGCCCGTTATTCGCATTATCATCCTTGTCATGCCTGCTCCCTCCTGCGCTTTCTGTTATGAATGTATGCCGGAAGATATGCCAGCAGCATTGCCAGCGCGCCCACAAGCTCCAGCCAGAAAATCGGCGGCAGCAGCTCAAGAAACGGATATATCTCGTAAAGCTGGTCGGGCAGCTCGGTTATCATAATGTAGTTTGTTCCCAAAAGCTGATTTAGCCCCGCTACCGCCGCAATGTAAAGATTCCCCACAACAAACGCTGGCAGCATACTTTTAAGATTGACCTTGTATTCCAGCACAATAAGGCTGTACAGGCTGATAAGCAGCATAATATGGTGGCTTATGATAAAATGCCAGAAAATATAGCTCTGCCAGCTGTAATCAAGGTCGGGCCAGATTATCGCGGGCAGTGGACCGATATATGTAAAGTAATAGAAATACTTGTACAGGTCATTTTTGTTATCGGTGAGCAGAATGTATATCATCGCAAAGTTCGTTACATAGCAGATATGAAGCGGCAGGTCGCCCTCAACACTCCATATTCCCAGCACAATTCTCGAGCCGTAATGAAGAATCATATTCAGTGCAAGCAGCGACGCCATTGCAATGCGTACCGCCCGTTTATTGCCATACCCGCGCAGCTTTTTCCCAAAGCAGAACAGCAGCGCCGCAATCAGCAGAAATATTACCGAAATCGCAATATGCAGCCCGCCGAAAAGCTCCAGCCTGTCGGGTACACCGAGAAAAAAATCTGCCATGATATAATCCTTTCGCCAAAATCAAACCTGCTTGCGCAGCGGCAGCCTGACAGTAAAAACCGCGCCGCCCGATTCGGGGCTTTCGGCGGTTATTGTTCCGCCTGCCAGCTGAATAATTCTGTACACCAGCGCAAGCCCCAGCCCATTGCCATTTGTCGCGTGTGAGCTGTCCGCCTGATAGAATTTCTCAAAAATGTGCGGCAGCGCCTCGGGCGATATTCCCTTGCCGCTGTCGCTGACTGTAACGATAACACCGCCGCCCTCTTTTTTGCAGACAACTCTGATACTGCCGCCGTTTGGCGTAAATTTCACCGCATTGTCAAACAGATTCGCCCAGACATGAGCCAGCGTCTGCTCGTTCCAGAAATATTCCACGGATTCCAAATCCATATCCAGCTCGATATCCTTTGCGCTCCACTGCGGCTCCAGCATAAGCATACAGCTGCGCAGCTGCTCATCAAGCGAGAAAAGCTCCCGCTCGGTTACAATGTCGCGGTTTTCAAGATTGGTAAGCAGCAGTGTATTTGCGGAAAGCACCGACAGATACTCTGTTTCATCCAGTATTATCTGCGCAAATTCGCGCTGCTGCTCGGGAGTAAGCCCACCGTCGCGAAACTGCTTTGCAAAGCCCCTGATGGATACCAGCGGGGTTTTGAACTCATGCGAGAAATTCGAGATAAAATCCTTGCGGAACATCTCAATGCCCGCAAGCTCGCTGGTCATGCCGTTAAACGCCTCAATCAGCTCATATACCTCGCGCACGGTATGCTTTTCGCTCCAGCCTATGTCAACATGGGCGGAAAAATCACCCGATGCTGCTTTTTTTGTTTCCCTGATAAGCGCCGCCAGCGGGCGCAGAAAAATATTGCCCGCAATAATCGCCAGCAGCGAACCGATTATAATACTTGAAATCACCGAGCCCAGCACCTGGCTTGTATCGGATGTTCCGTCGGCAATAAAGTCGATTACAAGCCGCGCTGTAAATGTCAGCGCTTCAGCGGCGACCAGCACTATAAGCACCAGCAGGCTTAATTTTAAGCTAAGCGCATTGGTACGCGAAAACAGACCCGCTTTTTTCTGCTTCATCGGTCAGCCTCTTTCTTTACCGCCTTGTAGCCCAGACCACGCACGGTCACTATGCTGAAATCCTCGTTGTCCTTGAAGCGCTCGCGCAGGCGATTGATATGCACATCAACCGTACGCGCTTCGCTGTCGCTGTCCATTTCCCAGAATTCCTCCATAATATTCGCGCGGGTGAAGGTTTTGTTCGGGAACGACAGCAGCTTGAACAGAATCTGAAATTCCTTTTTCGGCAGCGTCACCGACTGACCGTTCCAAATCACCGTGAACGAATCATAAATCAGCTCTGTTGAGCCAATTGTAAGGCGCTGCTCCTCCGCAATTTTCGCGCGGCGCAGCAAAGCCTTTATACGCAGCAGCATCTCCGCCTCGTCAACGGGCTTTGCCATAAAATCATCCGTTCCCAGCGTAAAGCCCTTTACGACATTATCGTGCGAATCAAGCGCGGTAATTATCAGCACCGGCATATCGCAGCCGCTGTCCCTTATCGTTTCCAGAAAGGTATAGCCGTCCATTTCGGGCATCATCAGGTCAAGAATAATAAGGTCGATATGTGTGCTTTCCAGCAGCTCCAGCGCCTGCTTGCCATCACCTGCGGAGTACGGTTTGTATCCGCTTTTTTCAAGGGTATATTCGTAAAGTCTGCGAATATTTGCGTTGTCATCCACAACCAGAATATTAAACATAGCTTACCTCTTTGAGGGGTCGTTCTTTGAGCCGCTCTTTCTTCTGATTTTAACCTTTATCGGCGCGGCGGATTTTGCAGCGGGCGCAGGCTCGGGGGCTTCCTCGGCAGCCTTGTAAGCCTGCTTGTAGAAGTACTGCTGCGCATTCATAGGAACCTCGTTGCCGCGCTGTACTCTCCTGTAAATGCCGTCGGAGCCCTGCTCGCGCGCTTTGGTATTGTCGGTCAGCATTACATCAAATATTCCCGCAATGCGCTGCGCAAGGTCCTTATCAAGAACCGGCGCTGCAACCTCAACGCGGCGCTCGGTGTTGCGCGTCATAAAGTCCGCACTGGAAATGTACACGCGGCGGCGCTCGTTCTTGCCGAAAATATAAATTCTGCTGTGCTCAAGGAATCTGCCGACGATTGAGATTACGCGGATGTTCTCGGTTTCACCCTCAACGCCCGCAACCAGACAGCAGATACCTCTGATAACAAGGTCTATTTTAACTCCCGCGCGGCTTGCCTCCGCCAGCTTTTCGATAAGGTCCTTGTCGGTCAGCGAATTCATCTTAATGCCTATGTAGCCGTCGCTGCCGTAGGTAATCTCATTGTCGATAAGCTCTACAATGCGGCTCTTTAAGCCCTTTGGCGCAACCAGCAGCTTGTTGGTGCTTTCAACCGTGTTGCCCACCGAAAGCGCATTGAATACCACCGAAGCATCCGAGCCGAAATCACGGTCGGCGGTCATCAGTGTAAGGTCTGTGTACAGCTTTGAGGTGCGCTCGTTGTAGTTGCCCGTGCCTACCTGCGTGATATAGCTAATATCATTGCCGTCGCGCAGCGTTATCAGCAGCAGCTTGGAATGCACCTTAAGCTCCTCCAGACCGTAGATTACGGTAACGCCCGCTTCCTCAAGCTGCTTTGACCAGCCGATATTGTTCTCCTCGTCAAATCTTGCACGAAGCTCCACAAGCGCAAGCACATCCTTGCCGTTTTCGGCGGCGCGTATAAGCGCGTTGATTATCTTACTGTCGCGCGCAACGCGGTAAAGCGTAATCTTGATTGAGCTTACCTCGGGAGCGTCAGCGGCTTCTTCAAGCAGGCGAATAAACTGATTTATATTCTCGTAGGGGTAGCTCAAAAGGATATCGCGCCGCTGAATCTGGCTGATAAGCGATACTCCCGGCTCAATCATCGGCGAGCGCTGCGGAGTAAGCGGCTCAAAGAACAGCTCCGTAATCTTTTCAAGCTTACGCTCAATTGCGCTCATAAAGCCCATTGTAAGCGGGCTTTTCTGCTTGAACACAAAATTATCCTTAATATGCAGCGTCTTGGAAATAATAGAAACGGCTTCCTGTGTAGGCTCACCGTAAAACTCAACGCGCACGGGCTGGAGCTTTTTGCGCTTTTTAACAAGCCTGCTCATAATGTCGCGGAAATCAACATCATGGTCGAACAAGCCCTCGTCAATGGCAAGGTCGGCGTTGCGTGTTACGCGGAAAATACAGCTGGACTTCACCTCAAAATTGCTGAATACAAGCCCTGCGTATCTGCAGATTACTTCCTCGCACAGCACAAACTTCCCGCTGCCCGGCAGCTTGATTACCCTCGGAAAATTCTCCGACGCGGGGAGTATACCGAAAGTCACCTTGCCGTTTGCGTCGTCCTTTTTGCGCAGCGCAACGCCGACGTAAATCTCACCGCTCTTCAAAAACGGAACGGGGTGTTTTTTGTCAACCACGCCCGCAAACAGCTGATGCTTTATCTCGCGGTTGAAATACGCCTTAAGAAACGCATCCTCCTCGGGCGTCAGCGCGGACAAATCAGCGTGTTCAACGCCGTACTGCACAAGCCCCTGCATAATTTCCGCGTATGCTGCGTCTTTAACGGGCAGCAGGGTTTTTACGCACTTTGCTATTTCGTCAAGCTGCTCTTTGGCGGTCATGTTGGTCTTGTTTTCACGGCTTTTGCCGTCGCACATCATTCGGTCGTACAGGCTGCCTACGCGTATCATAAAGAACTCGTCAAGGTTTGAGCAGAAAATCTGAACAAACCTTAAACGCTCAAACAGCGGGGTGCTCTTGTCGCGCGCTTCTTCAAGCACACGCTCGTTGAATTTGAGCCACGAAAGCTCGCGGTTATCATAGAAATTGCTCTTTCCCATAATAGTTCTCCTTTTATTATATTTCCGAAATCTTTCGCAAATACCATAAACGCCCGATGCAAATGTCGGGCGTTGTGTTAAACGGTATTACTTCTTAAGCTCCAGCGAATTTTTTACAAAATCGTTGAAAAGCGGGTGCGGGCGATTGGGGCGCGACTTGAACTCGGGGTGGAACTGCACCGCAACAAACCACGGGTGCATCTCTTTAGGAAGCTCCACAATCTCAACAAGCTTGCCGTCGGGCGAAAGACCCGCAAATTTAAGACCCTTTTCGGCAAGCTGCTCACGGAATGCGTTGTTGAATTCATAGCGGTGACGGTGACGCTCGTAAACCAGCTCGTCAGCGTAAACCTCGCGTGAGATTGAACCCTCTGCCAGCTTGCAGGGGTACAGACCAAGACGCATTGTGCCGCCTAAATCAACACCCTTCTGGTCGGGCATGATATCAATAACATTGTACTTGAAATTGCCGAACTCGCCGGAGTTTGCTCCCTCCAGCCCCGCAACATTTCTCGCAAACTCGATTACCGCAATCTGCATACCAAGGCAAAGACCCAGATACGGCTTCTTGTGCTCTCTTGCATAGCGCGCAGCCTCGACCTTGCCCTCAATGCCTCTGTCGCCGAATCCGCCCGGAACAACGATACCGTCTGCGTCACCAAGCAGCTCCTCGGCGGTTTGGGCGGTAACTTCCTCGGAGTTTATGAGGTTAATCTTGACATCAGCGCCGTTTGCCGCGCCTGCGTGGCGAATGGATTCCATAACCGAGATGTACGCGTCGGGAAGAGACGCATACTTGCCTACCAGCGCAATGTTAAGCGGCTTTGTGGCGTTCTCCTGCATGTGCACCATGTTTTCCCACTCGGTAAGGTCGGGCTTTCTGTCCTCCAGACCAAGGTGGCGGCATGCCGCGTGTGCAAGCCCTGCCTTTTCCAGCATCAGCGGAACGGCATACAGCGACGACGCGGTAAGATTCGGGATTACATCCTCCTTGCGTACATTGCAGAAGCTTGCAACCTTCTCCATCATCTCCTGCGGAATCTCGCAGTCGCTGCGCAGCACCAGAACGGTAGGCTGAATGCCGATTGAAAGCAGCTCCTTTACGCTGTGCTGCGTGGGCTTTGTCTTAAGCTCGTTGCTGCCCGAAATGAACGGAAGCAGTGTAACATGGATGTACATTACATTCTCTCTGCCCACATCCGTGCTTACCTGACGAATAGCCTCAAGGAACGGCGTGGACTCGATATCTCCGACAGTACCGCCGATTTCGGTGATTACAACATCTGCGGTTTCGTTGCCGCTGTTTGCCACGCGGAAAATACGCTCCTTAATCTCGTTGGTAACATGGGGGATTACCTGCACGGTACCGCCCAGATAGTCGCCGCGGCGCTCCTTGTTGAGTACTGTCCAGTAAATCTTACCGGTGGTAACGTTGCTGTTTACGGACAGGTTTTCATCAATAAAGCGCTCGTAATGACCGAGGTCGAGGTCGGTTTCAGCGCCGTCGTCGGTGACGAAAACCTCGCCGTGCTGATATGGGCTCATCGTGCCGGGGTCAACATTTATATACGGGTCGAATTTCTGGATTGTAACCTTATAGCCGCGCATTTTGAGCAATCTGCCCAGAGAAGCCGCCGTAATGCCCTTTCCGAGACCCGATACAACGCCGCCCGTTACAAAAATGTATTTTGTAGCCATGTGACTTTTTCCTTCCTTTCGAGTGTTCCGCCGCACAAATTACGCCAAACCTTCTGCCGAACACAATTATAATAATATCTTATTTATTATACCACTACCGATTTTTTTTTGCAAGTAGTATTTCGACTAAAAATGCGATAAAAAATCCGTATAGTTTATTGATAAGCACAGCGCGGAGTTTTTTCTGCCTGAAACTGACAATTATTTTACAGATTGAGCCTTTTCGGCACTTGAAAAAAACTATAAGTTATGCTAGAATATATACTGCCGCATTGTATATTCCGGCACAAGAGAAAGGACGCCGCAAAAATGAAAATGTATAAATACGAAACCCATCTTCATACCGCCGAGGGCAGCGCCTGCGCAAGCGCCACGGGAGCCGAAATGGCACGCGCACACAAGGAGCTTGGCTACGACGGTATTTTTGTAACCGACCACTTTTTCAATGCCAACACCGCAGTTCCGCGCAATCTCCCGTGGGCGGAGCGCGTTGACAGGCTGTGGCTGGGCTACGAGCATGCAAAGGAAGTCGGCGACGAAATAGGGCTGAAGGTGTGGTTCGGCTTTGAATACACCACCAAGTTCGGAGCTGACATTCTGATATACAACATGAGCAAGGAATGGATGAAGCAGAACGAATTTCTGCTGATGTGCGAGGATGAGCGCGTATGCTTCCGCACGATAAGAAAGCAGGGCGGAATTGTAGTACAGGCGCACCCGTTCCGTCTGTACGACTATATTCATCACATCAATCTTTACCCCGACGATGTTGACGCGGTGGAAACCGTAAACGGCAGCCACCCGCACAATTCCATGTTCAACCAAAGGGCGAATCTTTACGCGGATATGTACGGGCTTATCAAAACGGGCGGCTCGGACAGCCACCACCTTGACAAGCTTTTCGGCAGCGGAATTGCTGTTCCGAGACCGATAAACTGCCCCGAGGACTACTTATGGATGCTAAGAGACGGAGAGGTTATTCCTCTTGAAAGGACATTGCCGTAAATCATGCCTATTACACCAGCCTTTTTTCTGGCAAAGCGCGAGAACAATCCCAACCGTGATTTTATAATCATCAACACACTTCAGGCAAAGCACTATCCCGCAAAGCCCTCTGCGGCGCATGAATATATGCGAAGACTCGGCGGTAGGTTCGGCGATAATCTGCGCGGCAGGCGCACCGTAGTCGTGGCTTTTTCGGAAACCGCCACAGCGGTAGGTACGGCGGTTTCGGAGTTTTTCGCCGATTGCACGCTTATCTGCACCACGCGCGAGGAATACCCCTACATCACGCAGAACTGCCTTGAGTTTGAGGAGAGCCACAGCCACGCCAAAAAGCACCTTTTAAGCCTGTTCAGGCTCAACGAGATAAAAAGCGCAGAGCAGATTGTGATTGTGGATGACGAATTTACCACCGGCAAAACCGCCGTTTCACTTAAAAACAAGCTTCAGCCGCTTGTTTCGTCGGGCTGCGAGTTTTTTGCCGCTGCGTTTATAGCCTCGGAGGAAACCCGCAGGAATTTCAGCGAAAACGGAATAGCCCTTGTCACGCTTTCCGACCACACCGTAATCAATCGCACCATACCCGATAATTTCATCCCCGACAGAGAGCTTTCTGCGCGGTCATACGACAGGGTGTTTACGGGCGCGGCTTGCGCCGAAATACGCGCAGGCGTCTGCGCCGAAGAATATATTGCAGAATGCCGCGCACAGTGTACCCGCTTTGCCGATGAGCTTCTTCCGCTGATAAAAAGCGGGGACAGTATTGAAATTATCGGCACGGAGGAATTCTGCTATCCTCCGATTATACTGGGCGAAATGCTGGAAAAAAGCGGCGCGGATGTAGAGGTTCATTCTGTAACACGAAGTCCAATGCTGCCCTGCGACAAAAGCAGCGATTATCCGATTTTCAGCCGTGCAAGGCTAATCAGCCTGTATGATGATGAGCGTACGGTGTATCTTTATAACACCAAGCCCTGCGCTGTCAGCATTATCTTCACCGACGCGCGCTGCCCGTCGCAGCAGGCAATGGAGCGGCTTTGCGCGGCAGCGGGCGGTGAGCGGGTATTTGTGCTGTTTTACGGCGGGCGTTCCATGAAAACCTCCTACTGCCGCGAGGACTGCGATATTTTGCTGAAAGACATAACCGGCACAATGGAGCCGCTGCCCGCCGCAAAGCGCGAGCCGCTTATTCAAAGCGGAATCCATTACAGCGAGCTGCTGCCTGCCGAGTACGAGCCTTCACCCGCATACATCCGCGAATACGAAAACGGACTTAAGCTCTGGGCAAAGCCTGTTGCAGACGCAGTCTGCGCTGTTTCGGATGAAATCATGCGCCGCAGAAACGGCAGACCCGTGCTGGTTTCAATCGCCCGCGCGGGAACTCCGGTCGGAGTGCTGATTAAGCGGTATATCAAGACAAAATACGGCGTTGAGGCAGAGCATTACTCAATATCGCTGATAAACGGCAGGGGAATCGACCGCTGCGCAATGCGGTACATTCTTGCGCGCTATGCGCCGCAGCAGATTCAGTTTATCGACGGCTGGACAGGCAAGGGGACTATTCTGCGGACTTTGCGCGAGGCGGTGGCGGCTTTGGGGGTTGATATTTCAGCCGACCTTGCCGTGCTTGCCGACCCTGCGGGCTTATGCGAGATATGCGGTACTCACGAGGATATGTTCATTCCATGTTCCTGTCTTAACAGCGTGGTTTCGGGACTGTTCAGCCGCACGGTGCTGTACGGTGATATTCTTGACGGCAGCGATTACCACGGCGCGGCTTATTTCGGCGAGCTTGCCGCAAAGGACCGCACCTATCAGTTCATTGAGGCAATCGAGCGCGAGATGACATTTGAAGAATCCGTGCTGCCCGCACCTGCAAACGGCGAGGGCTACGCCGAGGCGCAGGAGCTTGCGCGTAAGTTCCGCGTAAGCAGCATTGGTCTTGTTAAGCCCGGTATCGGCGAAACAACGCGCGTACTGCTGCGGCGAATCCCCGAGCTTATTCTGGTGCGCGATTTCAACAGCCCGCTCACCCGCCACCTTATCGAGCTTGCGCGTGAAAAGGGCGTCGAGGTGCGGGAATACCCTCTGCGGTACTATCACTCGTGCGGAATTATAAAGGCGATGAGCGATGTCTGAAGAAATATTGAATAATAATCCGCTGCAAAGCAGCAGGCGCAGCTCCGATACCATTCTTCTCACCGACCTTGACGGAACGCTGATTTTCTCGGCTTCGCAAAAATCCGCAGACGATATTATATGCGAATACAAGGACGGCGTTCCAATCAGCTGCGTAACCTCAAAACAGGCAGAGCTTCTGCCGACGCTTTCCGGAATCATCCCCGTAACAACGCGCAGCATTGAGCAATACCGCCGCATACATATCCCGAATTTCTCGCCGAAATACGCGCTCACCGACAACGGCGGCAATCTGCTGATTGACGGAATCCCCGACAGGCAGTGGGCGGAGGCTTCTCTTGCCATTACCGAAGAAGTAAGCGCGGAGCTTTCGGCTTGCCGCGCGGCGCTGGAGCACGACCCCGACAGAAGCTTTGAAATCCGCATGGTTGACGGGCTTTTTCTGTTCACCAAAACGCTCTGCGCGGAGCGTTCGCCGGAACTGGTGAGAAACGCCTGCCCATCCGATAGAATAAGCACTTTCTGCGTAGGGCAAAAGCTGTATGTGCTCCCGCAAAAACTGGATAAGGGCATAGCGGCTGTGCGCCTGCTTGAAAGGCTGGGCTTTGACGGCACAATTATCTCCGCGGGCGACAGCCCTATGGATATTCCGCTGCTGAATATTGCGGATATCGCGCTTATGGCGGATACCGTGCCTTTTGATTCGGTCACGGCAGCCGAAAAGCATATTATGCCGCGCAGAGGGTTTACGCAATTCGTTACGGAATACTACGCAAAAATGAGGTCATAAAATGTCGGATGTTTTTTATCGCTTTGCACCGTTTATTCAGGACTACATCTACCGCAACAAGTGGGAGGAGCTGCGCGGCATACAGGTAGCCGCCGCAGAAGCCGTTTTTGATACGGATGAGAATATTCTGCTGTCCTCGGGAACTGCCTCGGGTAAAACCGAGGCGGCTTTTTTGCCCGTGCTTACTCACCTGTGGGAAAATCCGTCCGCTTCGGTGGGAGTGCTGTACCTAAGCCCGCTCAAAGCGCTTATCAACGACCAGTTTGAGCGGCTTGAGGAGCTTCTGGAGGAAGCGGATATCCCCGTTACAAAATGGCACGGCGACGCTTCGCAAAGCGCAAAAAAGCGCGTGCAGAAGAACCCGCGGGGCATAATTCAGACCACGCCCGAATCGCTGGAATCCATGCTTATGCACAACAGCGGCAATACCTTTCGCTTGTTCTCCGACCTGCGCTTTGTAATCATAGACGAGGTGCATTACTTTATGGATAACGACCGCGGACTTCAGCTGCTGTGCCTGCTGGAACGTCTTGCGCGGCTTATCGGATTTCACCCGAGAAGAATAGGGCTTTCGGCAACGCTTGGCGACACTGCAAACGCCGAGGAATGGCTCTGCATGGGCACGGGGCGCGGGTGCATAACGCCCGTAACCACCGAAAAAAGCAGAACACTGCGGCTTTCGGTACGGTATTTTCCAATCAAGGAAAAGGTGCAGAACAGCGATTCGCCGTCACTGCTGATGAACTACTATAATTATCTCTACGACAGCACCCACGACAAGCGGTGTATTCTGTTCTCCAACTCAAAGGGCGAGGTTGAGGCGAATATTGCGCACCTGAAAAAAATCTCCGAGGAACGCCGCGCGACCGACTGCTACCTTGTTCACCATGCAAACATTTCGCCCGCGCTGCGAGAGTTTGCCGAAAAGCGCATGAAATCCTCCGAGCTTCCCGTATGCACGGGCGCAACCGTAACTCTCGAGCTTGGAATCGACCTCGGACATCTTGAGCGGATTGTACAGACAGGCTGCCCGCTTACCGTTTCGGGGCTTGTTCAGCGGCTGGGCAGAACCGGCAGACGCGGGGGTGCTGCGGAAATGCGCTTTGCATTCAAGCACGATTTGAGCTTCCCACCGATGGAATTCTACAAGGAAATAAACTGGGACTTTGTGATGTGCATTGCCATGATACTGCTGTACACGGGCGAGCGCTGGATTGAGCCGATGTTCCTGCCGAAGCTGCCGTACAGCCTGCTGTATCACCAGACCATGAGTCATCTTGCCGCAAGCGGCGAGGTTGACCCCAAGGAGCTTGCAAAGTATATTCTGACCCTCGGACCGTTCAGACATATCACCAAGGACGATTACCTTAAGCTGCTGCGCCACCTGTTGCAGAACGGTCAGCTGGAGCGCAGCGAAAACGGCGGTCTGCTGATAGGAGACAAGGGCGAGGCGGCGGTCAGCAACTATGAGTTTCTTGCGGTGTTCTCCGTTCCCGACGAATACTCCGTGCGCTGCAACGGGGAGGAAATCGGCACGGTGCAGTCGCCGTTCCCCGAAAAATCGCAGTTTGCGCTTGCGGGTCAGGCGTGGGAGGTTGTGGAGCTGGACAAAACAGAGCGCCGAATCCTTGTTAAGCACATCAAAGGAATCTCTGCGAATATGTGGCTGGATACCGGCAACGAGTATGTTCACACCAAGGTAATGAAGAAAATCAAGGAGCTGCTGTGCGACGACACCGAATACGCCTTTCTTGACGAAAGCGCAAAAAAGCGGCTGAAAGAAATCCGTATGCAAATGCGTCAGGCAACGCTCTCGGCAAGCGGCTCGGTTGTGCCGATTTCCGATACTCTTTTCGCGGTGTTCCCGTTTGTGGGAACGCGCGCTGCAATGGCGCTGGTCTACGCGCTCCGACAGAAGGGGCTGGACGCTTCGCTGTATGCCTCGCACTACATTCCCGTGTGCATTGAGGTTCGCACCGATATGGGCATTGCGGAGCTTTGCGCCGCGCTTGACCTGATAAAAGCAGAGGGCGCGGACAAGTACACCTTCAACATACCCGAAAACTGCGAAATAAGCGGTAAATACAACGAGTTTATCCCGCGCGAGCTGCTGATTAAGCAGTACATTGAGGACTACCTCGACACAGAGGATATGCAGAAGAATATGGAATAACAAAATCCCGAAAGTTTTGGCTTTCGGGATTTCAGTCTGTCGAAAAAGCCATCTTTCACGAAAAAGGAAGATGGCTTTTAGAAT
>JBJESB010000078.1:0-3346 GCA_051882575.1 Oscillospiraceae bacterium
ACCGTGGATATCACCGTAGCGTTCACGTCTCATTCCCTGTTTAGCCATGTCATTACCTCTTTCCGTTGGGACCCAATGCCTGCTTTTTTATATTATAGTGTCTGTTCTGCTGCTTGACGTCTCCCTTTTCCTTATCCAGTTTATTTTCCTTTACCGTTTCTGACATAAGTTACACCTCCGTTATATAAGTAGAGTAACCACGGAAACTCTTTAAGTTCCGTAACTCCTTGTTTTTTATTTGTTATAATTACACCTTCACCCCCAAAACTCAATAGCAAAATGCACAAATATCTTTTTGAAATTCGTATATATTGCGAATTGACTTTTCAAAAGCCCTTTCAAAATGGAGATGGTAGTGCTTCGCACTAAATCTTTTTTTGAAAGGTGGCATTTTCATGCTTGGATGTTGGCGTTCTCATGCCGGGTATCAGCAGTTTGTTGTTCGCAACCTTAAAACTGCTGACCCCAACACTGTTAAAGAATACAAATCTTCTGCCCTTAAATTGTTTATTCTTAATTTAGATAAACTTAAAGGCATCATCTCTCCTTTGTATTCCTCTACCGGCAGACCCGCTCTTAATCAGCCGGAGATTTTTCGTTCCTTCATTCTTATGAATGAACTTGGCTTTAAGCTCGATAATTGGGTTCCTAAGCTTAAGAACTCTTTTATTCTTCGTACTCTTATCGGGGTTGATGAGGACTCTGTTCCTTCTGTATCCTCTCACTATGATCTCATCAATCGCTTGATTACTATTGATGAAAACCCTCGTGTCAAGCTTAAAAAGCGTAAGCCTACTAAGAAGATAGGCAAAAACAAGAAGCTTCCAAACAAGCACCCTAATATCGTTGAGAGATTGGTTGATAAAATCCTTTGCGGTCGCTCTTTTTCCAATCGTCCCGAGAAGTATCTTCAGCGCATTTTTGCTGATGTCTGTGTTTCCGCTTCTGTTGACCTGGGGATTGTTCCTGATTCACTCGACCTCGCCGGTGATGGTACTTGCATAAAAACTCATGCCTCTCCTTATGGCAAGCGCGTTTGCAGCTGTAAAGCTAAAGGCATCTACAACTGCGATTGCGCTCGCAGGTTCTCAGACCCAAACGCCTCTTGGGGCTGGGACAGCAGCCAAGAAGTCTACTTCTATGGCTACACGGGTTATTTCTTATCGACTTACAACAACGACTTAAAAGTTGATTTGCCCTTGTACCTTAGAATCGTTGACGCGAGAAGAAACGATAGTGTTTCTGCTGTGGTTGCTTTGCAAGAATTTCGTGAGCTGTATCCCAATTTAAAGGTTAACGCCTTTTTATCGGATGCCGCTTCTGATAATTATGCTACTTACAAGCTCCTCAATAAATGGGATATTAATGCTGTTATCTCTTTAAACAAGACAAACAAAGGGAACTTTAAATATCCCGAGTCTTTATCTGTTAATGAAAACGGTATTCCTATTTGTCAGTGCAATAAACCGATGGTTAATTGGGGCTTTAACAAGGACAGGTGCCGCATCAAATACCGCTGCCCTCTTGCCTGCGGCAAGATTGATTCATGTCCTCATAAATCCGAATGCTCTCCGTCCGGTTACGGCAGAACCGTATATGTCAAACCGGAATGGGATTTACGGTTATTTACACGTATTCCGCGCGGCACGACGGAATGGAAGGATAAATTCAAACAGCGTACCTGCGCAGAACGTGTGAATCACCGAATATTGAATCATTACGGCGTTGAAAAGAATCATAAAACGAAAAAACATATTTCATTTTTCACTATGATTGCCGCTTTCAATATTCACCTCGATGCACAGATAAAATATTTAACCCGACATAACAAGCTTGACTTCGAATCACTGTTTAAGTGTTGCTAAGATATTAAATACATCTCAGACCTTCCCCAAAATTGATTTTTGAGAAGGCTTGTTTGCCATGTAATCTTTTAGCACTTTGAAAGTTCTTTGCTTCATTTTCCTCAATTTTTATGACCATGCGACTATTGACACACTTTACACCATTGAGTTTTCGTGGTTACTCGATTTATATAAATCGTTAAAAGGGTGGCATAACCGCCCAGCTTTTACACTGTTTTCAATCTTACCTTTAACATCAGATTGCTCCGACTTTTATATTATACACCAAAATCGCATATTTTTCTATACTTCTGATTCCTACTATTCGGCTTATCCGGCGCTGTCATTTCAATCAATCCCTTATCTAACGCGGGACGCAGATAATTTTTTCTGAAGGTCGGGCGATGTGATAATCCCAGCCGTTCCATAAGCTGAGCCGCAGATAATTCATCATCACCCATGCACGCCAACAATGCTTTAACTTGGTCGCTAACTTGGTCGGTATCTTGGTCGCTTTTGTCAAGTTCGGTTAATGCGTCAAGGATAATATTCATCATCATTTCAACAAATCCGGTACAATCAGAGTTACGATCAGCAATCGCAAGTGCATCATAGTATTCCTGCTGACGCTCCCGTATCAGTTCCTCAATCGGCAGCCATGCAAACAGCTCATTCCATTGGCTTAGCAAAAGAGTGTGCCACATTCTGCCCATTCTGCCGTTGCCGTCCGCAAATGGGTGTATGAATTCAAATTCATAATGAAATACACAGCTTTTTATCAAAATATGAAGCGTTGACTGCTTGTACCATTCAAACAAATCCGCAATCAGCTGCGGTACATAGTTGGCAGGCGGTGCGGCATGAATAAGCTTTTCGCCTTCAAAAACTCCTACGCCGCCGCTCCTAAATCGTCCGTTTTCTTTTACCAAATCATTCATCATTAGCCGATGAGCCTTTAATAAATCCTCAATATCAAGCGGATTAAGCGACAGCATAAGCTCATATGCTTCATACGCGTTCTGTACCTCTTTGATTTCCTGCGGCGCGCCCAAAACACGTTTGCCGTTAAGCACTGCCGTTA
Organism: Oscillospiraceae bacterium; assembly: GCA_051882575.1. Lineage (GTDB taxonomy): Bacteria > Bacillota > Clostridia > Oscillospirales > Ruminococcaceae > CAG-115. The sequence continues at coordinate 2,926 of JBJESB010000078.1, forward strand.
CCTGTTCCAACGACAGTGAATTATGCTCAATTGCCAAGGATGAGTGAATTGTTTTTATTCGGTTTTCTCGTCTTAATCTCGGACTGATACTGTCCTTATGCAATACACTCACTTGTCCGACAAGCTCACTGACTTGTGCAAGCAGATTTATTATAGTATCATTTATTGTAAATGGCGGTTTGTATTCCATCTATTACTCCTATATCACTTATTTTATGTCAACATAATCGCAAGACAAGCGAGGAACAGTTTTATTTTCACCTAATATAGTGGTATATGACTTGGTCTGATAAAAGGTTCCATACACATTAACACTGTCACCTTCTATAATATTATCTGCATTGTCTTCCTTATAATACGCAACATATATTATATTTCCGTCACTCAGCTCTAATAAAAGTTCCTGTAAGTAGTCCTGTGA